>JAYVSV010000029.1:0-75008 GCA_043775015.1 Verrucomicrobiota bacterium
GTCGAAAGCGCCAAATGCTTCCGCCGCATCACCTCCCGGACCCGATTGAGAGCATCTCCGAGCGTCATAAATTACGCAACTGAAGTTGTAGAATCATCGTTAGGCGATTTCTGAACGATGCCAGACTTCGACGCTATTTTCGCACACATTGAGGCGCTATTGGCCGACCAGACCTTGGCGACCTTGCGCGACGACGCAGCCAAAGAACTCAATGGCACTGCCACGAGATCAATCCGTCTTCCAGACGGGCCGCGGCTCTTCTTGATGCTTTGCATCACGGGCACCCACGAACTGAGCAAGGTTGGACCGCTCAGCCCGAACACCAAACAATCGTTTGGAGATTGGTCTGCGGTTCCACTTATTGAGGCTATTCGACGTTCATTCATTTCAGGTGGTTTTGTTTATGGTTTCGAGTCCCCCAAAGACCAAGGGGCGCTCGTGTTTATCGCGGCCACTCCAGACTCGATTACCAAGCTGGAGGGGGTCTTCAATTTACGATGATGCTGCCGCGCAAATCGCCTAACCATGCGCTGCAGCGAACCGCAGCCCTGGCGTTCAGTTGCCGCGCCCGGCTGTGGCTCGACCGGCTCAGTCACGGCATGTGCTCCCGCCGTGAAGCCCAGCACATCCCTCGCCTTCGCCTCGCGCCGTTTCGCGCACACGCGCACACGCGCACACGCGCGCTCCCGGGCTGCGGTCGCTGAGCTTGGGGTCGTTAGGCGTTTTGCGCGCTTGCCCCTGAATCGAAGGCTCTTTATTCTCCCGCCATGCAAGCACACCGCGCCGAAACTACATTGTCCGAGGATGGCGTCATCACGTTGCGCGATATTCCCTTGCGTCGTGGCGAGTCCGTCGAGGTCATCGTCCTTCCATTTGCTGCCGTCGCCGCTTCGGGTTCCCGCTACCCGCTTCGTGGCACCCCGGTAACGTTCCTCTCGCCCACTGAACCCGTGGCGGATGCTGACTGGGAGGCTGCCGGGTGATTATCCTCGATACGCACATCTGGGTCTGGTGGGTTCATGGCGATTCTGCGCTCTCCGCTTCTACGCGCACGATGCTCGATTCCGCCGAGCAGACCGGCCTCGGCGTGAGTGCGATTTCGTGCTGGGAGGTTGCCAAGCTCGTCGAGCGTGGACGGCTTACTTTGCCATGCCCGGTCTTCGATTGGATTCAGCAGGCGCTTGCGTATCCCGGAGTCCGGCTCATTGAGCTATCGCCAAGTATCAGCGTTGAGTCCACTCAGCTTCCGGGCACTTTCCACCGCGACCCCGCAGACCAAATCATCGTCGCTACGTCTCGTATTCTGGATGCGCCTCTCGTCACCGTGGACGGCAAGATTTTGGAGTATCCTCATGTCCGGCTTGCACCAACAAACGCCTCCTGAGTAACAGGATTGAGGTGGTGTTATGCGGGTACGAGTTTCAGGTTGAGGGCATGGGCTTGGTTTTGGAGGTAGTTGCGGCGGTAGGGCGCGGTTCATGGGCGGTTGCTGGCGCGGCGGTTTTGCCGCTCGACAATTTTTGGGTCACGGAGTAGATAAGTCTTCATGGTTTTCGTTCTTCGATCATTCATCGTTGTCTGGGGCGCAAGTCCCACAACCTGTGGCTCGGCTTCCCGCTCCGCGGGACGCAACCCACGCTCTCTTCGGAGAGCAAACACCGCTTTCGCTCTCAACAAAAGCCATACTGACTTAGGCGCACAGCAGTTCGCCGACAAATAACTTTTCCCACGTTGCCTGCGCCCGTAAGTTGCCCGGATGGATTTAGTTCCCGGTTCCAAAATTTCCGTGACCGTCTCTGACATCGCCTTCGGCGGCGAGGGTGTGGCGCGGCTGGAAGACTTTGTCATTTTCGTTCCATTCGTTGCTTTGGGCGAAGAGGTCGAGGTCGAAATCACCGAGGTCAAAAAACGATTTGCCCGCGCGCGCTTGCTCAATGTAATCACGCCGTCGCCGGAGCGCGTCACGCCGCTCTGCCGCTATTTCGGCGATTGCGGGGGCTGCCAATATCAACACATCGATTACGCGGCGCAGCTTCGCATCAAGCACAAGCAAATCGTCGATCTTTTCTGCCGTGTCGGAAAATTTTCCGAGGCGCTCATCGATCCAGTGATCCCCTGCCCTCAACCCTACGGCTATCGGAATCGGATCATGATTCGCAGCCAGTGGGATAAATTTAAACAAGGATTGAACATCGGTTTTATTCGCGCGGACAGCCGACTCGTTGTGGACATCGAGGAATGTAAAATCGCGGAGCCAGCCTTGAACCAACAGATTCAACACGTCCGAAAAAATCCGCCGCCCAAAGGTGGGTTAAAAGTAGTCCTGCGCGTTCCGCCGGAAGGTTGGGAGTTGCCGCGCGATTCGTTTTTTCAAAACAATTTTTTTCTTTTGCCGAAACTGGTCGAAGCCGTGCGCGAACGATTGCGCGACAGCCAATCGCGTTTTCTGATCGACACTTATTGCGGCGTCGGCTTTTTCAGCGTGGAACTGGGGGATCTCGTCGAACGCTTCGTCGGAATTGAAGTCGATATGCCAGCCATCAGCGCCGCACGGAAGAACGCGGAGAAACGCGGCTTGAAGAACGGTGAATTTTTCGGCGGCCGCACGGAAGAATTATTACCCGGTTTGATTGGCCGTTATGATCGCGGCGCAACGACGATTATTCTCGATCCTCCCCGCACCGGTTGTCCGCCGGAGACGATGCAACTGCTCGAAAAAGTGCGGCCGTCACAAATCATTTACGTCTCCTGCCATCCCGCCACGCTCGCGCGCGACTTGAACATCCTTTGCTTCAGTGGTGTCTTTAAACTGGCGAAAGTTGTGCCACTCGATATGTTCCCGCAAACACAACATGTCGAATGCGTGGCCGACTTGCGCACGAATTGAAGGACGGCACAAAGGCTTGCCAACATTTCGACCATCGTTTCAACTAATTAAACAATGACGACAGAACAAACTGAAAATCCTCCTCAGGAAAAACCACAATTCAGCATCGTGTCCCGGTTTTTACCCTGGGTAATCGCAGCGGTGGTTTTGCTCATTTACACCATCACACTCAGTCACTGGGTCACCTTGAAAAGCTTGCCGGTTGTCGCAAAGATCGCGGGCTGGGATTGGCACCCGGGAAATCTAAGCTGGCGACCCAGCACGATTGCTCCGCTGCACTCCGTCGTCACTTATCCATTCACGTGGCTCTCGGGAACGTCGCAGCTCGTGGCGCTGAATTTCTTTTCTGCACTGTGCGCGGCGCTGACCCTGGCGTTGCTCGCCCGTTCCGTTTCCATTTTGCCGCACGACCGCACCCGCGAACAACGCGAGCGCGAATCGGGCACACTTTTCAATTCAATTCCTTACGCATGGCTGCCGCCCATCGTTGCGGTGCTGGTGTGTGGATTGCAATTTACCTTCTGGGAAAACGCCATCGCCGCCACGGGCGAGATGCTCGACTTGCTCCTGTTTGCTTACGTGATTCGTTGCCTGCTGGAATACCGGATTTCGCAGCGCGAATGTTGGATCAGTAAGTTTGCTCTGGTTTATGGAATCGGCATGACGAACAACTGGGCTTTGATCGGATTCTTACCTCTGTTTTTGGCCGCACTCATTTGGATCAAAGGAAAAAGTTTTTTCGATTTCCGTTTCGTTTCGCGATTGGCGCTTTTCGGCGCAATTGGGTTGTCGCTCTATTTTCTTTTTCCGTTGCTGGCCATTTTCTCCCCGGATTCGAACGTAACATTCTGGGCGGTTCTGAAGGATCACCTTCGCTATCAAAAAAGTTATTTATTCAACCTGCCCTTCGTTTACGCGACTTCACTGCGGTCCCATTTGTTCATGATCGCGCTAACCTCGCTGCTCCCGCTCTCGATCATTGGCATTCGCTGGCCGTCATTTCGCGGCGACATTAGTCACGCTGGAACCACCGCCACCGCTCTCATGTTCCGGCTGATGCATCTCGGTTTTCTCACGATCGGTTTTTGGATTTTTTTCGATCCAAAATTCAGCCCGCGTTTTCTTGGATTCGAGCTTTTACCATTCCTCACCTTCTACTATTTGACCGCGCTGACCGTCGGTTATTTCATCGGTTACGCCCTGCTGGTTTTTGGCCGCGAGCCGTCACAAAAATGGGCGCGTTCATCCAGCCTCGTCAAAGGGGTGAATCTTTTGCTTCTCATCGCGACTGGAGTGGTGTCGATCGGGATTCCAATCGCACTGGCTCGAAAAAACTATCCACTCCTACAGGCGGACAGCGGAACCGTCTTGAACCAGTTCTCAAAGTTGACGGCGGAATCTTTGCCAGCAAGCAAAGCCGTCATTTTGAGCGACGATCCAACCCGCCTTCTTTTGTTGAAAGCGGTTTACGCGCAAATGGGGAAACCTTCGGACAATATTTTTCTCGAAACCGGATCGCTTCCTTTCCCCGAGTATCAGAAACATCTTCATCAGATGCATCCAAAGGATTATCCCGAGGCAAATCCAACCAACCGCGTATCAGCAATTGAACTGATGCAACGCCTCGACGCGCTTGGTAAAACTCATCAGATTTTTTACCTGCACCCGAGCTTCGGATATTATTTCGAGAGATTTTATCCATTGCCGCACCAACTGGTTTATGAATTGAAACCGTATTCAGCCAACAGTTGGCTGGCGCCAGCAATGGCCACCGGCGAACTGGCTGAAAACCAAACCTTCTGGGCCTCGTTCCAAAAAGATGTGCTGCCAAATATTGCACCGCTTACCCCGACCAGTTCCGAAGCGAAAATCGTGAACAGTTACTATTCCCGCGCCTTGAATTTCTGGGGCACAGAACTGCAAAAAGCAAAGCGCCTCGAAGATGCGAGCCGCGCATTCGCCGATGCGATGAAGCTGAACCCAGAAAACGTGGTAGCTCAGGTAAACCAGCAATTCAACGCCAGCCTCCGCAAAGGCGAAATTCGCCCGATTCAAGCGGATGAAGAATTGGAAAAAAAACTGGGGCAGTATCCAGATTTACCAACCGCCATTACTTGGAATGGACCGTTCGACGAACCTAATTTCTGCCTGCGCCTTGGAGAAATGTTAGGCCGAGGTGGAAACCTCCGGCAGTCGGTGCGACTTTTCACGCGCACCCTTGAACTCACTCCAAAGAGCTTTGAAGCCCGCTTGTCGCTCGCCAAGAGTTTGATCGAACTCCAGCAGCACGATGAAGCGCTCAAATTAGTGCATCAGCTTCACGAAAATCAGAAGACGTCGCTGCTCAACACCAATGCCTATCTTGATCTGCTGCGAACCGAATCACTCGCCCATTTGGCTAAAAATGATTTTCCAACCGCAGAAAAGATATTGATGAACGCCGTGCATGAAAACCCAAAGGACGAAAATCGCCTTGGAGTTTTAACGCAACTTTATTTGGACACGCGCCAATACACCAACGCACTGATCAATGTCCAAAAACAATTGCAGATCGCTCCACAAAATCCACGCACGCTCTTCACCAAAGCGGTCCTGAATATGCAACTCGGACAATTCAACGAAGCCATCGTGTCCTTGAATCAACTTTTGAAATCACAACCCGGCAACCAACCTGCCTTGCTCAATCGTGCCATTGCCAATCTTCAGAGCGGCAAGCTGGATGATTCCAAACGCGATTACGATGCGCTCCTGGAAGTGGTTCCAAAGAATACATTTCAAATTTATTACGGGCTGGCACAGGTGGCCGAGAAGCAAAAGGACAAGGCTGCTGCGATCAAAAATTACAAACTCTATCTGAAATACGCTCCCGTTGGAGGCGCTGAAGCCATCGAAGTGCAGAAGCATTTGAAGGTTCTGCAAAACGAAAAAAGTTAATTCGGATGCGTGTCACTCACGTCATCACCCGATTAATCGTTGGCGGCGCGCAGGAAAATACAGTTTCAACCGTTCTCGGCCTTCATCGGAAAAAAAATCTACAGGTCGATCTGATTTCCGGGCCAACGACCGGGCCGGAAGGTTCTCTGGAAACCGCTTTCGCCGCGACACCCGACCTCCTCACCATCGTCCCCGATTTGGTTCGCCCGGTTCATCCGTGGAAAGATTGGCGCGCTCTGGGACGCCTCACGCAAATCTTTAAGAACACCAAGCCAGATGTCGTTCATACCCACAGCGGAAAAGCCGGGGTTCTCGGACGGATCGCGGCGCATCGTGCGAGAGTTCCGCTGATTGTGCATACAATTCACGGACCTTCTTTCGGAAAGTTTCAAACTAGATTTGCCAATTTAATTTTTCGTTCCGCTGAACAATACGCCGGGAAATTCACCACGCATTTTATCTCGGTGGCGCACGCAATGACCGGGCAATATCTCGATGCGAACATCGGCAGACCGGATCAATACAGTCGCATTTTCAGCGGATTCGAACTCGATCCGTTTTTGTCTGCGTCAAACGATCTCTCGCTGCGCCAGCAACTCGGCATCGCACCGAATGATTTCGTCGTCGGAAAAATTGCCCGACTCTTCGAACTTAAGGGGCATGACGATTTGTTCGCGATCGCAACTGAACTGGTCTCGCGCTGTCCGCAAATAAAATTTCTCTTCGTCGGCGACGGAAAATGGCGGGCGCGTTTTGAATCGCAAGCACGCGAACTCGGCCTGGAAAAACATTTTATTTTTACAGGATTGATTCCGCCAAGCGAAGTGCCGCGTTACGTCGGAATCATGGATGCGCTCGTCCATCTTTCGGTTCGTGAAGGATTGCCACGCGCCCTGCCCCAGGCACTGGCTGCGGCGAAACCGGTCGTCGCCTACAATTGTGATGGCGCCAAAGAAATTTGTATCACAGACGAAACTGGATTTTTGATACAGCCCGGCAACACCGCCGCCGTGGTTGAAAGGCTGATCCAGCTTGCCGAACATCCAGAGCTGCGACAAAAATTGGGCAATCGCGGACAACAAATCGTAAAGGAAAATTTTTCCGCCGATCGCATGGTGGAAAATATTTATGAACTTTATTTAAAACTCGGTGCCCCGGAGCAACGCGCGTGATTTTCCCTCTCAACATTTATCTGATCGCATTCACGGCGGCGCTGCTCACCACCTGGCTGACTCGATCGCTCTGGCGCAAAGAGTTTTTGCGCGTTGGTTTGGTGGATGATCCAGGCCAGCGAAAAATTCATCATAGCCCGGTTCCACTTTCTGGCGGTTTCGCGGTGATGACCGGCATCGCGGCACCCATCATTTTAGCCGCTGTGATTATTTTCCTTAGCTCGCCTGGCGCAAAATCCTTTGCGCTCCTTCGACACGGATTGGAAAAACGCGGACTTGAATTAGCTGCGATTTTTCTGGGCGCGATTGGAATGCTCTTGCTCGGATGGATCGATGACAAACACGAGTTGAGCGCGAAGAAAAAATTCACCGGGCAATTCTGCATCGCGCTGCTGGTCGCTGCGGCCGGGGTGAGGATTACGCTCTTCGTTCCCAACATTTTATTTAGCTACGCCATTACCATCTTGTGGATTCTCACGGTGACAAACGCCTTCAATTTCATGGACAACATGAACGGCCTTTGCTCGGGAGTCGGCTTGATCGGCGCATGGTTTTTCGGACTCAGCGCCGCCGCCGATGGCCAATATCTCGTCGCGATTGTCGCTTTTGTGACGTCGGGTGCTTTGCTCGGATTTCTTCCACAAAATTTTCCAAAAGCGTCCGCGTTCCTCGGCGATGCCGGCAGTCATCTCGTCGGTTTTCTTTTGGCTGTTCTTGCGATTCTTCCGCATTTCTACACACCACAAAATCAACGAACCTGGGCGGTGCTCCGGCCGTTGCTGATTTTGGCGATACCGCTCGCTGATCTCGTTTTTGTGGTGATCTTGCGCTGGCGCATGGGCAACCCCTTTTACATCGGCGACAACAACCACTTTTCCCATCAATTGGTGCGGCGAGGACTGAATCCGCTGCGAGCAGTTCTTGCTATTTGGCTGGTGGCGACGCTGTTGGGTTGGTTGGCGTTACTTTAGTCTTCTCAGGCTGGGTTGTATTAATCAAATCGCTGCTGGCCGCAATCGCCTCGGAAAGCAAACCCAACGCTTCAGCGCGAACCACCGATCCGACCAGGCGATTTTCTTTGAACGTATTTACGACAGGAACATTGCGTTGTTCGCTCGCCAGCAGCACCGGCAAGGCGTCGAGCAAACGCTGGTTGGGGGTCAGGTAGGGCGGTACCGGACGCATTACGTCGTAAGCAATAATCGCATTCAGCTCCTGGCCGGCGTTGAGGTATTCTTTCAAATCTTGCAAAGCAACGACGCCAAGCAAACGTTGTTTGTCGTCCACCACGGGCAGGAAATTATTTGCGCTCGTCAGAAACCGATTCGCAATTTCACCCAGCGTGGCAGTTTCAGAAACTGGCGCGACCGGTGCTTGCATCAGATCGCCGACCGTTTCCTCAGTCGCAGCACCGGCACGCTTGTTTTCTGATTCCAGCGCAAGTCCTTTTTGTCGGAATGGCTCGGTATAAATCGATTCGGGATGGAATCGGCGTGCGACCAAAGTTGAAACGACACTCGCCAGCATGAGCGCGGGCATGAGCGAGTAATTCAACGACATCTCAAATACCATGATCATCGCGAGCAATGGCGAACGTGTCGTCGCGGCCAGAACACTTCCCATTCCTACTAAAGCAAAAACGCCGATCGGCATCTCTTCTCCGAACCCGCCCCAATAGAGAGCTTTGCCGAACAACGCGCCGAGTCCTGCACCAAGAAAAAGAGTCGGTGTAAAAACACCGCCGACTGCGCCAGAGCCAATCGAGAGCACGGTCGCTACAAGTTTCGCGAGAAAAATGGCAATGAGCAAATTGACTTCGAAGTTGTTGTGCAGAATATCGTTTGCCACGGAATAGCCGTTGCCCCACACCTGCGGAAAATAAATCGCGATGATCCCGACCAGAGCGCCGCCAATCGCCAGTCGCGCAAACAAAGGAATATTCAGGAGTGAAAAAAACTCCTCGCTTCTCCGCAACATTTTCATAAACAGGACGCCAAGCCCTCCCGCGAGCGCGCCCAGCAAAATGAACCAGGGCAGTTGTGTGACGCTGGTAAACTCGAACCCCGGCATGGAATACCACGGGGTAATGCCGAAAAAATTTCGCGACAACATCGAAGCAATCACGGAGGAAAAAACCAGCGGCGCGAAAAGGTTCATCGAAAAATTTCCAAGAACAATCTGCGCGGCGAAAACGGCACCGGCAATCGGCGCGTTGTAAGCGGCGGCCAAACCGGATGCAGCGCCACAGGCCACGAGTAACCGCAGCCGATACGGATGCCAGCGGGCGAGTTGCCCCCACTTCGATGCGAGCATCGCGGTGAGTTGCGTAATGGCCCCTTCGCGTCCGATCGACGCTCCTGTGGCAATGCTCACGAGAGAAGAAAGGCCACGAACCAACCCCGAGCGGAACGGCAATCGCCCGTCGCCGGCCACCACCACTTCGAGAAAATTTGTTGTCCCTTGTTTACCGGCCAACCGGAGGCCCCAGTAAAGAATTGCGCCAGCCACCAGACCACCGAGCGTTGGAATCAAGAAGCGCTGCCAACTGTGAAGCGATTCCGCCATGCGAACCGGATCACGCGCTTCACCAAAAATGAGCGCTTGGGCGAGGCGGACACCACTGGAGAAAATAAGATTGGTGAAACCGCCGATAACCCCGACGACCCCAGCGAGCAGGAGGTGAAACGCTTCTTCACTGAAAAATATTTTTTCACGTATCGCCCAGATTTGTTTCAGATTATGGCGGACAAACTCCTGAATGGTTTTAAGATGAGGCTCAAAAAAATTTCGCCAGGAATTCACTTTTTAAATCCTAAAATCTTTTTGGCCGTTGACGAGCGTTGAAATGCGCAAAGGACGAATTCAAATCGCACCTCCCCACCAGTGCAGCGCGAGGGTTGCCAGTCCGAGAAAGAAAAAGAACCCGGCGACATCGGTCACAGTTGTTACAAAAATGCTGGAAGCGAGCGCGGGATCAATCTTGGCCGCTTTCAAACCAAACGGAATCAGCACTCCGGAAAGCGCCGCAGCAACCATGTTCAACAGCATCGCGAGTCCAACGACGAATCCGAGAACGGCCTGCCCTTTCCAAAGATAGCTGATCACGCCGACGACCAGCCCGATCGCCAGGCCATTCGCAATTCCGAGCAAAAGTTCTTTGAGCAACGCCTTCCGCCCGTCACCCCGGGAAATTTCCCCGAGAGCCAGGTCGCGAATAATGACCGTCAAAGTTTGCGCGCCGGAATTACCACCCTGCCCCGCGACAATCGGGAGGAAAATCGCGAGCACGGTCCAGCGCGCAATGGTTTCTTCGAAATATCCCACGACCGCCGCCGCGAGAAAGGCAGTCGCAAGATTGACATAAAGCCACGGCAAACGAGTGCGAATGGATTTACGCCACGGCGTCAGCGCTCGTTCTTCTCCTGAAAGACCCACCATCAACTGCATGTCTTCAGTAGCCTCGTCCTGCGCCACTTCGATGAAATCGTTTGCGCGAACGATTCCAACCATGCGACTTTCTGCGTCGAGGACCGGCAGCGCGAGATAATGATAATGCTCGAACTGCCGGGCGATTTCTTCCTGGTCCGCATCGACCCTTACAAAGCGAACGCCCGGGTTCATGATTTCCTGGATGCGTCGCTCCGGCTTTTTGAAAACGAGATCGCGCAATGAGACCACGCCTAAAAGTTTTTGCGCCGCGTCCATCACGTAAAGATAAGAAACATCTTCACTCTGCACTTCCTCGCGTGAACGCAACATTTCCTGGCACTGTTGGACGGTCTGATCAGCGCGCAACGCGATGAACCGATCACTCATGATTCCGCCCGCCGTGTCCGCCGGATATTGCAACAAGGCGTTGACACGCGCCGATTGATCGGGCGGAAGATCAGCCAGGGTTTCAGCGCGTTGTTCCGCCGTCAAATCCCCCGCCACATCCGCAGCGTCGGTGGAAGACATGCGTCCGAGAAAACCAGTCACCTGCTCTGACGAAAGGGTTGAGAGTAATTTCGACGAAGGTTCGTGCTCCAATTCGGCGATGGCGGCTGCCGCAACCGACGACGGGAGTTGAACCAAAATTTCGTGCGCCTCCCAAACGGGCAGACGCTGCAGACGATCCGCCAGATCCGCAGGATGAAGCTGCAGATATTCTTGAATTGAATTTTTCGATTCGGTTTCCATTCCGTTCCGCTACGTCGATGAACAGTACGAGTGGATTGCGTAAATTGTCCAGCGGGAGAAAAAAATTAATGGGCACGGCCAAGGTTCTGCCTTCCGGGTTCCGCGTGCTGGCAGTCCGGTGGAGGCCAATAATCCGCCGCAAGTCGCGCTTGTATTCCCACATCCCGAATGGACGACTCGATAATAGCACGGCGTTTCAACGCCGGGTTTCGATTTGCAACGTGACAAGTCCCGAAGAGACGGCTGAAATGCCGCCATGTCCTATGTGAGTTCGTATCACCATTGCGTTTTCAGCACCAAAGAACGCCGTCCACTCATCACCGCGCCATTGAGAGAACGACTCTGGCCATTTCTCGGCGGCATCGCGCGGCAAAATAAAATGTGCGCCCTGGAAATCGGCGGCGTGGCAGATCATGTGCATATTCTTCTCTCGACGCCCGCCACCATGCCCATCGCCAAAGCCATGCAACTTATCAAAGGCGGTTCCTCGAAATGGATTCACGAGAATTTTCCCGACCAAAGATTATTTGCGTGGCAGGAAAAATATGGCGCGTTCAGCGTCAGCGTTTCGCAACTCGACACCATCATCGCCTACATCAAGAAACAGCCGGAACATCATCGGAAAATGACGTTTCAGGAAGAGTTCACGGCGTTGTTGAAAAAGCACAAGATGGAATACGACGAACGTTATTTGTGGGATTAATTTTCAGTCGCGAATTCCCGGCACGAAAGAATATCGCGTGAAACCCCAAATAAGAATCCCCAATCCCGAAGGGATTTCCGAAAATAGCCCGGCGTTTCAACGCCGGGTTGGAATGAAAATGAAACGAGTCCCGAAGGGACGGATGAGAACGATCCTTTCACATCGAAAATCGGAAGGACGTTTTGGAAATAATCGGATGAATTTGATGACGTTTGTTCGTGAAAATTTCAGCCGTCCCTTCGGGACTCGACATCTTGTCGCGTGGAACCCGGCGTTCAAACGTCGGGCTATTGTCAGATGTTCCTTCGGAACGGGCATGGAAGAATTTAAATAACATGGAGCCTCGCAAAAAATGGATGGTGAAAACTCCGCGATATTCGCGAATCGATTTTTCAGTCCCGAAGGGGACGTTCCGAAAATAACCCGGCGTTCAGCGCCGGGTTGGAATGAAAATGAAACGAGTCCCGAAGGGACGGATGAGAACGATCCTTTCACATCGAAAATCGGAAGGACGTTTTGAAAACATCGGATGAATTCGATGACGTTTGTTCGTGAAAATTTCAACCGTCCCTTCGGGACTCGACATCATGTCGCATGAAACCCGGCGTTCAAACGCCGGGCTATTGTCAGATGTTCCTTCGGAACAATTACGCAGAAATAAGCGAACGCCGTCTCGTGCCGACTTTCATTTCTTTATTTCGCAGGTTTATTCGTTGAGGCGGAAATTTGATTTGTTTTCAATCGCTCACTCCAGCTTTTTTCTATTTTAGCAAACTCAAGGGGAGGATTGTAGTCCGCCTTTAGTTCGTCGGAAAGTAAACGAGCCGCTCTATGTAACGCTGGTAAATTATTTCGGCTGTCGGCCAACACGCCATGAAGAAAGGATAGTTTTTGTTCTTTATCAATATTGGTATGCCCCCACACAAATTCCACATAAGCCCTCGCAAGATCTGAAGGAACATTTTGCCAATTTTTTCCGATCTCATCCATGCCAAATAAATTTGGTTTCGCCGTTTCACGCCAATTTAGAACTTTATACGGCTTGTCGAACATGTCGTTCGCATAACTTAGTTGAATGGCAAATTTCGCCTTACGTGCTTCGGATCTCAATCTGAAATTCTCATCACCCGCCCACTTGTCTAGCCTCTGATACGCGTCTCTATCTTCGGTCTGAGCTGCAAGCACTGCCATAATGAACATCGACTGTTCGTCTAGCTTTTCGAGAAGAGATCGAGCTTCAGCTAACGTGACTTGAAGTTCATCTCCTGTTTTTTGCGTCTGTTTAGAATTTTCGTCCAGCTTTTCGACCCGATCTTGAATGTCTGCTTTGCTCTTTGAAAGCAAATCGACAAATTCATTTCGGATTGGGGCAATCTGGTTTGTGATATTCTTTTGAATCAACGTGTCAGCGATCGTATCGATTCTTTCCTTTGCTTTATCTTGGACCAACGCGGATATTTCTTTTGTGGCGAACTCAGAATCAATGCGTTTTGTAACTTCCTTCCGCAAATCATTTACATCGCTTTGCAAATCTTGCCTCAATTTCTGTCCCAAGAGTTCGAATTCAGATTTTTGTCTCGCTTGAACACGCAAACCTTCATCTCGGAGATCGGCTTTAAACTCACTGGCCGATTTATAGGAAAAATAGATTCCTATCGCAATTAATGCACCAATTATAACTACCACGAATTTATACGCTGACCGCACCCAAGAAATTTCTTTATGAGCGTGGTCAGTTAATGAAACAATTGCGTTCGACAGATCGGTTGGGCCTTCCTTGTCAGCAACATCGGTTTTGATGTCTTTACGTTTGGTACTCAATCGGAAGAAAGGCTAATGTTTCTCAGGGTTCTGTCAAGATACGAGCTTCACATGTTCACCCATTACTTGTGGAATTGTGAATAACTTACCCCTTTATATGGTGTTTTTTACCTTTACTTGATTTCGCGGTTTTGGCTTCATTTCGCCCATGTATTTGAAGAATTTGACCGCGCTCGGTTTCAAGTCTTTTGCGGACAAAACTTCCCTGAATTTCCAGCCCGGCGTGACCGCGATTGTCGGACCGAATGGCTGCGGCAAATCGAATGTTTCGGACGCGATTCGCTGGGTGCTCGGCGAGCAATCGGCCAAGGCGTTGCGCGGTGGCGAAATGGCGGACGTGATTTTCAACGGCACGGACGGACGCAAACCGCTCGGCATGGCGGAAGTTTCCCTGACGATTGGCGGCGTCGATGGCGAACATCTGGTCACGGCGGGTGTCGAGGTAGCGTATGACGAAGTGACTTTGACGCGGCGCGTGTTTCGCGACGGCGGCAGCGAATATTTCATCAACAAAACGCCGTGTCGCCTCAAGGATGTGCAGCAACTTTTCATGGGCACGGGCGTCGGGCGCACGAGTTACAGCATCATGGCGCAGGGAAATATCACGCAGATTCTTTCCAGCAAACCGGATGATCGCCGGATGGTTTTCGAGGAAGCGGCGGGCATCACGAAGTTCAAGTCGCAGAAAAAAGAGGCGCTGCGCAAATTGGAAAGCACCGACCAAAATCTTTTGCGCGTGGCGGATTTAATTCGCGAAGTGAAACGGCAGATCGGTTCGTTGCAACGGCAGGCGGGCAAAGCGAAACGTTACAAACAACTCGCGCAGGAATTGCAGCATCTCGACACGCAACTGGCGCGGCATCAGTTCGATGTTTTGCAGGGCGAAATCAACGAGCGCCAAGCGTCAGTGGAAAAATTGCGCGTGGAAATCGAGGTGTGTTCCGAAAGTGTTTTGCGCGGCGAAAATGAAATTGCGCAATTGCGCGAACGGCTTTCCGAACTGGAACAGCAGATCAATCAGACACAGCAGCGCGGACTGGAATTGAAAAGCCAGATTGATCGGCACGAGAGCCGGATTCATTTCAACGAAGAACGTTTGCGAGAATTTGAATCGCAGAATTCCAAGGCGCTGACGGAAATCACGCAGTCAGAGGAGCGTCGTCTCGCGGCGGAACAGGAACTTGCCGTCGTGACGGAAAAATTGGCGGCGTCGCAAAGCGGGCTCGAAGAACAAAAGAAAAATCTGGAAACAAAACGCGCTGCTCTGAGCGGCGTTGAGCAGGAATTGTCCGCGAAGCAGGAAGCGATTCGCAAAGCGCAGTCAGATTTATTTGCTGCCGCGCAGCAACTCACCCGCGTGCGCAACGAGATCAACGCGCTCGACATGCAGAAGCAGGGCAATGTGATTCGCCTCGAAAAACTTTCTTCGGAAAAAATCCAGTTGGAAGAGGAACGCACCCGCCTGGAAACGCGCTTGCATGAATTTGCCTCGAATGTTGAAGCGGAAAAACTGAGCGTGCAAACGCAACGCGGCACGGTTGAGCAACGACAAGAGCGCTTAAAGGAAATTCAAACCGAGCTGACGCAAATCACACAACGGCTTGACGACGTTCTCCGGCAACAAGCGGAAAAACGTTCGCGCCTTAACGTTCTCGAACAACTGAACGAAGCGCACGAAGGCTTCAGTACTGGAACTTTGGCCGCATTGAAGACTGCGCAAAATGTTTTGGGTTCGCTCGCCGATAAAATACAAGTTCCAAATGAATACGTCGTGGCGATCGAAGCCGCTCTCGGCCACAATCTTCAACTCGTTCTCACCGAACAACCGGAATCCGCGCAGCAAATTCTCGGTGACCTGAATGCAAATAAAAAAGGTCGCGCCAGCATCGCGGCACTGGCGTTTAGTGGCACGGGCGTCTCGCCCGTGCGGATCTCCGAAACGACCGAATCTAACGTTCTTGAAACGCACGGGCGGGACGCCCGTGCCACTACTGCGCTTTCGATCATTGAAGCCGATTCTTCCATTCAGCCGTTACTCCAACAATTGCTCGGACAAACATTGATCGTTTCTGATTTGGCTGCGGCGGTTTCAGCTTTTCGCGAGAGTAACGGGGCGTTTGATTTCGTGACGCAATCTGGTGAGTTGCTCAATCGCAACGGAATTTTCACCGGCGGAAACGCCAACAGCAACGGGTCTGGAAATGCGTCGTCCATCCTCGGACGCAAAAACCAAATTACGGAATTGCAATCGGCAGCAGGCCAACTTCAGGAACAGGTCAACGAAATCAGCCGCAATAAAGGTGCGTTGCTCAGCGAACAAACGGAACTGCAAGCGAGTTTGCAAGCGGCGCAAACGGAATTGCGCACACAGGAAGTGGCGATTGCAACACGCCAAGGGGAACACAACGCGCTGCAAAATTCGCAGCGTGTCTTGCATCAGAAAATCGACACGGTCGTTTACGAAATCACCAGTCTCGCGGCACAGGAGCAAGAGGGGAATCAAAAGCGCGAAACCTTGGCGGCGCGCATTGGCCATTTTGAAAACAGCGAGCGCGAATTGCAGGCGCAGGTCAACGAACTGAATGCAGCCCTCGAACAATTGCGTCAGCAGCGCGATGCGGCGAATGCGGCTCTGACCGAAACCAAAGTTTCTCTCGCGACCGAGGAACAACTTTGTTCGTCGTTCCGCAACCAGAAGCAACCGCTCGAACAACGCATTCACGAATTGACGCACCTGGCTGAGCAGCGGCGGACTGAAATCGCGTCGTTCCTGAATCGCAAAGCGCAGGCGGAATCGGAGATCGCCGAGTCGCGTCAGAAAATTGATTCATTGCAGCACGACCGTGAGCAAGTGAATGCGCAAGCTGCCGAACTCATCGGCCAAAAAGATGCGCAGGAAAATGAAGTCTCAACGCGCGAAGAAAACTTACGTGAACAACGCCGGCGCTTGACGGAAATCCAGCAGCAACGCGGTTCGCTGGAAGTTGAATTGGCGCAAAAGAACATGTCGGTGCAAAACTTGCGCGAAAAGATTCAGCAGAAATATCAGGTGAATCTCGACGACGTTCGCAGTGAGTGCATCACGATTACTTTCGCCGACGAAGGCGCAGCAAAAATTCACACACTCACTCCAGATGAAATGGCGGCGCACGGTGCGGCCACCGATTGGAACGCGGTCGGCGAACAAGTCGGCGCGTTGCAAAAGCGGATTGACGAAATCGGGCCGGTTAATCTGGTGGCCATCGAGGAATACGAAGAAACCGAACAGCGCCACACGTTCCTCACGACGCAACACGACGATTTGACCCAGGCGAAAACGCAGTTGATGGAAGTAATCAATCGCATCAACACGCAGACGAAGGAAATGTTCACGGAGACATTCAACAAAATCCGCGACAACTTCCGGTTGATGTTCACGGAAATTTTTGGCGGCGGTAAAGCGGACCTCATTTTGGTAAATGAAGGCGATGTTTTGGAAAGCGGCATCGACATCGTGGCCCGTCCGCCCGGAAAACAATTGCAGACGATTTCACTTTTATCCGGCGGCGAACAAACGATGACCGCGGTCGCCCTGCTCTTCTCGATTTATCAAGTGAAGCCCAGCCCGTTTTGCGTCCTCGACGAATTAGATGCGCCGCTCGACGAATCGAACGTCAACCGTTTCGTTAAAGTGCTGCAACGCTTTCTCGCACACTCGCAGTTCGTCATCATCACGCACAACAAGCGCACCATCGGCATGGCTGACGTGCTCTACGGCGTGACGATGCAGGAGCATGGCGTGAGCAAAATCGTGAGCGTTAAATTTCATAAATCCGGCGAGGTGGTAACTGATCACAAACCGGTTTCGCTGGAGACGCCGACAACAGGACTGAGTGTCGAAGCCGAAGAAGATGCAATGCACAAAGCGGAGGAGACTCTGGAAATTGCAATGGCGAAGTGAAATTTGCGCCGAATCAATCAATCGTTTTTTGCGCCAGATTTCCGCTGATTTTCCTCGCACTCTCGGATCGCAGATTCAATCCACCACTGTTGATCTGAAATCGCCGTTTTTTTGCGAGCGGCGCGTAGCGCGGCCAACGAAGTTTCTGGTTGTCGGGCAAGTAACTTTATCGCGGCTTCTCGTTTTGAAAAATCTTTGTCGCCCAGTTGAGAAATTAATTTCTGAATCCGCTCCGTCGGATTGGATCGAATTTCAAAAAGGACCTCCGATGGCGCCGGATCCATTTGCAACCACTCGTCGATGGCGGCGACTTGCACACGATGTTTGCCGTTGGCCAAATCATCGAGGCGCACGAGCGTGTTGGTTGTGGCGTTGTTCCATGCAGCGTCATCCACGCGCCAGATAAAACGCGGTTGAGTCGCACCGCCAGAGATTTCCACAGTCACAGCGTCGTCGGATTCGTCGGCGAGTCTTGCTTTCGTGTCCGGCAACTTTCCGCGCGCAGGAATCAGAACATATTCTTCGCAACTGGCCACCACGGTTCGGAGAAAGCAGTTTCCAAAATTATCCATGAACGCTTCGAGAATTTTGCGTCCGTCAATGAATGGCTGCGGTTCGTTCGGCGCGAAACGCGAAACGTGCAATCCGTAACCCGCGCAGAAAAGCTGTTTGCGCACCGTCGCCCAAAAAATGCCGCGACGATCGGCCACCACGGAATCGGCTTCGGGCAAATAGGGCGGACTTGAAGCGGCGGTGCTGGCCGTTGTTTTCGGCGGCTCATCGTCCGTCGCGCCCCACTTCCCGAAATCATCGAGTTGCCAGACTTTGCTGTTCAAAAAGATGGAAAGTTTATTTTCGCGATCAAAGTAGGGCTTGCCGCCGGGCCAATTCATCAAACCGCGCGAGACGATGATGTTTTTGTTCCAATGACGCCATTCATGTCCGTCGAAATAGCGGACTTCCGTGGTGCGGTCTTCGTAACAAATGCGTCCATCGGGAGAAAACGCCGCCGCGAACATCGCGTCGCCGTTGCCGAGTCTGGTGTCGGCAAGTTTGGCAGCCTGCGCTTGCAACGCCGTCGGAAAACCCGAGTAGCGCTCGAATTTGCCCGAGGTCGAATCAAAAATTAAACAAGGCCGCAACTGCGGGTCAGGATTCCAATTTCCGTCAATAAACCAAACGCGATTTTTGGAATCGGTCAGCAACTGGCAATCGCCCCAAAGTTGCAAGCCGTTGGGCAAAGGATGGTGCTGCCACTTCTTACCGTCCCATTCGCTTAACGCGCTTTCTTTGTGACGGAGCACGGCGAAAATTTTTCCATCGACGGTTTGCAGCAGCGGACGTGTCGCTCGAAAAACTTTCGACGATGCCGCGACGGCGGGCTTGGTCAAAAGCAGCGGCGCATCCGCGAGCAATCCGCCGCGATTGAATTGAAGGCCAAGAATCTGGCCATTCTTAACTTGAAACCAGCGATGGATGCTTTCGAACGGCGAATTGTTTTGCCAATTAATTTGGCGCGGCTCGCCGTCCTCGCGCGGCACGAACCATCCGCCGGTGCCGAACGCACCGAGCCACAATCCATCCGCCGCGAAAATCCAGCGGCGATCGGCGAATTGTTCCATCGCGCCGTCGCTGTCGAGTCCGCCAATCAATTTTTTCCATCGACCAGCGCGCAATCGCCAGAGTGAATTGAGCAAACCATTTTCATCGTAATCGCTCGCGCTGCCGGCAATAACGTAGCGATCATCACCATCACTGAAAATTTTTTGCACGACGCGAAAGGCACCGGGTTGCGGTTCAGCAACGGGCGAGCCGTGCAAGGATTCGACGTCCAAAGAAAAAATTCCGGCGTCGCGCACGGCGATCCAAAGATTTGTTTTTGAAATTGGCGCGAGGACTGAAATTCGATTTGTAGCCGTGCCTCCGAAGCCGGGATGCAGCGTCATTTCGTCGGCGTCAAAAATCAACACACCGCGAATCGCGCCGCGCTCATCGCCGCCGAGAAGATAATTTGACCAGAACCAAATCCGGCCGCGCGGATCTTCCATCATCGAGACGGGCAAACGGTTCGTCGCATCGCCGCCGGGAAACAATTCATCGGTGGTGATGGTGTGGATAGTTTTGTAAGCGTAGCCTTTGGCGCGGGAAGTTTTGAGAATGTTCAGCGCTGCTTCGATGAGCCAAAGATTTGTATTCAAGTCTGTCATCACGGTCACGAGTTTGGCCGGTCCGTGAAGGTTGCCACGGCGAGGATGTTTCTCGTCAAACCACGCCACGGTGTTGCCGTCTTTTTCGCTGTGCCAAATCGAATAAGCATTTCCGTTGGCCGCAGTCTCAAAGGTGGCGGCGACAGCATCGGTCCCGAAAGACGAACTCGATCCCATCCACGGGGAATTATTATAACTTGGCTGCCAATTTTCGTTCCAGCGAAACCAGCGATTCGGCTGCGCGTCGGTGGCGTTAATCATGCCCGAGCCGTCTTGTGCGGCAGCTTGCAAAGCGGACCAATTTTCTTTTTCAAAAATCTGAATCTGCGCCGACAAACGCAAATGAAAAAAGCTCGCGATTAAAATAAACGCCGCGATTCCGCTGACTCGAATTTTTTTCACCATAAGAATTTCACCATGAATAATGGACTGAGTAGGAAACTGTTTCTTCCGCGTCCGGTTTCACTTGCACGCGAAACTCGATATTCTGTGCGTCGGTCTTTTTGAAGGCGTTGGATTTCTCGGTGATTTCCCAATTCGTCCAACGGTAGAGATGTTCGACCACGCGGATTTCGACGGGCGTTTTCTTGTGATTGCGCAGTTTGATTTCGAACGTTTCATCAACCCATTTCCCGTCGGAATCCATTTTGTAATTAGTGCGCTCGCGTTCACCGACTAGGTCGAACGCGCTGCCGGTGGAAACGCGGATCGTCTCGTCGCGCGGCGTGTGGTCAATCGTATCTTCGCCGGTGAATTCCAACTGGCCGTCGGCGTCGCGCCGATAAAATCGCAAACGGCCTTTGGGCAGCGGCATGCCGAGATGGTTCATTTCCGAATTGGCGAATTCGCGCATGACCCAGATTTTCGGATTTGATTGCGTGCCGTAATCGCGGTCCTGGCGAATGTTGTCGTAGCCCCAGCCGTTGTAACGATTGGCGTCAATTTTCACGCCGTCATAGACGTAAATCGCCTCTGACTTAATGCCATTGGCGCGAACGAATTCGACTTGTTTCGTTTCGCGGTCGAGCAACGTCGTGGAGCGTTCCAGCGTGTAGAGATGATATTCGTCGAAAGATTTTTCGGAAACGGCGGGGCGAGGAGGTCCGCCTCCGCCTCCGCTGCCGCCCATTCCACGACGATTTCGTTCCTCGAATTGAATTTTCTGCACGTCGCCGGCCATCAATTTAATTTTCGCATCCGGAAAAGTTTTGCCGCTCTGATTGTCCATTGTGACCCAGCCAATCAAATCGAGCGCGTCGCCTTTTTCCGGCGAGACCAGATTGTAATCCGCGTGCCAGCTCATGCCGCCGGTGACGTAACTGACTTCCGCGTCGAGCTTGCCCGGCTGGTCGGATTGAATCAGCCAGAGGAGCGTCGGCTTGAGAATCGTGTCGTCGCCGAGGCTTGGAAAAAGCGGCTGACCCGGAAGATTGAAACGAAGCTTACCGTCCACTTCGATGATCGGTTGCCCTGCTCCCGAAGGCGACGCGTAAGCCATTTGCGCAGAGGCGTAATCCGAGCCGTATCGCGACATCGCCTGATAATGCGGCACGTAACCGCTGCGAATAATTTTGCCCTGGATAATTTCGCGTTTCTGTTTTCCATCAACCATCGTGACGGTTTCAAAATCAATCGTCTTGCCCTCATTGAGCGAAAGCAGCAACTCCGCAGAGATGGGGTCGGCGCGATAATTCTGTTCGAGAATTTGCAACGTGCGTTTGCCGGTGAGATCACGAAGCACCACGGAGTCCGGCTCGACATGCGCGGTCGCGTCGGCAAAACGGACCTGATTGACGCCTGACTTGAGGTCAAGCGAGACGGTGTCCCGGACGACTGCGAAGTTTTGGTTATAAATGGTGAGCGCAGGTTGAGCAGCGAGCGCCTTGAACGCGAACAGTGTGGTCACAATGGCGATAAAAGAATTTCGTTTCATAAAAAGTTTTCCGTTGTCAAAGTTGGAATTGGATTTTCCCTCGTTGTTGAATTTGTTAATGAAAAAGTGCTTCGGTTTAAATCCGGATGCGAGAAGATTTTCATCCCCATCATATAAACCCGCGCCAGGCGAAAAGTTGTCATGTGCGGGTAAATGTTTTGTAAATCTTGTGTGAGACTCGCTGGATTTGAGGCTGGCGGAAAGTGGCTATTAGGTTTGGGGAGCGCGCTTGCTCAGGCTCCCGTCAGTTTGACCCCTGATAAAAAAACAGGGCGCAGTCAACTTGAATTCCCTTGCTCGCTGACTCGATGTTACTTCACGTATCGGTTAACAATTAAAAAAGGAGTAACATGAAAACTATCGTAATCTTAGCGGCCGCTTCGCTGGCCTTAGTCGGTTGTAATAATCGCGACAACACCATGAATGATTCTGCTGGCGCGCAGAAAATTCAAATTGAACAGTCCAAAGACGCTCAGAAAGACGCGTTGAATCAGCAGAAGAAACAGATCAAGCAAGCCAAAGATCAGCAACAGGATCAAATCACCGCTCAAGCAAAATTGGAAAAGAAACAACTCGAAGCTCAGGCTGATGCTCAAAAAGCACAAATCGATGCTGAGAAAAAACAAATTGACGCTCAAGCAGCCGCTGCCAAAGCAGACGTAACAGCGCAATAAAAAATCAATGAAGCTGCGGGCGCGGTCAACGACAAATCGGTGGAATTGTCTGTTCAAACTCAAGGAGCGGATACTGACAAAGCTTTGTCGCAACAAATTCGTCAGTCGTTCACCAGTACGATCGGCCAGGATAATCCGACAGCGATGAAAAATATCACCATTACTTCGACCGAAGGAAAGGTAACCTAAAAAGGAAGCGTGAAGACAGAAGCTGAAAAGAAAAATCCGAAACTCAGGCCCAGAAAACTCCGGGCGTGACGTCAGTGGATAATCAGCTTGAGGTGAAATAAGTAACCTCTAGACCAAGGCGACGAGCGGTTTGCTAGGCCGCCTGTGTTTGGGCGGCGCTTTGGACTTTTAAGCCGTGGCGAAAATTCGCCAGGGCTTTTAAACGCCCATGTTGGAGAGCGTTGTGCAGATTCGATTCACGATCGCCACAAGTTCCGGATGGGATTTCTCAAAGCCTTCGACGGAAGAGGAAAGACCCTGCAAAGAAACCTTGAGCAGCTCTGGATTTTTTTCCTGACGAGTTGCTTCGTGCGCAGAAACGTTCGCAAACCCAGCAATGCTCTCAGCTTGTTCGTCGTGCGTTTTCGAAAGAGCCGCAACTTCCTTCTTCAAAGTGGAAACGAGTTCAAGCAGTTCTGATCGATTCTCCTCTTTGATTGCACCGGTCGTTTGAAGTTTCGATTCAATTTTGGAAATTGTTTCTTCGAGCATGGAAAAAGAATAATGGCCCATCGACAAAAGAAAAGGAGACAATCGGGTTTGCCTCTCCATCTCAAACAGGCTCTACTCACCGCAGCAACGGTTTGGATTTTAATATGCGTGTTTTAATTGCAACAGTAACGGCCGGAGGTGGTCATTTGGCGGCGGCAGCGGCGACGGAAGAATCATGGAAAGCCCTGCGTCCAAATGACGTGGTCGAGCGGGTTGATGTGCTTCAATTTGCGTCCAAGCTTTACCGCAAAATTTATAGTCAGGGTTACGTGAAAGTAATCGAGCACGTTCCCGAACTTTACGCGCTGGTCTTCAAAAAAACGGACAATCAAGAGCAAGTCCGCAAGATGAGCCGCTTTCGCCGAACTTTCGCGCGACAGACCAACAAGGCTTTCATTCGACATCTGAAGTTGTTCAAACCAGACATAGTCCTCTGCACGCATTATTTGCCGCTTGAAATTCTTTGCTATCCTGAAGACCGGGCGAAAGGCCCGCACCCGTTCACCGTTTGCATCGTGACCGATTTCGAAGCGCACGCCTTCTGGCTCGAACCACCGGCGGACTTTTACTGTGTTGCCACTGAAGAAACCAAAGAAAGCCTGATTGCCCGTGGCGCAAAGCGCGAGCAGATCGCGAGCACCGGTATTCCAATCTCGTCGAAATTCCTGGCGAAAATCAACCAAACCCAAGTGCGGAAACGTTACGGCTTGCGCGACGACATGCCGACCTTGCTCGTGCTGGGCGGCGGTTTTGGCATGGGTCCCGTTGCAGAAATTTTGGCGCAACTCGACAAAACGGAAGGTGAATTTCAGACGCTCGTCGTGGCTGGTCGCAATGAAGAACTGCGCCGCGATCTGGCGCTGCAAGATTTTCTGCATCCAACCCGGGTTCTCGGATTCGCCAGCAACATGCACGAGCTGATGGGAATTGCGGACCTCATCATTACCAAGCCGGGCGGCCTGACCACATCGGAGGCACTGGCGCTGGGCAAACCACTTTTCATTTTGAATCCCATCCCCGGACAGGAGGCAGCGAACAGCGATTTCCTTTTGGCCCGTGGCGCAGTCGCCAAAGTAAATCGCGTGGATGACCTGCCTTATCGTCTCCAACAATTACTCGGCTCAAAGAAATTGTCGGAGATGGCTGCGGCCGCCAAGTCGCTCGGTCGCCCGTTCGCCGCGAAAGATATTTGCCGCGAGGTTATGGCGCGTTTTGAAGCGCAGACTGCGCAAAAGGTTGACCCAGAGGTCACTTTGTTCAAACGGAAAAAAGCGAAGAAAACCGCTTAGCCATCTCATTAAATTTCGCTGCAAACGGACATTCTCCGAACGCAAGGTCGGGATTTAAATAGAATCAAAGCAGCGGTGGTACTAGATCTTTTTTTGCAAGCAGGGTGAGGGTTTTCAAGGATTTTTTCGGTGAACTTTTGTAAAGTCAATGTAGTCCGTATCGCCAACAATAAGTTTCTTTAAACCCACTTCGTAGGTTTTGCCCTCTTGGTTGTGCGCAGCGCGCTCCACGATTTCTTTGACCTCGACCTTGTTTGGCGGAGGACCGTTGCGCAGAAGTTCTTTGAGAATTCTTCCATTCATAGATCGAGGCGCCTTGATCCCTAGAAGATGAAGAATGGTCGGAGCGAGATCAATATTGCCGGTCGGCACGTCACTGCGAAGGCCGCGCTTAAAACCAGGCCCGGAGGCGATCAGGCGAATGTTCAAATCAAACGGGCTGGAAGTGCCGTGACCTGCGATGCCGTTGTTGGCCGTTGTCCCTCGATAACCGAACGCGTTGGTTTGGTCAGTCCAATCGGAATCGACTAAAATGTCTGCCGCTCGCTCGTGGTTCCAGTGAATGAGATCGAACGACAAGGTTCCGGAAACAAACCCGTGGGCTCTCCCTAGTTTTTCAGCGCGGGTAAAAATCGCGCCGACCAAGACCGTCTCCTGCAACATACGAACAATTGCTTTGATCTTTTCCTCGTCACGATTTTTTACATGGATCTGATTTGAGACAATGTTGACACCATCATTTAGACCGCGATCGCTCAAAAGCTTTTGCAGGTTAACCCCACCCGTGTAGCTCGAAAAACCGTGATCCGTTGTAACGAAGATATTTATTTTATCTTTTAGCCCGCGAGCCTTCAATCCGTCCAGAAGGTAACCAACCTCGGCATCCACATGCCGCACCGCTTCGAGAGTTTCGGAGCTGCCAACTCCACTGCCGTGCTCCACGCCGTCAGGATCGGTTAGCCAGAGAATAATCACATCTGGAGACGTTTTTTTTCCAACATTTTCGAGCACGGCTTGAACAGCCCAGCGATTTCCTTTTCGGCTCGGTTTGGATTCTCCGGGAAACGGTCCCAACAATTTTTCCGCTCGCGCCTGGTTTTCCCCGGGCTTGACCAACCCGCGACTGTTCCAGATGCCGTCTCCTTTGAGTTTATGATTCAGCAGCAGTGAAGCCCCGGTCGAAGATGACCCGGCGACAAATAACCTTTTACCTTTCTTTTCCATCAACTCACCGAGGGAAGGCGCGGTCAAGAGATGTCCGCTGGTTTTCGTCTCCATTTCAAGGAGAGCCGTTGCGTCGGCCGTATTAATCGGATTCGATGAAACCGCTGGAAGAAAAATCGTATTCTGCAGAATGCCGTGCGCTGCCGGATACGACCCCGTGGCGATGGACGACGCATTCACACGCGTGACGCTCGAAAAAACCGAATGATGCCGTTGCGCGACCACCCCAGACTGCCCCAGCGCATCCAAGTTCGGCATCAGTTCAGGCGAGATATAATCGGGTCGCAACCCATCAATCACGACCATCAAAACGGTTGGCTGGTTTTCACGGGACTCGACCGTGTTACCGCAGAAAAAACCAACGCTGAGCAATAATACTAACGCGCAGAATCGAAACATTTCGGGTCTGATTCTTATCAGTTTCTTCATGGAAAATATTCTGTTCCAAGCACGACATCCAAAGCCAATCAATTATTCAGGTTCTCTACGGCAGTAAAAATTCGGCTCCAAAAACTTACAGGTTGTCGGGTTTGCTCCGGCTGGTCATGGTTATGCAAATGAGAACGAGTCTGACTATTTTGCTGCTGGCCGCACGGAGCTTATGTGGAGCGGAGCCGGAAGACGTTGTTTTCAAATCCAAGCTCGACGGCTCAGAGCAGCGTTATGTGGAACTGCTACCACCAGAATTCGACGATGCCAGACCCCATGATGTTATGCTTGCCTTCCATGGACATGGTTCGGATCGCTGGCAGTTCATCAAGGATGCGAGAGGCGAATGCCGCGGGGTACGCGATGTGGCCGCGCGGTTCGGGCTGATTCTAATTTCTCCAGACTATCGCGCAAAGACCTCATGGATGGGGCCGAAAGCCGAGGCCGATGTCCTACAGATCATCGCAGAATTAAAACAGCGCCATAAGGTTGGTCGCGTCTTTCTGGTGGGAGGTTCCATGGGTGGGACCGCAGTGTTGACTTTCACTGCGCTCCATTCCGAACTCATCACTGGCGTTTGCAGCCTGAACGGCACGGCCAACCTGATCGAGTATGAAAAATTCCAGGAAGCCATTGGCGAGTCGTTCGGTGGCACGAAGTTGGAAGTGCCCGATGAATACAAGAAACGCAGCGCCGAGTTCTGGCTGGAGAAATTCACGATGCCAGTTGCTTTCACCACCGGAGGCAAAGACGAACTCGTGCCACCGCAGAGCGTCCTTCGGCTTGCGGGCAAGCTCAAGGTAGCAGGCCGTAAAGTACTCAGTATTCATCGTGAAACCGGCGGCCATTCGACAACCTATGAGGACACCTGCACCGCGATCGAGTTCATCCTGCACCAGACCGGCGGCGCGACCACACCCCTGAATGGAAAACGCGCTTCCGTTCCCAAACCGACCAACGTTAAAAATTTGAAGTGAACTCCCGGGCCACTTTCAGTTAATTTCGTCGCAATGAAACGCAAACGTTGGCGTGTCGCCGGGATTAACTTCGACCATTTTCACATGGGCGACTTGCTTCGCTTCACCCGAGAACATCCGCACGCTGAGATTGTTGGCATCTCGGATGAACAACCTGAACGGATGGAAGAAGTGATTGGCAAATTGGGTATTCCACGGGAACGAAGTTTTACCGACCACCGCTCCTGCCTGGAACAAACAAAACCGGACATCGTCCTCCTTTGCCCGGCGGCTGCGCGGCATGGGGAGTGGGTCAGGAAAGTTGCGCCCTTCGATGTTCACATCGTGGTGGAAAAGCCGTTTGCGGGTTCATCGAAGGAAGCAGACGCGATGGTTCACGCCATGGCTCCCGGCAAAACCTTAATGATCAACTGGCCTGCGCAATGGGATGCCGGTCATCAACTAGCCTATGAGATGATTGAGCAAGGGCGAATTGGAGAGGTGCTGAATGTTTGGTACTTTGGCGGCAACCGCGGGCCGCTTCTTCATGGTGCAGACAAGGCAAAGAAGGCCCCAGGCCCGGTGGAGAAATCTCGTTCCTGGTTTTACAATAAAAAAGCCGGTGGAGGTTCGTTGCTGGATTATCTGGGATACGGCACGACCCTCGGCACCTGGTACCAAGGAGGTCGCCGCCCGATCGAAGTTACTGCGATGACAGATGGGCCTCCGGGACTGGAGGTGGACGAACATAGCGTTGTCATTGCTCGTTACGCTCATGGTTTGTCAAAATTTGAAACGCGTTGGGGAACTTTCACTGACCCTTGGACCATCCAGCCCCAACCCAAGTGCGGATTTATCGTTGCTGGCACGGAAGGCACTTTGAGCAGCTACGGCCACGAGAAGCTAGTCACGTTGCAAACCCGCTCAAAGCCGAAACTGCATCCGATCCCGGTAAGTGCAACCAAGGCTCCGATTCAAAATCCAGTTCAATATCTGATTCATTGCCTTGAGCACAACCAACCTCTGAAAGGTCCGGTCTCCTTATCGATCAGCCGTATTGGACAGGAGATTGTGGACGCCGCCGTTAAAAGCGCGCGGCTCAAACGAACCGTCCAGCTAGAAGTCATCTCATGAATAGTAGCGGAGCGCAGCGTTCATATCCCGCGCCCGGATATTTATGAGATAAGTTCTAGCAGGACAAAATTTAGGAGCCGGCTTTCTTCAATGCGTCCAGCTTTGCCTTCGCCTCTCGAATCAGAAATTTGAATTCGGCCAATTGCTCCAAAGGTAAAACGATTTTACCGCCCGCAGGTTGATAAGCTGTTTGGATCGCGGTTTGAAGCGTGCCCGGTTGACGATTGGTGCTGAACGCAAGAACTCTAAAATCCGCTCTCGTTCGGTAAATCGCGTGAAAATTTGGCAGCGATGTAACGGTTACCTCAACTTTACTCACATATTCGATTCCATCCAAAAACGAATCCAACTCGTCGTAATCAATAACGATCCGGTATTCCGCGAGGTTTTCCTCTTTGATGCCGATAGAAATTCCATATTCCTTCTGACCGCTGGCAACATCCGCAGATTCCTTAAACGCCACGGAGATGACCGCCGTTTTCGCCGTGATCGTGCCGATCAACGCGTAAGCTTTGACGATCACTTTGCCAACCTGATTTTCAAATGCCTCCAGCTTTGTGTAGAGCGTGATGACGTTGGTATCTTCCGCGCGGCCAACCAGCGCCGAGCCACTTGCCAACAGGACGAATACAATATTTTTTAAGCGCATGATGATTTTCCTTTTCTCGATTTTTTTGAGGTGTTCGATCTAAACAAACTTCTCGTTTCGAAACCATGGGTCATCAGCTTTTGACGGCGCCCACCAGAATGCATTCACTCGAATCTGCAAGGTGAGCGCTATCCCCGTCGTTACCCCCGACCTTAGTGGCTCGCGCAAAAGAAACGAACCAAATGCGATCGTGTGAATCGCATTTGTGTCATAGAGATCGCAGGTCCTCGCGTGTGTTCTACGCCATTTGCAGGGAAGATTTCAGGAAAGGATAATCGGTGTAACCTTTGGCTCCGTCCGCATAGAACGTGGAAGAATCGTAATCGTTCAAGGGCGCGTTTCCTTTGAAACGTTCCGGCAAATCTGGATTGGAAATATACTGCTTTCCGAACGCAAACGCGTCGGCTTCGCCTGCGGCCAAAACTTGTTCGGCAGATGCTTTGCTGAATTTTTCATTGGCAACCCAGACTCCGCCAAACGCCGCCTTTAGTTGCGGACCGAGTCGCCCTTCTCCCAAAGATTCTCGCGCGCAGATAAACGCGATGCGGCGTTTACCAAGCTCGCTCGCCACATAACCGAAAGTTGCTGCCGCGTTGGCATCGCCCATGTCATGCGCGTCACCTCGTGGCACCAGATGCATCCCCACCCGACCCCTGCCCCAAACTGATACCACCGCGTCGGTCACTTCGAGCATCAGCCGGGCGCGATTCTCAACCGGTCCGCCGTATTGGTCGCTGCGGCGGTTCGTCTTGTCCTGCAAAAATTGATCCAGCAGATAACCATTCGCGCCGTGAATTTCCACGCCGTCGAAACCGGCGCGCATGGCATTCTCCGCTCCCTTCCGGTATTCCTCAATGATGCCGGGAATCTCAGCCGTCTCCAAAGCTCGTGGCGTGACAAACTCTTTCTTTGGGCGAACCAGGCTCACATGTCCGGCGGCCGCAATCGCACTCGGAGCAACCGGCCATTGGCCATCGAGATAGATCGGGTCGGAAATACGTCCCACGTGCCAGAGTTGCAGCAGCATTCGCCCGCCCGCACAATGCACCGCCTCGGTGATCGCGCGCCACCCGTTGACTTGTGCCTCCGACCAGATGCCCGGCGTATTCGGGTAGCCCACGCCCATCGGCGAAATCGAAGTCGCCTCGCTAAAAATCAAACCCGCCGAGGCACGTTGGGTGTAGTACTCGGCCATCAGCGCATTCGGCACACGCCCTTCGCTGGAGCGACAACGTGTGAGCGGCGCCATGAAAATGCGATTCGGCAAATGCAGGTCACCGACGGTGATTGGGTCAAATAAGGTTGGCATAAATAAAATAATATTATTCCGTCTGCGCGCAACTTAGACGACGCGTAAAATGTGTCAAATACGGGCTGTGGTGATTTTCAGACGAACGGCTATCGGGTTGGTGAAACAAATTAGAGTTCAACCTGCATACCCAATTCCACCACGCGGTTGGGAGGCAGTCTGAAAAACGACGCAGCACTCGAGGCATTTCTGGACATCACCGCGAAAAGACCTTCTCTCCAAAGCGCCATGCCACGAGCCGGGCCGGGAATAAGCGTTTCCTTGCTCAAGAAAAAGGTGATTTGTTCCGGCTTCATCTCCAAGCCATACTCAGCCGTTCGTTGCAACAACTTTGGAATATCTCGCTCTTCCATGAAGCCGTAGTGGCCTACCACTTTGTGAAACCCATCCTGCAGCGACTCCACTTCAATGCGCCTTTCCTCTTCCACATAAGGAATGTCGTGCGAGACCACCGTCAAAAACACGACGCGTTCATGAAGAACTTTGTTGTGTTTCAAATTGTGCAACAGCGCGAGGGGTGTTGCGCCCAATCTCCCGGCTAAGAAGATGGCGGTACCCTTCACGCGCGCGGGAGGATGTAATTTCAAGTTCTCCATGACAAACGGCAACGGGAGGGTCGAATCCCGCAAGCGTTCCGCCAGGATGCGACGCCCGGATTTCCAGGTCGTGAGGAATGTAAAAATAACGAGACCAACAACCAGCGGGAACCACCCGCCGTGAAACACCTTCAAACCGTTGGCCGCCAGGAACGCGCATTCCACGATCAGGAATGGAACGCACGTCAGCAACGCCCTCGGCCTTGCCCAATTCCAAAGGCGGCGTGCCGCGAAATAAAAGAGCAGCGTGGTGATCACCATGGTCATGCTCACAGCGATTCCATACGCCGCCGCCAAATTGCTGGATGAGCGGAATCCCACGACCAAGGCAATGCAGGCCAGCATCAACACCCAATTCAAATGTCCGATGTAAATCTGGCCTTTCTCCATGGATGAAGTGTGCTCGATTCTGAGACGTGGAAAGTAGCCGAGCTGGACCGCCTGCATGGTCAGGGAGAACGCGCCTGAAATCAAAGCCTGCGACGCGATGACGGCGGCACAAGCAGCCAATGCAACCAAAGGATAGAGCATCCAGGTTGGCGCGAGTTTGAAAAAGGGATTCGCTGCCGCAGACGGATCGACGAGCAGCAAAGCACCTTGTCCAAAGTAATTTAAAACCAGCGAGGGCAGGACCAGCCCAAACCAGGCGAGGCGAATCGATTTTTTTCCAAAATGTCCCATATCGGCGTAGAGCGCTTCAGCTCCAGTTGCCACGAGGAACACCGCACCGAGAACGAGAAATCCTTTTCCACCATTTTCGGAGAGAAATCTAAGTCCATGCATCGGGTTCAAAGCCGAGAGCACGGGTGGGTAGCCGGCTATCCCTTTGATTCCGAGTGCGGCAATGACGAGGAACCAGACCAAGGTCACGATTCCAAAAACATTTCCAATTTTAGCCGAGCCAAATCGTTGGACGGAAAATAGTCCAATTAAAATACCAACGGTGATTGGTATGATGTAAGGCTCGAAAAATGAAGTGGCGACGTTCAAGCCTTCTACCGCGCTCAAAACTGAAATCGCAGGTGTAATCATGCCATCACCGTAGAGGAGCGCGGTTCCAAAGATGCCCAGGAGAATCATGCATCTTCGAGTCCGGTTCATCGGAGTCGCGTTCTCAGGAAAAGCCAGGGAGAGCAACGCGAGGATACCGCCTTCGCCTTTGTTATCGGCGCGCAGAATCAATCCAAGATACTTGATCGACACAATCGTAATGAGAGACCAAACGATGAGCGACAGCACGCCAAGGATATTGTCTCTACTCGCTTCGATGCCATGCGCGCCGTGAAAACATTCCTTCAAAGCGTAAAGAGGGCTTGTGCCGATGTCTCCGTAAACCACCCCGAGCGCTCCAAGGCAAAGGATTAATAAAGGGCTGCGTCCGGCCGTTGCTTTCTGTGTCATAAAAACTTATTTGACCCGATCAAAATTGATCTGCGTCAGGCATGAAGAATCAGGCTGGCTTTTCAAGCTGGCAGCGGAGACGGGAAATATTTTGATCAATGCGATCGATGTAATCATTTCCCCCGTCGGGATAGGGGTCATTCAGGAACCGATGCACTCCTTGAAACTCGTTTTCAATTTTTTTGCGAACATATTTCTCCCAAAACAAAGGAGTTTTTTTAAGCAACTCTTCCGGGCTATGGAATAACTGGGCGGCGGGCCTTTTGCCGGGATCAAAACGCTCGGCTTCGGCAAATTCGGAATACAAGACCGGCAATTTCTCGACGTAATCTTTGGCCGCCATCTGCCCAAGCAAATCCGACGTGCCCAGGGCAAATCCGACGCGGCGCTCCACGTCGCTTTGAAATGGAATGGCGGACAAATCAAGATTTAGTCCCGTGCAACGAATCATGTTTTGCACTGATTTAATTTCGAGTGGCGAAAATAATTTCTCTGCTAGAAGTTCTGCCGCGAAGCCAATGCTGCGATCGACATGAATCAAGGTGTACTTCGCACCGGTCCCTTCGTGATCGTCTCTCGTTTTAAGATAGCCGGTATCATGCAGCAAAATGGCGATGATCCCCAGCTCGAAAATGCGCTGAGTCAAAATGGGTTGCGGCTTGGCGAGTGACCAACCACGAAGCAGGCGCGCCATGCAAAGCGTTCCTTGCAAGGTGTGTTCCAGATCGTGATAGCAAGCGTCAATGGGTTGGTAATCGCGATAGTTACCAGTGAAACAAGCGTGCGCCCAATCAAAAACGTCCGGCACGAACGACTCGTTGCCATGAGGAAAAATGGTTTGATAAATGGTCTGAACCTCCTGTTGAACCAGGACGATTTGCTTTGTGTCTATCTCGACAGGCATCCCCTTTGAAGTTAAGCAATCCGTCCCAAATTGCACGCGTAATTTCTGGTCTGGTGGAAAACGTCTTTTGCGCGCTTGCGGCTATTTCGTTTACAAGCTGCATTGAATGTTTGGCATTTGTGAGTTACAGATTCCGCGCCTGAAGAAATAAACTCATGTCACGACACCCGATTCGCTCAGCTCAATCCGATCCTTCGATCAAATCAAAATCGCGCTCCACGTGGGAAATCGTCCGCCGCGTTTCTGTTTACATCAAGCCGTATAAATTGATGGCTTTGGGAACGATTTCATGTGCTTTGCTGTCGCTCGGTTTTTCCTTTGCCTACCCGAAACTCACGCAATTCGTCATTGATGAAGCGATTGGGAAAAAGCAGATTTCAGCCTTAATGCCCGCCATGCTGGGATTGCTCGGCGCGTTTTTTCTGCGCGATTTGTTTAACAGCATTCGTATCCGCATCAACAATACATTTGAGCAAAATGTTATTTTCGACATGCGCCGTGAGGTTTATGCGCGCTTGCAACGGTTGCCGGTAAATTATTTTGACCAGCGCGCTTCCGGCGACCTGATGACGCGCGTCATCGAAGATGTGAACTCCGTTGAGCGCCTGCTGATCGATGGGACTGAACAAGGCACGGTCGCGGTAATATCCATCATCGGCTTTCTCACGATGCTGTTTTTCATCAACCCAACGCTCACCTGGGTCGCGCTCAGTCCGTTACCGATTCTGGGAGGCGGCGCGCTTTGGTACACCTTGACCGCGCATCGACGGTATCGCTCTCAACGCGAAGCTTCCAGTGCGATGAACTCATTGCTTATGGATAGTTTACAAGGGGTGCGCCAGATCAAATCGTTCGCGCGTGAATCGCATGAAGATGCGCGGTTCGCCGATCGCGCGAATGATCTCCGCACCGGAACTCTCGGCGTGATGCGCGTCTGGGCTTTGTATTCTCCAGCCATGAGTTTCGCCGCCGCGCTCGGCATGGGTTTGGTTTTGTGGGTCGGCGGCAGACACGTCATCGCCGGAACAATGACGCTCGGACAGCTCATTGCCTTTCTGTTTTTGCTCGCGCTCTTTTACGATCCGATTCGAAGTTTGCACGGTCTCAATCAAATCCTCCAAGCCGCGCGCGCGGGTGGCGAGCGGGTGTTTGATATTCTCGATGCGCCGACCGAGCGAAACAGAGCGCTGCCGAAATTAGGTCGGCAGGATAATTTCGCAGCGACTGATTCTGCCGGATCGACGAGGGCAGCAATGTGGCATCCGCGCGGCGAAGTGGTTTATGAAAACGTCAGCTTCAGTTACGGCGAGAATAAATCGGTGCTGCGAAATATTTCCTTGCACGCGAAACCGGGCGAAATGATCGCGCTGGTCGGGCCAACCGGCGCCGGCAAATCGACTCTCGTTAATTTACTCCCGGAATTTTATCAGACGACTTCCGGCCAGATCACCATCGACGGCAAGGATATTGCGGAAATTTCTCTGGAATCGTTGCGGGCGCAGATCAGCGTCGTTTCGCAGGAGGCGTTTCTTTTTAACGGAACAGTTCGCGAAAACATTCTCTACGGAAAGCTCGATGCCACCGATGACGAACTTTTCGCCGCAGCTCGCGCCGCCAATTGCCATGAGTTCATTACGCATCTGCCGAACGGATACGATTCACGCGTCGGAGAACGGGGGGTGAAATTGAGTGTCGGCGAAAAACAGCGAGTCAGCATCGCGCGTGCGCTTCTTAAAAACTCGCCGATTCTGATTTTGGATGAAGCCACCGCGAGCGTGGACACGGCAACAGAAAAATTAATCCAGGAAGCACTCGAACGATTGATGGCCAATCGTACGAGTTTCGTGATCGCCCATCGTCTCAGCACAATTCGAAATGCCGACCAGATTCTCGTCATGCGTCACGGCGAAATCATCGAGCGCGGCCCGCACCAAATGTTGATTGAACAAAACGGTCTTTACGCCAAGTTGGCGCGAATTCAAAATACTACCTTCATCGAGGAGGGCTTCGAGAAACTTTCCGCTGTGCCATGATTAATCTGGGAGCCGGATAAATTAACAGTGTTCATGGGTGTCGTGATGAATGAGGTCAGAAGCGGATTACTCATTTCTCCACTTGCCAAGGAAGAATCCGATTCTTAAGTTCCCTCCATGGATTCGCAGTTAGCTCAATACATTCCAGTCCTGATTCTTGGCCTCGTCGCGCTGGCTTTTGCCGGTGGCACCCTGGTCATGTCCACGTTGATCGGAAAATGGGCGAACAAAAATCGTCGCGATACCAAAATTAAAAATACGCCGTACGAATGCGGCATGTTACCGGTCGGCGAAGGGAACACCCGTCTTTCGATCAAGTTCTACCTCGTGGCCATGCTGTTTATTCTTTTTGATATTGAAGTCGTGTTTCTTTTCCCGTGGGCCGTGGTCTATCGCCAGATGCTCGTTGAAAACGCGAACTTGATTTTTGGTTCCATGATTTCATTTTTGGGAATTCTGTTCGTCGGCTATATCTACGCTTTGAAGAAACGTGCGTTTGATTGGAAGAGTTGATTCGCCCCCGCGTGACGAATCACGCTCGCTCGAAAATTTAATTGAATTCCCGATGGCGTAAAAAACCGCCTTCTGCAAAATTCTAGCGCAGGAACAAATTATGATTACACGACGCCAGGCCATCAAAAAAACCGCATTGCTCGGAGCCGCTGCCATTGCCGCTCGTTCGACGATCGAAATCGCCTCAGCCCAAAACGCCGCCGCTACAGCGAGCGCGACAGCCGTCATCGGCCCATTTCGTGTTCCGTCCCTGCCCTACGCTTTTGACGCGCTGGAACCGCACATCGACGCTCGCACGATGGAGATTCATCACGACAAACATCACGCGGCTTACGTGAATAACGTGAACAAAGCCCTCGCCGATTTTCCCGATCTTGCGAAGAAACCGGTTGAACAACTGCTCCAGAACCTTGAAGCCGTTCCCGAGAAAATCCGCGCGGTCGTTCGCAATAGTGGCGGCGGACACCTGAACCATTCTTTGTTCTGGTTGATGATGAAGAAAGACGGTGGCGGCGAACCGAAAGGCGAATTGGCCAAAGCCATTGATCAATCCTTCGGCAGCTTTGGGCAGTTCAAAGATAAATTCACCGAAGCGGCCACCAAACAATTTGGCAGCGGTTGGGCGTGGCTCACGCTGGGGAAAAACAAGGAGCTGCTCGTCGAAGGCGCGCCCAATCAGGACACGCCACTCTCCGCTGGACGCATCCCGCTGCTCGGCCTTGATGTTTGGGAGCATGCTTATTATCTAAAATATCAAAACAAACGTCCGGACTATATCGTGGCATTTTATAGCGTGATCGATTGGGATTTCGTTGCCGAACGTTTCCAAAAAGCACGAGTTTAGCATGGTTTTTTGCGACGAAGGTTTTTAAAGTCGGGACATGAACCAAGCACTGACCCGACGTTCCGCACTTCGCAAACTTGCCGGTAGCGCTGCTGTTATCACCGCCGCTTCCAGCATTTCACATCGTCTCACCGCCGCTGAAAATTCTTTGAGCGCGCCGTTCAAAGGGCGGATTAATCATTCCGTTTGCAAATGGTGTTACCCGAAGATTGAGCTGGAAGACCTCTGTAAATCTGCCAAAGAGATCGGTCTTAAATCCATTGAGCTGCTCGACGTAAAGCATTTCGAGACGCTGAAAAAATACGACCTCACTTGCGCCATGGTTTCGGGCGTTCCGGGCGGAATCAGCAGCGGTCTCAACCGCATCGAAAATCACGACAAGATTCTTCGCTTCATCGAAGAGACTGCTCCGGCGGCAGCCAAGGCGGGCGCGCCAAACATCATTTGCTTTTCTGGAAACCGTGCGGGAATGGATGACGCGCAAGGTCTGGAAAATTGTGCGATTGGCTTGAAGCGGATTGCGCCGATTGCGGAAAAGCACAAGGTGACTATCTGCATGGAGTTGTTAAACAGTCGCGTGAATCACAAAGATTACATGTGCGACAAATCAGCTTGGGGCGTGGAGCTCGTGAAGCGCGTCGGATCGGAACGGTTCAAACTGCTTTACGATATTTACCACATGCAAATCATGGAAGGCGACATGATCGCAACGATCAAAAAGAATTACGAATCGTTCGGCCATTACCACACCGGCGGCGTTCCGGGACGGGCCGAAATCGACGACACTCAGGAAATTTTTTATCCCGCCGTGATGAAAGCGATTGTCGAAACCGGTTACAAAGGATTCGTCGCACAGGAATTCGTTCCCAAACGCGAAGATAAAATTGCCTCGCTGAAACAAGGGGTGAAGATTTGTGATGTGTAAATTACATGCACATAAGCTATAATCGCCGCACTGCTACAAAGGTTAAGAATGGCCGTGTGCAACGTAAGAACCGCCATTTGCCAACCGGGCTGCAAGGTTATGTAATTGACCGCGAATCGCCCGGGCGCGGCTTTCGTCATGTGTTGAGCAAGCGGGATTTGCAGGCATTCATTGACCTCATTCCCGATTGGGATCAACTCTCCCAGCGCTTGGAACGCATCGTTTTGGGGAGTGCCAATTCCTGCGACGGAGAATACGTTTTTTATCACCGTGAGGAGACGTCATCGATTTTCCTTAATGCGTGGCAAAAAGATTTATGGATGGAAATCGCAACTGAATATTTCGATTCGCATAAAGAAATTTTTCACAGACTTGGGGTTTCGCATGAAACGTCAGATAAAGCGATTTTGTGCAGATTTACAGAAGCACAAGTCAGGGCTTTTATGTTGCTTCACGTTTTCATGCACGAACTCGGCCATCACCACGATCGGCTTCAGCAGAAACATCACGACGCGAAACGTGGCGAAGATTACGCGGAACGATTCGCCAACAACAGATTCAATCAAATGCTTCCTGCTTACATTCGTGTCTTTGGTGACCCGCGTAGGCACAACGAAGTTTAATCAATACCGCTTCTGGAGCTTCGCCATCTCCGCTTTCATTTCTTTAAAAGCTTTTCCCGCCGAAGAATCGTTCACTAAATTTTTCATTTCAAACGGGTCTTTCTTTAAATCGTAAAGTTCATCCATGCCTGGCAGGTCTTGGTATTGAATATATTTCCACCGGTCAGTGCGAACGGCTTGCCAGGTCGGGGTGCGAAATTGTTTCTCGTTGAAATATTCGAACAGAGCGGCGTCGCGCCATTTCGCGTTCGGATTGTGCAGCAGCGACAAAAAGGATTTACCTTGAACGGCTTTCGGAATCTTCGCGCCGCCCAATTCCAGCAACGTCGGCGCGAGGTCGATGTTCAAAACAATCTTGTTGATAACGGTCCCGGGTTTCGCGAGCTTCGGATAACGCACGAGCAGCGGGTCACGAATGGATTCTTCATACGCCCAACGTTTGTCGCCGAGGCCGTGTTCGCCCCAGAAAAATCCATTGTCACTGCTGAAAATAAATATCGTGTTGTCAAGCTGGCCGGATTGTTCGAGCGCAGTGAAAATCTGCCCGACACCTTCGTCGATTGCGGCGAGACTGCGGAGTTGTTGCAACATGGTGGGTGTTGGAAAATCTTTCCACGGTTTTGAATTTTCTTTGCGGGGCCTGCTTTTGATTGGCGTTTTTTCACTTTCCACCAGGGCAGGTTTGCCATCGAGCGAGTCGTGCAAACTCGGGATGGTTGGAACATGGGTCACGCCGGAATACAAATCCTGATGCCGCTCCGCCGACGTGAACGGGCCATGCACCGCTTTGTGGGCGAGGCAGAGCACAAACGGTTTTGCATGTTCCCTTTTTATGAAGGCGACCGCGTTGCTGTTCAGAATATCGGTGATGTAGCCGGTCGCTCTGGCAGCGGTTCCGTCCACATTAATCATCGGATCGTTGTAAATGCCCTGCCCTTTGAAACTGACCCAACGATCAAAACCGGGTCGCGGCGAATCGTCATTGCCCATGTGAAGTTTACCGATGTAAGCCGTTTCATAACCAGCGTCCTTCAGCAGCTTCGGAAAAGTCACGAGCTGATGGCTGAGTTCATTGTGATTGCTGTTGTCAATCACTCCGTTGCGATGGGCATATTGGCCGGTGAGAAACGTCGCGCGGCTCGGTGAGCAAAGCGGCAGTGTGACGAAAAAGTTTTTGAAGAGAGCGCCTTCTTTTGCAAGTCGATCGATGTTCGGCGTTTTCGCCACGGGATGACCCATGCAACTGAGCGCATCCCAGCGTAAATCATCGACCAAAACAAAAACGATATTTGGCCGGGACGTTTTGGCGGCGTGAAGGTTTGAGACAAACAAAAGTGCGGCGACAAAAATGAGAATTTTTTTCATGTGCAAGTTGCAGACAAACGATGCAAAACCGACGTTACAAATTCCATTGGCCGAGTGCAATCCAACGACGAATTTGTTCACCCTGGGTCTGCCGGAGAGAAGACGTTTTAGAGCCTAGTAAATCCTTCACGCTCTGTTCTTGTTTCAATTCGTGGGGTGAGTTAAAGAATCGGTGTGATAGCGTTTCCAAAGAAACCGATTCCACAGCAAAAATCCACGGAAGCGGCGTTTTCACTGGTGGAACTCCTGATCTCAATCATTTTGGTTCTGATTCTTTCGGTGATGGTACTGGGGCGCGGCAACTGGTCGGATGGGCAGCGCAAAATGGTCAATTGCCAAAAAAATCTACAGAGTATTTACGTGGCCCTGAGTATTTACGCTGCGGAAAACAAAGATGCTTTTCCGGCAATCAAAGGGGCAGAAGCTTCGGAAGCTCCACTCAGTTTGCTTGTTCCGCGCAGCACCACTGTGACCGAGTTGTTTATTTGCCCCAGCAGTTCGGATAACAAGTTGCCGGAGGGAGAGTCCTTTGCGAAGCGGCGCATCAGTTATGCCTACTACATGAATCACACAAAAAGCGATGGCGCAGGCGCGCTCCTGTTGTCAGACCGGCAAGTGAACACGTTTCCGAAAGTGACGCGGCAGCTTGTTTTTTCCGAGAACGGCAAGCCGCCCGGCGCGAACCATCGTAAGGTGGGCGGAAATTTTCTTTATTGCGACGGTGAATTCAATTCGGTCAAACCTCGGGCGTCGCACGATTTTCTCTTTCCCACCAACATCGTTTTGCTAAATCCCAAGCCATAATTATGAACATCAAAGTTCAATGTTCCTGCGATACACGCTACTCGTTTGAAGTCGAACCGGTGCATGGCAAAATGCCTGCCAGCATTTTCTGCCCGAAGTGCGGGGCTGACGGCACGGATTACGCCAATCAAATCATCCAACAAAATTTGGGGGATACGCCCGAGCCTACGGATGTTCCAGTGAGTAAGCCGAGGATTCGTTTGCATGTCGCTGCTACTCATGCTGCGCCGCCTCCCGTACTGGCCGTTGCGGGTGAAAGTGGCGCAGTCACCCACGCAGCGGTCGAGATGTGTCATCGTCATCCACGTAGCGCAGCGACCGAACATTGCGTCGTTTGTCAGAAACCAATTTGTCCCGAGTGCATGCAGACGTTCGGCTACTTGTGCTCCGTAAGCTGTCGGTATCGCGCGGAACAGGAAAAAATCCGCGTGCCGGTTTATAAACTTCAGCGAAACTTGGTGGAACGTGGCACGGTCCGCAAATCAGTGGGGATCAGTGTCGCGGTTGGACTCGTGGTCGTGGCGCTCTTTGGGGCGTTGATCTGGTACACGATGAGCGGCTCGAAACCGCGTTCTTATTACACGTTGAAACTCCCGTCTGAAAAAGGTGGAACTTACTCTCAATTTCTCGGGCCTAACCAAATTTTGCTGCTGAATAAAAATAAGATTTCCGTACACAACATCAAAACGAAAAAAGAGGCTTGGTCCACGGTGTTGGACGATCCCAAAACCGAGACAGCAACCGCCTCCACCAAGGTCGCCGGAAAAAAACCGGTCGTGGACGAGGACGAATCCTATGGCTATGAAGATTATTCGTCGGGGCCAGCACCCCACTTCTCGGGCAACGAAATCTGGATTTGTCTTTCGCACCGCGCTGTTTGTGTGGATCTGACCAGTGGCACGATCAAACACAATGTTCCGTTCAAAGGGCGACGCGTTAGTTTCACACCGGGTGAATCAACGCTCCTGGTGGTTTCCGAAAGCGGGCCGACGAAAAAAATTGTGACCCAAATCAGCCTGGCTTCCGGCGAACCCAAGACTTCAGAAGTCACCGTGGCAGCCAGAGAGAAAGTTGGTCTGTCCAAGGATTTGCCGTCCACGATCCTTCCGACTGCTGGGCTGCTCATGAAATACGAACTGGATGCGGCCAAGGTGAATCAGCCATCCATTTATAAATCGAGCAGCGAATTTTTTCCAGCCGGTCAAAATTTGGTGGAGATGCGGGTCAAGCTGGTGGAAGCAAAATTGACGACGGTGCAAACGATGAAAAAACCGGGGGCATCTAAATTAAATTCTGGCACGAGCTCCTCGACCAGCACGCGCGCCGTGGCTGAGGAAATTTTTAACGAACTCAAACGAGCCGACACCGGTGGTTTCCGGCAGGTGGACGAAAGTCGTTACGGTGTAACCCTGCATCGGGAGATGGAAACAGGCGCGACCGATTGGACCGGCGAAGTCCACGGCGTGCCGATATTCTTTCCTCTGAAAACGGTGGACCTGCTAACGGCTGGAAAGAGCCTTCTGATTTTCGACAAACAAAATAAAAAAGTTGCGCAAGCCGAACTCACGTTCCCGATCGCTGATCATTTTACCACTGAATATCACGGGAACGAAGGACCTTGCCTTGAAGCGAACGGCACATTGTTCTTCTTTGATAAAGGTGTTTTGACGGCGTTTGATTTGCCAACCGGCGCGGTGCGTTGGCGGTTGCCCAGTGTCGGAATCAGCGGCATCCACTTGGATAAGAAAGGCTTTTTGTATGTCGGCACTACGACCGCAGCGCCGGAAGATATTCAATATTCTGAGCAGATCAAAATGAGCGACGCCATCACACCGCTGGTCATGAAGGTGGAGGCAGTTTCAGGAAAAATATTATGGAAGAGCGCGCAAACCTGCGACGAGGTTTTTCTCACTGGGAAATATGTTTATGTCACCGATTCTTCGAGAAAAGGTTTCTCCATGATCACGGCTGCGCAAGATGCATTTGGCCAATCGTCAAAAGGTGGAGGACTGCGGCTCTATCGAATTGATCCTTCAAATGGGAAAAAAATGTGGTCCTTCAGCAAACAAGGCCAACCGGAAAACGTCGACTTTGCGGAGAATAGAATTCTTCTTCATTACTCGAACGAAATTGAAATCATGAAATTTATTTCATTCTAGGCCAACTGAAACGAGGCCTCGCTAATAACGCGACAACAGCGACGCGCGGTGGCTGCAAGATCGGTTGCCATCGACCGCGAGCGGGTTCCCGCCATAACTTAACCCTCAGTCCTGAAATGAAATGTCTTTCGTTCTAGTGGAACTTTGGTTTGATTCTCGACGAATTCGGGCATGAATCCAAAAATTAAAATAGGTCTTTACGCAGTTTTAATAATTGCTGCCGCCATCTTTGCTGGTCTTTTTTATTCCAGTTACAAGAGCGCGCCCTCGGCCTCGGCGGAAACCAACGCGCTGACCCAAATAACCGCTGAGATTACCAACCCCGCGCCTACGAATTTAGATACCGCAATCAACCACGTAACGAACGCCCCAGCGCCAGCCAATACCAACGCGGCAACAACAAATCCAGGAACCGGGCCAAAGATGGTTCCGCCCGCCGTGCTCACTGCGAAACAACCTGCCCATGGCCGCAGCGGAATGATCGGGTATCTGTGTGCTTTTTTGGCCGTGGCGATTTTTCTAGGTCTATTGATTGCCCGCGATATTTCGGAATTCTTTGGAAATCGCAGCGTTCAATTCATGTTCAATGACGAGGGTGAGGGAATTAAAAATCCCGAATACGAAGAGGCGGAACAGGAATGGGCCAACGGTCATCATCTCGAGGCGGTTCGGTTGATGCGCGCGTATCTGGTGAACAACCCCCGCGAACAAGGGGTTGCCCTGCGCATTGCGGAAATTTACGAAAAAGATTTGAAGAACAATCTCGCCGCTGCCCTGGAATACGAAGAAGTGTTGAAACATAAATTGCAGCCAGAGCGTTGGGGTTGGGCGGCAATTCATCTTTGCAATTTGTATTCCAAAATGGGCAAAACAGCGGAAGCGGTCGCGTTGCTGCATCGAATCGTCGCGGAATTCGGGCAAACTCCAGCAGCGGAAAAGGCACGCAAACGACTGGCCATGTTTGAAACCGTCGGTGAAGAAGGTCTCGATGGAGATTTGCCTGATTCCATCCAGAGCGCACCGCCCAAGCCGGCTGAACCGGAAGAAAAAACCCGGCCAGCCTCGAACCTTCCGCCCGGCTTCCGTCCGAAAAAATAACCGGAAATTAGATTTCCTTTCCCATCAGAAAATCAAAAAAGAGTCCACTTTCATTATGTCCGACACCTACATTCAAAACCTTTTTGCCGAACGCATCGGCGGTAAACAGTACGGCAAATCCACCGCCATTTATAAATTCGAAAAAATCAAGCGCGCAAAACGCGCCGCGCTCGCTGCAAATCCTGGAGCCGAAATCATCGACATGGGCGTTGGCGAACCCGACGAAATGGCATTCCCTGAGGTAGTCGCGAAATTGCACGAGGAAGCGCTCAAACCCGAGAATCGCGGTTACTCCGACAACGGTGACGGCGTTTTGAAAGAAGCGGCGGCGCGTTATCTGGAGAAAGTATGTGGTGTGAAAGGAATCAATCCGGACACAGAAGTTTTACATTCTATTGGCAGCAAAGCCGCGCTTTCCATTCTTCCTGCAGCGCTCATTAATCCTGGTGATTACGTTTTGATGACCACGCCTGGTTATCCGGTTTTCGGAACGCACGCGAAATATTGCGGAGGGCTTGTCCATAATTTGCCACTGACGGAAGCGAACCAGTTTTTGCCAGACTTGGATAACATTCCCGGTGATGTCTTGGCCAAAGCCAAGGTGCTCGTCATCAATTATCCAAACAACCCGACCGGGGCGAGCGCCACGCCGGAGTTTTACGCGAAGGTGGTCGAGTTCGCAAAAAAGAACCAGATCGTGGTCATCTCGGACGCTGCCTACGCCGCACTAGTTTTCGAGGGCAATCCGCTGAGTTTTTTGTCCACGCCCGGCGCGAAAGACGTGGGCATCGAACTTCATTCCACGAGCAAAACGTTCAACATGACCGGCTGGCGCTGCGGCTTTGTGGCGGGAAATGAATTGTTGGTCAAGGCGTACGGTGATGTGAAAGACAACACCGATTCGGGCCAATTTCTCGCCATCCAACACGCGGCTGGATATTGCTTTGATCATCCCGAGATGACTGAAAAAATTGCAGCCAAGTATTCTCGCCGGATGAATTCCCTCGTCACGGTACTGCGGCAGGCTGGCTTAAACGCGAAGAAACCGCGTGGCTCGTTTTTCCTCTACGTCAAGGCTCCGAAAGCGGCTCTGAAAAAAGATGGCTCGCGTGTTGAATTCAAAAATGGCGAAGAAGTTTCGCAATGGTTGATCACGGAAAAATTAATCTCCACTGTTCCGTGGGACGAAGCCGGAGCAAACCTGCGATTCAGTGTCACCTTCGTCGCAAAAAGCGAAGCCGACGAAACGCGTGTGCTGAATGAAATCTCAAGACGCCTCAACGATGTGAATTTTGAGTTTTAAAGATTTTGTTAGAGATTCAGTTTTTAAAATGATTTTCGCTTTCAAGCGATATTGAAACGCTCAGGGCTTTTCCTCCTGAATTATTTTTCAAAATCTTTTGGCGAACGCAAGCTGGACTGTCCCCTGCCTTTCAACATTCTGAGTTCAAGGAGAATTTCTTGATCGGCATCGGGACGCACCGTTACGCGAGGAAATTTCATTGGAACCGGATCCAGCAAGAGAAGTTTGTTGAGTCCTGTTCTTAACGGCGACTCGTATCCGGTTGAATTCACATCTGCAAATTCGCCTTTGAGCAACCGAACTTTAACTCTGTTGCCCCATCGAAGTTGGTTTCCATTGTGGACTGGCTCGCCCTGGCACCACCACCGCCATGCATTTGAATTCTTGCGGAAAATTCTCACCGTGCGATCCGAACGATTCAGTTCGATTTGCAGAAGATTCGTTGGCGAATTTCCGTAGCGAACCAAAACGCGTGACGCATCGTCTTCAAAGCTTTGCAGTTTTAAATCAGGACTCGGATCACCTATTCCCGGTTCAATCAAAACCGTTTGTCCGCCCGCATGAACGGCGAGTTGCCCTTTGCTGACGCCAACCAACAAATCTCCCGGCTGCCACGACGCACGCGCGTAGATTTCTTCCACCGATGGAAATTGATACGACAGTTTTTTGTCATCATCTCTCAACGGCACGCTTGAGTCGCACCAGAGATAAGCATACCCGCCCAATTCAAAAAGCAACTGTTCGCCGTGCGGAGTGATGGCGCGAGTTTTTTGGATTTGTCCAAGAGAATGGTCCCACTGCGCCAGATATTGAAAGATCGGACGGCGATATTCGCGCGCTAAAAACAAAAGGATCGGCGCGTAGTAATCTAGCTGGCCATAGTAGGGTTCGAGAATCACGTTCGCGTGGCTTTGCTCGTACCCGGGAAATTTTTCCGTCGCGATGGTCGCAAGCGCGAGATCGGCGCTCATTTGCTTTTCATATTTTTTGAAAAGATCGCGACCCGTCACGCGACGAAGGGCATCGAGGAAAAAGATTCTCGATTGCATGGTCGAAGCCCAGAACGTTCCGCCTTCGATTTGCGCTCCGTCCGGCGCAAGTCCATTGGGCAACAAATGCTCCTCAAATTTTTTCACGGTAGCCTCAACCCAAATTTTAGCTTTCGGCTCTTCGTTCAAAAGCACAAGTGCTGCGATTCCAAACGAACTCCATTCGACAATAGCGTGATGCGTATAAAAACCGGTGCCGGCGATAGTTGGAGTCTGAAAATATTTTTCAAAATATAAATCAGCGATGCGCTCAAGCGTATCCCGGATTTCCTTCCGTTCCAGTTCGGTGAAGCGGTCATAAACGATGTCATATCCAACCGCCATTCCTTTGAGCAGTCGGGAAACGGCATACGCTTTTCCCCCGTCGGGCGTGCCATCGGCTTCGCTTTTCCAAGCGCGACAACTCGCAAGCACCCACCGTCGCGCCGCCTCGCCGTATTCCTTTTTGCCGCTCAACGCGTAAGCAAACGAGAGATGTTCGGTAATCGCGAGGTCGCCCATGATCGCGTAGAAACGGTCGTAAAGATTTTCGTAAACTGGATCGGGAGAAACCGGCGCAATCCAATTTGCGCGCGGAGTTTTGGTCAAACACCAGTCAGCGGATTCGATCAAGTTTTTGTAAATTTTCGCGTGAAGACGCTCGCTCCGTAACTGGCGAAGTTTCGGCAACTCTTGTGCGGTAAAATAAAGGCGCGGATGAGAAGAGTTTTTTCCGGAGTTCGATTCGCCGAAAGCCAGTGAGATGGAAAACAAATTTAGCGCGAACAGAAATAAAAGTTTCATCGCGCGAATTGTTTACGCCTTCGCCTTGAGCTTTGTCTGTGTAGCAATCGTGTCCAGATCGACAATCGCCGCGCGGTCCCCCGCTCTTTTTACCAGCTCACAAATCAAATCAATGGCTTTGAACTCGGGGTCTTTCGCGGAAAGCACTGCGGGATGAGCGAGGAAATCATAAACCGCGCGATTCTCAATCGTCCATTCAACGCCAAGACGAATTGCTTTGAGAAAATCTTTCAGTTCCCACCGCCCGTTGCGAAACGCGCCAATATCGCTGATTGGATTCATTGGAATATCAATCAGACCGCTCGGATAAATAAACGGCTGCGCGTCCATTTGCGCTCTGACGATATCGTCGAAAACTTCTATTGTGGGTGATGATCCTGGATTGCCGTACAAGTGCGCCGGATATTTGCAACTGATCCATTTAAAACCCAAATCCAAAAACATCTGCTGCACATCTGGACGCGGGGTCAATCCATCCGCAAAACCTCCGGGCGTGCGAAAGCCTGCTGGTTCGATGCCGAGACGGGTCTTGATGGCCGCGCTCGCCAATTGAACATTTTCGCGAATGACATCCATCGGTTTCCGTCCCTCGACCAGCCATGGCGCGCGTTTGAAAATGTATTGAACTTCGTCCAGCGTCTGCGCTCGAACGTAAACGTGGTCGTAAGTGTGGTTGCCAATGCGATGGCCCATCGCCAGAATTTCTTTCAGCCAATCGACGTTTTCCTGTTCCAACGCACGGGCGACGAGGAAAAAATGAATCACGCCGCCAGCCGCTTTCACGCGCCGCGCCGCCTCCACTGCATATTTCTTCAATTCGTCGTTCAGATTCCCCTTTTCGAAATCCCAATGCGTGTCCTCCCAATTTGGGAAATTACGCGCCATTTCCAAATCAAGAGTGATGGCAATGAGCGCTTTCTTCGCTGAATTTTGCTGCTGTTCCTGCGCGAATATTTTTTTGGCGAAAAGAATTCCGCCGGTCGCCAACGCAGAAGTTTTTAGAAAATCGCGGCGTGAATAATCGTTGGGTAAAACCTGCGTCCGGCGGGTGCGAAGGGACGAGTTTTTCAAAAGTGCATTCATAAAAATATTTTACAATTTCTCGCGTTCACTTCTCACCAACACTCGCTCGCGAGACGCGGGCGCTCCCCTCATATTTGATCCATGAAATCTGCGTGATGAGCTGGTTAATCGACGCAAACGAAATATGCGCGCTCGTTGTAAAACGCGGCGTGGCGGCGGCGGGAAAGGTCGCCAACGTCGTGTCGCCAACCAGGAAAACGTTGAAGTCTTTTGAAAGATTTTCGTAGCCGGCGCATGTCCGCGCGTAACACATGTCAGTCGCGTAGCCCGTGAGCAGCACATGTCGGATTCCATTTTCCTCGAGAAATTTCTTCAATGCCGGATAACCTTCGCCATCGTAAATAACGACATCATCCGGCTTGAGGTCGATATCGGTGGTGACGGGAATGGGCAATTGCCAAAACCCTTTCGGGTCATATTTGTCACCGGCATCCAGACCGGGAAATTGTTTGAAATAATCCACCACCGGCTTGTCGCTCGACAGCTTCAGCGCTGAAACCAGCGGTTCGCCGCGATAATTAAAGTTCGTCAGTTTTGCGTTCAACTCCCTTTTTCCTTCCGCGCGCTCGGTCTCACCCGGTTTGCCACGAAAAGATCGGTACAGCTTTTTACGAATCGGATCTTCGTTCCCTGGTAAGCTAACCAAGATCAGACTGACTTTTCCCCGGAGCGATTTCAAAAATGGATTGATGACGCCACGCGTGTGTTTGGCGGCGAGATGGTTTTTTTGCGGCGTGCAAAAATCGGCGACGCCCGCTGGCTCCGGCGTATTCCAACCTTGCCCGTCGTCGATTCCCCACGGATGAACCATGATGATCGCCGTCTCTTTCGCGCGAAGTTTGTTCGGCATTTCGATGATGCCGCGCGCGTTATAGGAAAATCGCCACGCGCGCACCGACAAATCCGAATTGTCATCATTCACCAAAATGGGCGCTTCAAAACGGTTCGTCTCGCGAATCGGTTCGACCCATTCTGGAAAATCAGCGAGCAACGGTTTCGGATTTTTGATTCGTGTCAGCCGGTTTTCGTAAGTGCGCTCCTGGGCGCTTCCGCATTGCGCGAGAAGTGCGAAAAGAAAAATGAAGCCTGTAATTTTCTCGTGGAAAAAAGTTTTCATAGACGGTTTTTTATTTCACAGCGACTGGTTTCTCACTCTGCAAATAACTGAACAGATCCCGAAGCTCCTCCGGCGTGAGCGCGTGCAGCAAACCTTCCGGCATGAGCGAGACCGAAGATTCCGCAATCGAAACAATTTGGTCACGATTGAGTGTAATTTTTTCGTTCTTCGGGCCGACAAGGGTGACGTTGTTTCCGTTCTGTTCGACAATCAAGCCGTTAAGAACACGCCCGTCCCTTGTCTCGATGTTGAAGTTCATAAACTCTTTTCGGATCACCGCGCCCGGATCAACGATGCTCGTCAGCAGAAAATCTTTATCGGCGCGATTGGCGTGCGTAAGTTCAGGCCCGATCTTTTCCCCTTCGCCAAAGAGCTCGTGGCAACCCGCGCAACTTTTTAGAAAAACGGCATGGCCATTTTTCGCGTCGCCGGGGAAAGCGCGCAGGTCGTTGTTGAAGCGGCGAATGTCGGCGAGTTTTTCTTCCGGCGTTCCGCTGTCGATATTTCCCCAATGTTTGCGAACGAGTTGGTTGAGTTGTTTGTCGTTCAGCAAAGCAATTTTTTGCAGTTGCTCTACAGGGACTTCGCCCGCCACATATTTTCCGTTGTCCACATTCACCAGAAAACGGCGGGACCATTCCTTGCGACTGAACATAACATCACGAATTTTGCTGCGGACAGGCGGAGACAAGGCCGGATAGTTGGAGAGAATTTCGTCCACTGGAGCGTTGGGAATTTGTTGAAGCGCATCGAGCGCCGCCAACTGTAACGGTTCCGGTTCTCGTGGTGAAATATAACCGGGAACAACAGCGCCGCCCGGTGAAGGATTCAATTCGCCCATCAGATGCAACATCGCCGCTCGCAACGGCACGGGGTTTTGAGAATCGATGACTAATGCGAGCATTCGCTCCCGCGCCGGTTTGTAATTGAGCCGCGATAGCAGGCCGATCAACAATTCGTCGCGGGTTTCATTCTGCCAAAGAGCAACGAGTTGCTTCTGCAACGGCGCGGGAAGTTTTTCAAATTGTGAAACGCGATTGCGCTGAGGTTGATCGCGCATGCCCTGGTCAAACGCCGCGAGCATCGAGCGTTTTTCCTTTTCTGGCGCGAGAGCCATGATTCGGGCACAGGCGGATAAAGTTTTATCTGAACTCTCAGCGGCGTAACGGCGCATCAATCGCGGCAAAATTGTTTCGCGAATGATCGCCGATTTCCACGCTTTCTCCGACGTGAATAACTCCGAGATTCCGGCGACCGTTGCAACAGAATGTCTTTCGAGCGCCCACCAAAGCAGCAGTGGAATGTAAGGATCCTTCGCGTCAAGATCGCGTTTTGAAATTGCGGACACGATTGAGACGCCAGCCTTTGCGGGAACGCGTTTGGCCGTGCTGGCAAGTTGGCTGCGAACCATGACGTCGCTTTCACTCTCCGCCAGTTTCAAGAGATTTTCCGCCGTGGTTGGGGAAACCTCGTTCTCATCGCCGAGAAGTCGCACCGCCCATTTTCGAATTTGCGACAACGGATGTTTCAGCAGGTCATTGAGAAATGATTCGTCAGCGCCGCCGCTGGCGTAGAGCGCCCACAAGGATTCAAGCGCGAGTTGTTTGTCTGCTGCGGCAAAAACTTGCGCGCGAAGTTTTGGATAAATGGTCACGTCGCGGCGGTCAGCAAGAATGCGACGCGCCTTGCGGACGAACCAATTATTTTTGCCGCTGAGGTGTTCGATGAGTTGTGCGCTTGAAAGTTTTGTTAAATTATTCGTAGCAGCCGATGTGAGGAGGCTCTGATTAATTTCGGATTTTGCAGTGAGCTTTCTCACGTCGGCTGCTACGCGATAAATACGACCGTTACTTCGGTCCCACTCCGCGTCGGGATCAGGATGCGCGGTTCGTTTGTCATACCAGTCAGCGACGTATATTGCGCCGTCCGGGCCCATGGTTAGATCACACGGAGCAAACCAATTGTCGTTTGGAACGAGTAACTCGCCGCCGTAACTTGCTGTGAAAGTAGACCCCCATTTTTCCAGGTTGTGCCATTGCACGGTGTGGCCGAGGAGATCATTGGCGATATATTTGCCGCGAAATATTTCTGGAAACGAATCGCCTTGATAAATAATTCCGCCGTCTGTGACGTGACCGCCGGTGAAATTTTTGTAGGGAATATGATCGAAGTAACCGTAGGTGTAAGGATTATGGAGCGCCCCGTGTTTGCCGAAACTCTTCCAATAATAACCGCCTTGCACGCCGTGGAGATTTCGATACGGTCCCAGATTGGTGGAATAAATTAAATTTCCATCTTCATCGAAATCGAGTCCCCAGGAATTTCCGCCGCCTTCGCAAAAAAGTTCAAAGCGTTTTGAAATGGGATGATAACGCCAGACACCTTGCTGAAATTCAATGCCGCGAATGTTCGCGGTAACGGTGCTGCCCTGACATCCGTAGAGCCAACCGTCCGGCCCAAAGATCAAAGAGTTCGCGACGGAATGCGCGTCTTCCATGCCGAAACCGGTCAGCAAAACTTCAGGATCGGAATCAGGAACATCGTCGCGGTTTTTATCTGGATAAAAAAGCAAATACGGAACCTGCAAAACAAAAACGCCGCCGTGACCGAAGGCGAGTCCGCTGGCGAGATTTAATCCGCCCACAAAATCTTTGGCCTTTTGCGCACGACCATTTTCATCAAAGTCAGAGAGCATCGTGATGCGGTCTGCGCCTTTCGGTCCGCGTGGTGGCGGTTCAGGAATTTTGTCGTAAGTCGTGCGCGAGAACCGATCTACTTTGGCGCGATTGAGTCCGGCAGGATTGGGATATTGTAGATATTGAATGACCCAAAGCCGTCCGCGATCATCGAATTCGATACAAACCGGTTGGGCAATCATCGGCTCGCTCGCGACGAGTTGAACCTGAAAGCCATCGGCGACGGTCATTTTCGAAACGGCTTCGGAAGGTTTGTAGCCTTGAGCGAAAATAGAAAAATTTCCCGTTAGCAAAAGAATTCCAATCCAGAGAAACCTAAACTGTGAAATTGAAAATGCCGATGGGTTCACGGCCAGAGTTTCGGCAGAATAATTTCCAGCCGCGAGAAGATTTTTAGAAGATCTGCAAGAATTCGATCCGCCGATTATGTTTTAGGCCGCTTCATCCAAAGCGACTGAAACGCGTAATCCCAATGGTTTCAAAATTTCCTGCAAAGTCGCCAGCGTAGGATTGCCGTGCTTTGAAAGAATTTTATAAAGGCTCGGGCGTTTGAGTCCGACACGCCCGGCCAGATCGCCCACGCCACCTGTAGCTTCCACGACATCTTTAAGCGCGATGAGGAAAGCTTCGCTGTCCTGTTGAGCCAACACTTGCGCAAGATATTCAGCGGCGTATTTGGGATCACGCAGCCGTTTGAGCAAATCCTCCCGATAATTTTTCAGACGCATATTTTTTTGAACTGTTGCCATAATTGCTGTGCGTGATGAATGTCACGCCGCTGACTGCTTTTATCGCCCCCGCCCAACAGAACTACAACTTGTTAGCCATGCAGCGCGTAATAAACGCGAAGCCCCGGCCCAAAACTGATTCGCAACTCGGAAACATCTCCGCCGACGGATTTGCAATCACCAAAATTTCCGGCGCGAACTCTCGCTAAACGCGCATCGACTGCCGCTTGCATTCTTCTGTCGCCAAGGGAATCAAACCATTGATCAAACGGGACGACTCCGTTTTGAAGCTCCAGCTTCTTGATTTCCCTTTCAAACATCTGAACAACTGTAATCTATAGGTGACACGCGGCAAGTTTAAAAAGCTTGGAGGGATGTTGGTCAACGTGCTGGCATCACTCCGTAAACAGCAGCCGTGAGAAATCTTTTGCCGGTTTCAACGGCGCATCAAAGAATCCCACGAGCAATCCATGGCTTTTTGTAAACGCATCACCGTGGTGAGAAGAATGTTTAACTTTCCCGCTTCGATTTTCTGGATGGTGCGCGGGTTGACTTCCATCAGTTCGGCCAGTTTTTCCTGCGTGAGTCCGTGAGCGACGCGTTCGCGGCGCACGTTCGCGCCAAAGGTGGCAAGCTGAGGAAGTTTTGAGTGGCTTTTCGGCACACCGCATTGAGGCGTGAATTTCTCTTGCGCAACACCGCCCAATGGGGCGTAATCACACCGACTCACTCAGAAAAATTCCACAGGACGAAAGGAAATTGATGAAACGAATTATTCTCCCAGCAATGATCGCGTTGCTTATGTGTTCAAACACGCACGCGCAAGTGAACAGCGGCAGCAACGGCAGCGATGGCGCGCTGAATCCCGCCCCTGACGGCACGTTTATTATCAACATGGCCGACCACCCGAATGGCGTTTACCACTACACGTCCGTCACCATCTCGGGGGGCGTCACGGTGACATTCATCCCAAACACCAACAACACACCAGCACGCCAGCCTATTTGATAACGTTGCCGCCGCCTTCACGACTCAAGGCGTTTCATGACGGGATTTTTACAACGAATCTTGCTTCGGTTAATTCCAATCAGCCCACGATGGTTTTAACGCACGGCTGGATTCCGTTAAATCCTTTGACTGGAAATCCCCTTTACACACCTATCGGGGTTGAAGATTGGCCAACGACGTTCGCCGCACAACTGCGCGCCAGCGGTGTCACGGGAAATATCGTCGCGTGGGATTGGTCGTATCTGGCGGGTGCGGCGGTGAATGCTCCGGGAATAGCAGAGCAACGAACCGTCTTTCAAGGACAGGCTTTGGGACAAATCTTATTGCTTAAACTGGGCGCAAATTATTCTCAGCCAATTCAGTTCATCGGGCACAGTCTTGGAACTTTGGTCAACGCTTCTGCGGCGAATTATTTACATGGCGACGGCGAGGCTCAGGAAAATATTTTTTCGCCTACCCCGTGGCCGGGATCGAATACCTTGATGACCTTGTTTGACGAGGCTGAAATTGCCAGAGGGGTTTCGAGTTTTGGCGCAGACATAGACACGCTCGCGGGACGGAACGGAAATCCATTTTTGCCGCCGAAGGCTTCCGACCGTCATCCGCTGCCGAAACATTTTGCCTGGGCGGAAAATTATATCGCCGGGTTTGGCTTGTTACAGACCAACGCGGCGAACGTCATTCTGACCAATAAATTTCCGCTGCACGCGAATAATCCGAAAAGCTGGTTCGAGAAAATCGCCACCTTTCATAGTTATCCGATGGATTGGTATGATGAGACAATTCAGACGGACAATTCCGCCATGGGATTTATCTGGCCGCTTCTCTGGTCGTTCCGCGATCTCGCGTTTGCGAATGCACCCACGAACGGTTCAGTGTATGTGCAAGCGGGTTCAGAATGGAATCTGACGGCAACGAATTGGAATTACGGAACGAATCTTCTTGCAGCGCGGTTTCAAGCATATCGCAATGGTTTGTTCTATTCGCTTACAGGCCAGACATTAGATGAAGCAACTGTCAACGGCAAGGGCAACGGACAAAATATTGTTGGAGCTTTGTCTGCATATAGCAGTTTCCTCGTGTCAATTTTTACGACGAATACTGCTCCTTCGCCGCAATTCAAGCTGGACCCGCTTGATGGCCCACCGCCAAGCGATGCCAGCGATGACCCGACCATTCCAGCGTATGCGTGGATGCAATTGGTCGTTCCATCGAATGCCGTTTCAATGTCGTTTAATTACATTATTCGAGGCGACTGGCAGAGCGATTGGCTTGCGGCAGCCTTCAACGGAACGAACGTGCTGTCGTTGCCCGGAAGCCAGATTGAAACCAACGTGCTATTCAGCAGCGGACAAATTGATATTTCGGATCTCGCGGGTCAGACGAACGAGTTTTTCATAGGAATCGTTGGTGGCACATCGATGAACGCGCAACTCACCGTAATGAATGTCGCATTTTCCATTTCGTCCCCGCCTCTGTTGCAAGCACAGGCCTCGGGAAATAATTTTGTCCTAATGTGGCCGCTTTCTGCCGCAGATTATAATTTGCAATTCACGACCAATCTTGCCGATTTAAATTCTTGGACAACTCTTACGAATGTTCCGGCCATCGTGAATTTGCAGAACACGATTACCAATTCCATTTCTAGTGGAGCAGAGTTTTATCGGTTGAAGAAATAACCGCTCGGTTGTTTTGCTATTCAGCATTTCCCCTAAATATCTTGACCGCGATTCATTTCCCCCGTTCTATTTATCCCCGTTAGGTAAAATTCATGTTTGCGCAACTTAAAAGCCTGTTTTCCAATGACATCGGGATAGATCTCGGGACAGCCAATTCCCTTGTTTACGTTCGTGACCAAGGAATTGTTCTGCGAGAACCCTCTGTCGTCGCCATCGAAGCTGGAACCACCAATGTTCTTGCGGTCGGCGAGGAAGCCAAGCGGATGCTCGGACGCACTCCAGGGAATATCGTAGCCATTCGGCCCATGAAAGATGGCGTGATTGCCGATTTCGAGATTACCGAAGCGATGCTGCGTCATTTCATTCAAAAAGTGCATCATCGCAAATTGATTGCGCCGAGAGTCGTGGTGGCTGTTCCGTCTGGAATTACCGAAGTGGAAAAACGGGCGGTCAAAGATTCTGCAACTCATGCCGGAGCACGCGAAGTTTATTTGATCGAACAACCCATGGCTTCGGCCATCGGGGTCGGTCTCCCGGTTCACGAACCGGCAGGCAACATGATCGTCGATATTGGCGGGGGCACCTGCGAGATCGCGATTATTTCTCTGGCTGGAATTGTTTTCAGCCGGAGCTTGCGCGTGGGCGGTGATGAGTTCGATGAAACGATCGTTGCGCACATGAAGCGAGCCTACAACTTAATGATTGGTGAACGCACCGCGGAAGAAATCAAAATACGTATCGGATCTGCCTTTCCGCTGGAGCAAGAATTAACAATGGAAGTCAAAGGTCGCGATCTTAGCGCCGGTTTGCCGAAAACGCTTTCCGTCCGCTCAGAAGAAATTCGCGAAGCATTGAAAGAACCGCTTTCAAGCATATTGGAATCTGTTCGCATCACACTGGAACGTTGCCCTCCCGAACTCTCCTCCGACTTAGTGGAAAGAGGAATTGTCATGGCGGGTGGCGGTGCGCTTCTGCGCGGAATTGATCGGTTGGTCGCCGAGGAAACTGGCTTGCCGGTTCACATCGCCGACGATCCGCTTAGCGCGGTTGCCGAAGGCACAGGCCGGGTGTTGCAGGAACTTCAATTTCTCAAGCGAGTCGCTTCTTCCAAGACATAATTCTTCGGGCGTTCACCGTGCAAATTTGCATTGGTGAAATGTTTAAAAAGCCGCAATACATTGCGTTGGCTTTGGTCATCGTGGTCGTGCTGATTATCTTTAATCTGCCGCCCCAAACCATGTCCCGCTTGAAACTGGCGATCAGCGGACTGTTCCTGCCGCTCTTCGGCCTGGCCGGATCGTCGCAGCAACTCCTCGAAAAGGCCGGCAACACCGTTTTACCCCGGAACGTCATTACCAAGGAGAATCAAAAACTGCGCGAGGAAAACGAGCAGCTCCGCATTTTACTGATGCAAAACGAGGAGTTGTTTCGCGAAAATTCTCAACTCCGCCAATCTCTCGAATGGCAGAAGCAGTCCCGTTGGAAAGTGAAGCTCGGCCGCGTCATCTCACGCGATCCGGCCAACTGGTGGCGCACCATCCAGATCGATCTCGGCTCGGCCCAGGGTCTTCGCGAAAATATGCCGGTCCTGACTTCGCAAGGCTTGGTGGGACGCACGTCAGTCGTTGGAAAAAATCGCTCGCAAGTATTGCTTTTGGGCGACCCAAATCTGCGCGTGGCCGCATCTATTCCCGATAAAGATGTGCGCGAAAATGGAATCATTATTTCCAGTTCCGGGCCGCTCGATAACAGCATCGTCCGCTTTCAATATTTTTCCCGCAACAACGCGGTCAAGCCCGGACAAACCGTGGCGACAAGTGGCGAAGGCGGTGTATTTCCGAAAGGCATTGTCATCGGCCAAATCCTCGACACGGGAAACAGCAACATCGGCGTATCATCCGAAGCACGAGTAAAAGTCGCCGCGAATTTGAATTCGCTGGAGGAAGTCTGGGTGATGTTCCCATGAAAATGCTGAACACCATTTTTGTTCTGCTGGCTGCATTTCTCGCAGTTTATTGCGAGTCATCCTTTGATTTTTTTCGCAATCTATTCGGCGCCCAAATCGATTTGCTACCCGCGATCATGGTTTACACGAGTCTGACTTTGGGTCTGGTCTCCGTGTCATTGCTCGCGATTGTGGGCGGACTTTTGTTCGACTCGCTTTCAGCCAGCGCGCTGGGCATTTCTGTTGTTCCTTTGTTGCTGATCGGCGTCGGCATTCAGCGTTTTCACGGATTACTTTTGCGCGACCAACTTTATGCCCAGTTCGCTTTTGGGGTCGCAGCCAGCGTCTTAATTCCGCTTTTAAGCCTGCTTATTCTGCTCAGTGGCGACAGCAACCCACGGGTCGGTTGGGGAACAATTTGGCAGCTCATCGTCATGGGACTGGGTGGCGGCTTGCTTACTCCGGTCTGTTTTTGGATGCTCGATTCGCTGAGCCGCGCTTTGAATTATCGTCCGGTTTCCCAGACCAGTTTTCGTCCTGACCGGCAAATCAAGAGAGGGCGCGCCTGATGCTTGTCTTTGATCAACTCAAACGGGCGGACCGCAAGTTGCAAATCATTTCCATCGGTGTGCTGGCGGGACTGATTATTTTGCTGGCCGGTCTGTGGTGGGTTCAAGTCGTTTCCGCCAAGCACTACGAGGCAAATTTAAAAAACCAGTCGTTTCGCTCGGTGCGGGTGCCGGCTTTGCGTGGAAAGATTTTAGACCGTAACAACGAGAGCCTGGTGGAAAACCGTCCTCGCTTTGACGTGAATCTTTACCTCGAAGAATTGCGTCCGCAGTTTACGGCTGAGTTCGGCAAAGTCGTCAGTGCGATAACGAACCACACACCTGGTGTGAAGATTAAAGGCAATCTGCTGGGAGAGGTGAATCGCGAGGCGCGTTATCGAGTGGCGAGCAATATCACTGCGCAAATCGCCGCGACTTTGCAGGAGCCAAAAATTCTTGATCCCGTCCGTTTTGGAAAACATTACTCGCAGCAACCATACATTCCGTTTCCCATCGCACAAAATTTGAGTTCAAAACAGGTCGCCATCTTCGCGGAAAATTTTACCGGATTGCGCGGAGTGGAAATGGAAATTCAACCGACGCGCACCAATCTTTTCGGCACGACGGCAGCGCATTTGTTGGGCTACATTCAACGTCACGATCAACCGGAGGATGACGACGAAATACCCTACAAATATTATCAGCCTGATTACATGGGAAAAACCGGCGTCGAAGCGACGTTTGATTCTGCGTTGCGGGGCAAAGCTGGAGTGCAATCTTTGTTGGTGAACAATGTGGGCTACCGGCAGCGCGAAGAAACGCTGGTGCCGACTGAGCCTGGACAAAATCTTTCGCTTACGATTGATCTCCGCATTCAGCGCACGGCGGAAAAAGCCTTGGCGGGAGCAATGGTGAATGTTCGCGGTGCGGCGGTCGTAATGGATGTCCGCAATGGCGACGTTCTCGCGCTGGTTTCCGCTCCGGCGTTCGATCCAAACGCTTTTTCTGTGGGTGTTTCAACGGAGCAATACGACGAATGGAACAATGAGAAATTCAGCCACATGTTTAATCGCGCAACTCACGGAGGGTATGCGCCAGGATCAACTTTAAAAATTCTGACGGCCATTGCCTGCCTCGAAAACAATGTGATGGACCCTTCCGATACCATTGAAAACCCAGGCTATTTTTATGAACCACAAATGTTGGGAAATCGGAAAATCGATGATACTGCACCGCCCGGAACTTACAATTTTCGCCGTGCGTTTATCAAATCGAGCAACACCTATTTCATCCATTTTGGATTGAAAGCTGGCGTAAAGAAACTGGTTGAAGTCGGCGAACGCTTTCATCTGGGCGAAAGCACGGGCAGCTTTCCGGGAGAGGAAGTTTCGGGAGAATACCCGCATTCAAGTGATTTGAGATCGTGGACACCTGGGAGGGCAGCAAACCTTTGCATCGGTCAGGAAATTACGGTCACGCCGTTGCAAATGGCAGTGATGACTTCGGCCATCGCCAGCGGCGGAAAACTTTTTTGGCCGCGCATCATAAAAAACCTTCAGTCGCCTGACTCTGAAGCCGAACGGGAAACCAATTCGTTTCGTCCCGGCGTCCTCCGCTCCGATTTACATTTGAACCCAAAGCATGTGGAAATCATTCACCGAGCGATGCAGGCGGACGTGGAAGATCCTGAAGGCAGCGGCACGGCAGCGGCGGTGAAAGGTTTTCGCGTCTCGGGAAAAACCGGCACGGCACAAGTCACAAAAGGAAATCGGGTGATTGATCACATAACTTGGTTTGTTTCGTTTGCCCCGTATGAAAAACCAAAATACGCGGTGGTCGTGATGGTGGAATCCGGCGCTTCGGGCGGCAAAACATGCGCACCAGTCGCCCAAAAGATTTACGAAGCGATATTGAAAATTGAACAAAACGGAACCGCATCGCCAACGACAATTGCGAAGCTAAAATAGAATGTACGAACCGCACTTAAACGAACGCAAATCGCTCCTCGATTGGCCGCTGGTCCTGGCTCTGCTGGGACTGATGGTCGTCGGGACCGCGTTCATATACAGCGCTTCATTGGCGAACGAGTCCGCTCGCACCCTCTCGTGGTTCCGCCAGATTCACGTGAAACAAATCATCTGGTACGAGGTGGGAATTATCTCGGTCATTGTTCTGTGCATGTTTGATTATCGAACCCTCGCCCGCTGGTCGATCATAGCATATTGGCTGACGATTTTGTCGCTGATCCTCGTTCTGTTCATCGGAACGGGCGGCATAAATTGGGGCGCGAGGCGTTGGATCAACATGGGATTCTTCCAGTTTCAGCCGTCCGAGTTTGCAAAGATCGCTTTTATTTTGATGCTCGCCAATTTCCTCAGCCGTCCAGTTGAAGAATTGCGCTCACAAAAATTGTTTTTCAAAGCACTTGGGATGATTGCCCTGCCCTTCTTGTTGATCTTGAAAGAACCTGACCTCGGTTCAGCGCTGGTTTTTTTCCCAGTTGGACTGCTGATGATGTTTATCGCCGGCGTGCCGGGTAAATTGTTGGCTAGTTTCATCGCCGTCGTTGGCCTCATCGTGATTCTACTTCTTGTCGATGTGTTATTCGCTCCGCCGGATTCGAAATGGCAGATCCAATTACATCCCTATCAGCGGCAAAGATTGATGACTTATTTCGGAAAAGATTTTGCTCCACGGAACGCCACTCCGGCGGAGCGCAAACAAGCGGCGGTCCTGCAACGCGATAAATCCTACAACGTCGAGCAGGCGCTGATTTCGGTCGGTTCGGGAGGGCTGACCGGCAAGGGTTGGCGGCAAGGAACACAATATTCTCTCGGGTTCCTGCCGCGCGGGGTGGCACATAACGACTTCATTTTCTCTGTCATTGCCGAGGAGAAAGGATTCGTTGGAAGCGTCATCGTGTTGACGCTGTATACGGTTATCCTGTTTAGCGGGATAAAAATTGCCAGTCAGGCGCGCGATCGCCTGGGAAAAATTCTGGCCGTTGGTGTGGTGGCTCTTTTATTCAGCCACGTCTTCATCAATATCGGCATGAACATTCGGTTGATGCCAGTGACGGGTATTCCACTGCCGCTGCTTAGTTACGGCGGATCCTCAGTGCTCTGCTCGCTTATCGCCATTGGTATTCTGCAAAACGTCCACATGTATCGAAGATCCTATTAATATGAGTGATAGAAATTTTTCGCGTCGCCGCCGGGGCGGGATGCGTTTTCGCCCACCGGGTGGGTTGAACCCTAATCAGAAACCAGACCGCGCCGCCCATGAAGCGCGCGCGGATGCCTTGGGCGAAAAAGCCGGGGGCGCTGAAATAATTTACGATAAATCACGCCACGAACAGGAGATCGAGCGCGCCGAAAACTTGGCCGCCGGCCTGCCTCCCCAAGGAGTGCATGCGCCGGAAGAAACTCACGAACATTCTAAAAAAGATTTTCGTGAACCTGATTTAAAAACTCCTGCGCACGTCGAAGAACCCCCCTACCAACAGATCAAAATTGCCGAACCACCCACGCAAGGAATCGTGTACAGCATTCGCGCGGCGGCAACAAAGGTCATTAAAAAAGTTCAGCAATTGATCCGCCCGGTTAAACGCACGAACAAAGAAGTGATCATTAACGCCGAGTCTCTGGAAACGCGGGTTGCGGTTCTCGAAGAAGGAAAACTCGAGGAGTTTACAATCGAACGCACGACTGAAGAACGTTTGGTTGGCAGCATTTTCAAAGGCAAAGTACGGAATTTGGAAGATGGTTTGAAGGCCGCCTTTGTTGATATTGGTTTTGAAAAAAATGCTTTTCTGCATTACTGGGACATCGTTCCAAACAGCTTCGATAGCGGAGTGGAACTGGTCGAACGCGAGACCAAGCGGCGCGATAAACCACGCATCACGCAAAAAGATATCCCGCGGCTCTATTCACCGGGAAGCGACATCATCATCCAAGTGACCAAGGGACCGATCGGAACCAAAGGTCCTCGTGTAACCACTAATTTGGTTTTGCCTGGACGATACTTGGTTCTACTCCCCAATTCCGATCAAAGCGGAATTTCGCGAAAAATTGAGAATCCGGAGGAACGCCAGCGCTTAAAGAAAATCCTGCGCGAACTGACGATTCCCGAAGGAATGGGCGTGATCTTGAGAACGGTTGGCGAAGGTCAGCGCGCGGCCTATTTCGTCCGCGACCTCGCATTGTTGATGGAAGAATGGAAAGGCATTCAGGAAAAAATTAAATCGCAACCATCGGCCACATGCGTTTTCCAGGAACCTGATTTGATCGAACGAACCGTTCGCGATTTTCTCACTGAAGACATTGAACGCATCGTCGTGGACAGCGCCAAGCATCACGATCGTATGCGAGAAATGATTTCGAAAATCTCCAAACGTTCTGCGGACAAAGTAAAACTTTACAGCGAATCGCAGCCGATTTTCGATCGCTTCAACATTACCAAGCAGTTGGAAAACACCTTCTCTCGCCAGGTTCATTTAAAAAGCGGTGGCTACCTCGTCATCGACGAAACGGAAGCACTCGTCGCAATCGACGTGAACACCGGACGCCACAAGGGCAACAAAGATCAGGAGTCCACGATCCTGAAAGTGAACATGGAAGCGGCTGAGGAAATTTCGAGGCAACTGCGCTTGCGAAACATGGGTGGGTTGATCGTGCTCGACTTCATCGATATGAAATCGCGCCGCGATCAGCAGTCAGTCTATCAGAAAATCAAAGACGGTTTACGCCGTGACAAAGCCAAGACACACGTCCTCCCCATCTCGCAACTCGGCTTGATGGAAATGACGCGCCAACGCCACTCGGAAAGCGTTCGTTCGGCGGTTTACGACGATTGTCCTTATTGCAAAGGTCGCGGCAAAGTGAAGAGCGCCGTCACCATGAGTGTGGAAATTCAGCGCAAGCTCAGTGAAATCTTGAAAAAACGCCAGCGTGACGAATCGGATTTCCAACTCCGCGTGGTCGTCCACTCCAGCGTTCTGGAACGTTTGCGCAACGAAGACGAAAAAATCATCACCGAGATGGAGAAACGCTATTTCGGAAAACTGCTGTTCCGGCCCGAACCGGCTTTTCATGCGGAGCAGTTCAAGATCATGAACGTGGCCACAAACGAGGAACTCGCGAGCGGGTCTTAAGTTTCAGCTTCAATCGTAAAACGCAAAACGCCTCGCAGCAATGCGAGGCGTTTTTCTTGGATGAACTCCAATGAAATCTTATGGAATTTCGCGAATCAAAATAAACCAGGCACAATCATTTTTATCGTCACCGGCAATCACGAAAGGAGCAGCGCTGGTAATTTTCCCCGTCTTTTTTAAAACGTGTTTTCCTTTGCCAAAAACATTAATTTCATAGCGCGAATCCCCCAGGTTCTTCATCTCGACTACGCACTGTTCGCTCAGCCTGACTTTCTGCTCAGCGGGTGACAGGGGTATTGTTTGGCGGTTGACCAGAAAATATTTCTTCCATTTGAACATGCCCAGTTTTTTCACCATAGCCGCTTCGAGCGGCTTGTGGGTTGAATCAGGCGAAGTCTCGTCATTGGTGCCCCACACAAGTTGGATTTCAAGTTTTGTCTCAGCCGCAGCGGCTTTCATTGCGCCGGTGGAAATCAACATTAGCAAGCATCCAAAGCATCCGACAAATTTAGCTGATGAAAATCGAACGTAACTCATTGCGTATAAAAATTTAGTTTGAATCAACTACCTTCTCAGTTTCCCGGTCAAACAGATAAACCACCGTCATACCTTCTTTCTCCGAATGATAAGTGATTGATCCCATCTCCTCACCCGTTCCCTCTACTTCATCCGTCGAGTAAGCCTGTCCATGGAACGCAATAAACGAAATCATTACAAGCGCGCATCCACCCGCGAATACTCCAGCAAATTGAACGTAGGCCTGCGTCCACCATTTTGCGTTGGAGCGCGGCGCAGTTTCTCTCGAACCGCGCTCAATATCGCTTTGAATTTTGCTCCAATAAAACTCCCGCGTCTCGGGCAGTTTTAATTCGATTTCGTTGCCGCGCAAAGCCGCCTTGGTAAAGCTCAACTCCGCCAACAAAGATTGCGACTCAGCATCTTTACTCAGCAGTTCAGAAAGCTCGCGCGCCTCTCCTTTGGAAAGTTCTCCATCCAAATGGGCCTGCAATTTAAATTTTGTTTCTTCGTTCATTTCAACTCGTCTCGTTTGTAACCAGCCAGCAAGCCCGCCATCTTGCGCCGCGCATAAAAAAGCCGCGACATCACCGTCCCCATCGAACAACTCATTCGCTTCGCAATCTCCTTGTATTCCAAATCTTCAAATTCGTGCAGGATCAACACCGTCCTGTGTTCGTGCGAAAGCTGTCCCAACGCTTGATCAATTCTCTTTCGCAATTCAGCTCGTTCCAATCCTTCGGTCGGATTTACCTCAACGACCGGCATCTGCCGTTCGACGCCGCCCGATTCTTCGTTTAAAACTTCAATCGACTCCGCACGATGCCGCTTGTTTTTCCGCAACTGGTCGAGGCACAAGTTGATGACGATCCGCGTCATCCAGGTTGCGAAACTCGAATCGCCCTGAAACTGCACCAATCGTTGCCACCCTTTCACCCAGGCTTCTTGAGAAAGATCGAGCGCTTCATCTTCGTTACGCATCATGCTAAAAGCGCGCGCGTAAATTTTATCTCGATGCCGCGCCACCAACTCTTCAAACGCCAGCATGTCGCTCTGCTTGGCCAACTTCACCAGGAGTTCGTCGGCTGCATTTGGATAATCCTGGGTCGTGGACATGGTTTTGACGGAGACGTTGGAGGGGATATTCAGCCCGCCTTACAACTTTCCTTTAGTGCTCGGCAATTGGCCAAAAATCCTTGGATCTTGTTGGCAGGCGAAATCAACGGCGCGCGCAAATGCTTTGAAAAGTGCTTCGACCACGTGGTGCGGTTCTTCACCGTAAAGCAGCTCCAAGTGCAGATTGCAGCGCGCTTCGTTCGTGAATCCTTGAAAAAATTCCTTCGCTAAACCAAATCGGAACGAGGACGACATGTCCTGGTTCTTTTCTGTTTTGCTGATGCTTTTGAAAGACATTTTACCAAGACCACGCCAGACCATGAACGGTCTGCCGCTGAAATCGACGACGCACCGCGCTAAACATTCATCCATCGGAACGAAAGCTTCGCCGGTCAGGGGATTTCGCGGATCGAAACCGGTTCCGTAACGGCGAATCCCCTTTTTATCGCCGAGCGCTGCAACGAACGCCTGCCCGAGCGCAATCCCGCAATCTTCGACGGTGTGATGCGCATCGACTTCCAAATCGCCCTGGCAATTCAAAACTAAATCGGTCGTCGAGTGTTTCGCAAAGAGCGTGAGCATGTGATCGAAAAACGGAACCCCGGTTTTGATCGACGATTTTCCACCGCCATCAATGTTTAACTTGAGGAAAATTCGGGTTTCTTTCGTTGCCCGCTTGATTTGCGCGAAGCGCTTTTTCATTGGGCGGAATAAAACAGCTTTCGTTGCGAAAACAAAGAGCAAATGAATGTGAAGTGGTAAACCGAGAGTTCCTGCCGCAGGTTTTGAAAAATATTATTTAGACAAAAGTGACGCAGAAGGGCTTGCCTCTCGACTGAACAGAAGCAAAACTTCTTTGTCTTGTTTCATGGTGAAGGCTTGGCTGAAGAAAATTCATTGGTGTGCGAGAGGCGCTGGATGGGCGCTGCTTTTATTATTTATTGGGAATTCTGCGCTGGGGGCGCAAGACCAGTCACCGCCACCTGATGAAAAATCGCCGGCTTTTCTCAAACTAGTTGTCACAAAGAACCAGGTTTTTATCGGAGAGCCGATTGCAGTGGAAATTCAACTTTACTGTCAAGATGCGCGGGACCTCAGCATGCCACAAATCCAAAGCGATGGGTTCACTGTCGGGAACATCCCGCAGCCAACCCAATCTCGAACTCGCGTCGGCAATGAAATCTATAATCTGGTCACCTTCAAAGTTGTAGCGGCTGCCACAAAAATTGGATCACAGATGCTCGGTCCCGCCACCTGCACTCTTAAATTGTTGATGGGACCACGAAATGTTTTCGGCCAGTACACTCAGGAAAGGTCGGTCACCCTCAAAAGCGAACCGCAGATGTTGAACGTCCACTCGTTGCCCACTGCCAATAAACCGCCGGGTTTTAATGGAGCCATCGGGAACTTCAATATGCTATTCACTGCCGGGCCAACCAACGTTGCCGTCGGTGATCCGATCACCATCAAAGTAAAAATTTCCGGTCGCGGCGCATTGGATCTTTTGTCCTTGCCTTCGCAAAGTGATTGGCGCGAATTCAAAACATATCCTGCCACCAGCAAAGTTGAACCGACTGACCCGCTTGGTTTGGAAGGAACGAAAACGTTTGAGCAAGTCGTTGTTCCGCAAAATTCCGGGATCACGGAACTGCCGCAATTTGTTTTCAGTTTCTTCAATCCCGAGAGGAAACGCTATCAGACCCTCACCAATTCGGCGGTTCCCCTTGTGGTTCGCCCGACCGCCGCGACACCGCAGCCAACCATCTTTTCGAGCAATTCTGATTCAGGCGAGAAAAGTTCCACCGCACGGGAAATCGTTCACATCAAGCCGCAAATCGGAACTATTCACACGAACTCCGCTCCGTTGCTCAAACAACCGTGGTTCCTCGCGTTGCAACTGGTCGCGCCACTCGCGTGGATTGCTGGCGTGATTTCTCGAAAACGTCGTGAGAATTTACAGAACAATCCTCGTTTGCGACGCGAGCGCGAAGTTGCAAAAATCGTGGCGCATGGATTGAAGGAACTGTCGCGCCACGCGGCGGCAAACGAAACGGATAATTTTTTTTCGACACTCTTTCGCCTGCTGCAAGAACAACTTGGCGAGCGGCTAAATCTACCGGCCTCGGCCATCACCGAAGCGGTGCTCGACGAACAGTTGCGTCCCAACGGAGTTTCAGAGGAAACGCTCGCGTTGCTTCACCAACTATTTCAAAACTGCAACCAGGCCCGGTATGCCGCGCAGCGCAGCTCTGCTGAACTCGCCTCTTTTATTCCTAAAACCGCCGACGCTTTGGCGGCGTTGAAGAACCTGAAACATGAAAAAACACTGGTTCGAGTTTAATAATTTCAGAGTGAAACACTTTTCAGTGAAAAGAACGTTCACGTTCCGAGTGGCCGGACAGCTCAACATGATTTTAGTAATTGCCACGGTTGCTTTATCGCTGACCACAAATTTATTTGCCGAAAACGCTCCCTCAATTTTTAACGAGGCAAATAAATTTTACGAGCAGGGCCGGTATTCTGAAGCCGCCAGCGCCTACGAAAAAATCATTCAATCCGGGTCGGATTCTGCAGCAGTCCAATTCAATTTGGGCAATGCGTTTTTGAAGGCCGGCAAAACCGGTCGCGCCATTGTTGCCTATCGAACTGCGGAAAAAATCTCTCCACGCGACCCGGACCTTCGCGCGAATTTGCAATTTGCTCGCGACCAGGCGACGGGCGGAGTTTCGAATACACGACTGCATTGGACGCATTGGACTGCGCCACTCACTCTGAACGAATGGACCCTCCTCGCAGCAACCGCCGTAAGCGCGTGGTTTCTGTTGCTGGCTTTTAGGCAATGGCGCACAAAATGGAACAAATCATTTGGCCGAAGCCTGCTTTTGATCGGAGTAGTCGCCGGAGTTTTGATGGTCTGCCTGATTTCGTCCGTTCGCACCGAACTGACGCAATCTTCAGTCGTGATTGTGCCGGAAGCGGTGGTCCGGCGCGGGCCTTTCGAAGAATCGCAAAGCGCATTTTCCCTGCGCAACGGTGCGGAAGTTACCGTTCAGGATCGAAACGCCGAGTGGTTGAAAATTTTGGAAGGCTCGCAGCGAACCGGCTGGTTGCCGCAGCGACAATTGCTGCCGGTGCCGGGCGCGAAACTCTAAACTGACGAAAGCTCCTTCAACGTTCCTGTGCTATCGCCAAGGCGATCCACGCCAGCTCCCATTCGTTCGAGCATCGAAAGGTAAAGATTGGTCATCGGAGTTTCTTTTTGAAAACGAATGTGTCGCCCACTCTGAATCGTTCCGCCTCCGCCTCCGGCAAACAACACCGGCAAGTTATCGTGGTTATGCGCGTTGCCATCGCCAATTCCGCTGCCGTAAACGATCATGCAATTGTCGAGCAAGGTTCCTTCGCCTTCTCGGATTCCTTTTAATTTTTCCAGGAAGTAGGCGAATTGCGTGGAATGAAAATAATTTATCTTCGCGATCTTCTGCTTTTTCACCACGTCATTGTCGTGATGCGACAACTCGTGATGGCCCTCTGAAATATTGAGGTTCTTGTAACTCCGATTACTTCCATCATAAGCAATCATCAACGTGGAAATGCGCGTGGTGTCCGTTTGAAAGGCCAGCGCCTGCAAATCGTACATCAAGCGGATATGCTTTCCGAAGCCATCCACGCCCACGGGGATTCCGTTCGGACGTTTGACATCGGGCAATTCAGTTGAAAATTTTTCCGCTTTCTCAATGCGCTGCTCGACCTCGCGCACCGCCGTGAGATATTCATCCAGCTTGCGCCGGTCGGTGTAGCCGAGATTGGACTGAAGTTGTTTCGCATCTTCGATCACGAAATCGAGAATACTTTTCTGGTAACGTTTCCGGCGAATCGATTTCTCGGAAACTTCGCCCGAAGAATTATTGGCGAAGAGCCGTTCGAAAACCGATCGCGGGTCGATCTCCGGCGGCATGGGCGTCGATTCCCCTTTCCACGAAATATTTGCCTGATACGCGCAACTGTAGCCGGAATCACAATGGCCGGCCTGACGATTTCCTTCGCAACCGAGTTCCAGCGAACTGAACCGAGTTTTGTCTCCAATTTTTCCTGCGGCAATCTGGTCCACTGAAACACCGACTTTGATGTCCGCGCCCTCCGTTTTACGCGCCTGACATCCGGTAAGAAATGTGGCGGAAGCGCGCGCGTGATCCCCTGCTCCGTCGCCGTTGGCCCGCGCTTTGGCTTGAGCGAGGCCACTCAAAACCATCAGTTGATTTTGAAACGGTTTGAGCGGTTCGAGAATGTAAGGAAAATCAAAATCCCCACCGAGCTTCGTTGGAGTCCAGTCCACCATGTTCACGCCGTTTGGCACGTAAACAAACGCCATCCGTTTTGGAAAAATTTTCGTGGGGTCGGTATTCGCCGCGATGAGTTTGGTCACCGGCGACATCGCTTCAAACAGCGGCAAGGCCATTGCCGTTCCGAGGCCGCGAAGGAACGTCCGTCGCGGAATATGCCACTTCTTTTGCATCGCTTTACTGACGAACTTAGCGGGAAAGTTCTTCAAAAACAAGAAGTCAAATTCTCCTTCACCATCGGTTTGATCCGTCGGTAATCCTGCCCCGGCTCGGTCGAGAAAGACGCGCTACTTGATTGGCGCGAGGGCGCACGGCCACAGTGAAAAGGCTTCGGGAAAATCATCCGACCCGACCCGTGGCCGAAGTCTCTGCGTGGGCTTATTCAACAACGACTAGTCCCACGCCTGCGGGACTCCGCTCCTCTCAGTCGGTCAATGCCAGTCTTGGAGATTAGGCTGTTCAATCATGGGTCAGTCATCACTTTCTTGAACGCGGCAACCTGGTCTGCCGGCATGTCCTTAAACCGAGGCTTCATCGTAACCATGCCCACATACTTCCCTTCGCGCACGTAGCCCCAGTCGGTGATGTCCGCCGCTGGAATCTCAATCCGGTCGCCTAGCTTCACGCTCGCCACGATCTTCGGCTGGTGGCTGATGGTGACCATCGTCTTGCCATCGCGACGCTCGAAGTCGGTGGTGTGAAAGTGCTCAATACGTCCTTTGTCAGTAATCCTGACCACGAGCACAAAGTTACTTTCCCCGCGCCCTCGCTTATCGTACACCTGCCAGAACTGCGGCAGTGTCCCCTGCGCCTTGGTAATGGCTGCCGCCATCTCGGGGTCGGTATCCTCGACGTAGCCCTTGTCTGTTTTCGCGCAGGCGGTGAACAACGCCACCAGAACTGCGACTAGAAGCGGGGCGATTTGTGCGGTGCGTTTCATGATGTGGTCGAACGGCCTAACGGATAAGAGACGAGCCACAGCCGGATGAACCAGCGGCGCGAAATGGGAGCCGAGCTAAACCCAAGAGCGGGGCGGCTGTTGGCTGCAGCGAGAGCCTGTGTGAAAACTCATTGAAACGATTGGTCATGATTCAATTTGTAAGGACTTACAAAAGTTCATCAATAACTTACAAAAGCTTGAAAGAGTTTTCGCACAGGCTCGCGATTTGTTAGGCATCACGGCTTCCTCCTCAACTCTAAAATGAACTGAATGAGAACCGCGAAAGAACCCAAACCGCCGCCCAGCAGAACGCCCACAGTCGCACCGCCAAAAGTAGCAAAGCCGACAGGCTCGACATCCTGCCAAGGAATAACGTGCCGGAAGAAATCGGGCGTCATCTTGCCGGACGCAAAACCAAACACGCCGCCCATGACTGAACCAACGAGTGCGGCGATTGTCACGGTGACGAATGTCTTCTTAATGCTCATAGCGTGTAGTGTGGCCTAACATTGTATCGAGTTGCGAAACCGAATTCTTTTGCAGCCTAATTTGGTTTTCACTGGCGCCAACCTTAATCTTCCGACTTGGTGTTGCCAGCATTTTTTCTTGGAGGTTCCATAGGTTCTGGATGAGGGTCAATTAATCCGGGACGCGAGGAACTCTTTCCTTCCTACAAGCTACAATCGGGCTACGAGCAACTCTCTTTGAAAGATAAGTTCCTTCGGCAAATGCGAATAAAGTTTAATGAATAGTTCATCCTGCGACAGAACCTCACGCTTCCAATCATCCATGCTCATTCGTTGCGCGGCGGCGAGCCGTGCGGAATCGAAGCCATCCATTCCTTCGAGATCAAAATCCTCGGGGCCAGGAACCCAGCCCAGCGGCGTTTCGTTTGCGCCTGCGCGCCCGCGACAACGTTCGATGATCCATTTCAACACGCGCATATTTTCTCCGTAGCCGGGCCAGAGATATTTGCCCTGTTCATCTTTGCGAAACCAGTTTACGTGAAAAATACGCGGTGGAACCGTGATGAGCTTCCGCATGTTCAGCCAGTGTTTGAAATAGTCGCCCATGTTGTAGCCACAGAACGGCAGCATTGCCATCGGGTCGAAGCGGAGAACGCCGGCAGCGCTCTGCTGGGCAGCAGTGGTTTCGGAGCCCATCGTGGCGCCCAGGAACACTCCGTGGTTCCAGTCGAACGCTTCGTTGACCAGCGGCACCGTCGTGCGACGGCGGCCGCCGAACAAGATGGCGCTGATTGGCACGCCGGCTGGGTCCTGCCATTCGTCGGCGATCGACGGGCACTGCGAGGCCGGAGCAGTGAAGCGGGCGTTGGGGTGAGCGGCCGGGGTCTCGGTCTCCGGCGTCCACGCGTTGCCCTTCCAGTCGGTGGCGCGAGCCGGCTTGTCGTCGCTCATGCCTTCCCACCACACGTCGCCCTGCGAGGTGAGCGCCGTGTTGGTGAAGATGCTGTTGGCGTGGAGGCTGTGCATCGCGTTGGCGTTGGTGTCCCACCCGGTGCCCGGTGCCACGCCGAAGAAGCCGGCCTCGGGGTTGATTGCGTAGAGACGGCCGTCGGGGCCGTGCTTCATCCAGCAGATGTCGTCGCCGACCGTTTCCGCCGTCCAGCCCGGAATGGTGGGCACGAGCATGGCGAGGTTGGTCTTACCGCAGGCGCTGGGGAACGCCGCAGCGATGAACTTCGACGCGCCTGCGGGGTTGGTGAGCTTGAGGATCAGCATGTGCTCCGCCAACCAGCCGTCGTCGCGTGCCATCACCGACGCAATTCGTAGCGCGAAGCACTTTTTACCCAGGAGGGCGTTGCCGCCGTAGCCCGAGCCGTACGACATGATCTCGCGGGTGTCGGGGAAGTGCACGATGTACTTGTTGTCGGGGTTGCACGGCCACGCCGAGTCGACCTGGCCAGGCTCCAGTGGGGCGCCCACAGAATGCAGGCACGGTACCCAGTCACCGTCGCTCAACACGTCGAGCGCGCCTTGGCCCATGCGGGTCATGATGCGCATGTTGGTTGCGACGTAGGCACTGTCGGTGAGCTGCACGCCAATGTGCGCGATGGGTGAGCCGAGCGGGCCCATGCTGAACGGCACGACGTACATCGTGCGCCCCTTCATCGCGCCCGTGTACAGCGAATTCATTTCTGAGCGCATCTCGTCGGGATCGCGCCAGTTATTGGTGGGGCCGGCGTCGGCTTCGGTGATCGAGCAGATGAACGTGCGGTCTTCCACGCGGGCCACGTCGCCAGGGTCGCTGTGTGCCCAGTAGCTGTTGGGGCGCTTCGCCTCGTCGAGCTTGGTGAAGATGCCGGCCTCAACCAGGCTCTGCGCCAAACGGTCGTATTCCTCGGCGGAACCGTCGCACCAGTAGATGTCGGACGGCTGGAGAATTGCTGCCCAATCTGCCACCCACTGCTGCAATCGAGTGTTGCTCGTGGTTCCAGTCATCGGGTTTCTCCTTCGAGGGATGGGCACTGCGCTGTGCTCGATCTCAGTCTTTCAAACGCGACCCTAAAACAAGAAAAGCGCGACCTTGCGGCCGGGAGATTCAAGCACCCATATCTCTTTACGATTTGGCCATCTCAGGGACAGATCGAGTTCACAGACCGGCGTTACGCACCGGGCGTTTCCATGTCGACCTCGCTGCCCAGGCGAAGGCGGGTTGCCCGGCCGGACGCGTCGACATCGAAGACCACGCGCTGGCCTTGGCGCAGCATGCGGAAGATTGAACCGGCAAGCGCATCGGTGGCCAAGTCGTAGTCGGCCATGTCGGTGTCGCACATGACGATGCCGTCAGCCGACTCCGGATCGAAGCTCTTGATGACACCCTGCACGGGTTGCCTCAGCCGGCCTTGACGATCTTGCCGCTCTTGATGCAACCGGTGCACACATAGAGCCGCTTGGGCGAACCGTTGACGAGTGCGCGCACCCGCTGGATGTTCGGATTCCAACGACGCTTGGTGCGACGGTGGGAGTGCGACACGTTCATGCCCCAGCTGGGGCCCTTGCTGCACACTTCACATACTGCTGCCATGACGAAACTTCTTCCACGAGCGATCTCAACGAGCGCAAAGATGCTACCAGCGAACTTCCGGCAACATCCAAGCCTGCAAGAGCATCTGGACGGGCCGGCTGTGATGTGTCCTCTCAGCTGTTATGTGTCCTATCAAGGGTGGCATCAGTAGTCTGGCCGCTGTGCCGACCCTGGAACACCTCAGCTCCGATGCGCTGCGCAACACCGTCATCACCTTTCGCGACGCAATGAAGGCGCATGCCGCCGGCATCAACAAGCTCAACGTGTACCCCGTGCCCGATGGGGACACGGGCACGAACATGGCTCGCACGCTCGACGCGGTGGTGGCAGAGATGGAGGGTGCGGACCGCGAGATGGCTGCCACGTGCGACGCCATCAGTCACGGCTCCTTGATGGGCGCCCGGGGTAACAGCGGCGTCATTCTCAGTCAGATCCTGCGCGGGATGGCCAACACCTTGAAGGGTGCGACCGAGGGCACGGGCACCAAGGTGGCCGAATCGCTCAAGGCCGCCTCGACTGCGGCGTATCAGGCCGTACTCAAACCGATCGAAGGCACGATTCTCACCGTGGTGCGCGAGTCGGCCGATGCGGCCCAGGTGGCGGCGCAAGATGGCGGGTCGTTGGTTGATGTTTTGAGGGCAGCGCGCAGCGCCGGCAAGTCTGCGCTCGACCGTACGCCCGACATGTTGCCGGTCCTGAAGGACGCCGGTGTGGTCGACGCGGGCGGAGCCGGGTTCTTGTTGCTGTTGGATTCAGCGCTACACGTCGTCGACGGCGTTCCGATCCCCGAGCCCGAGGAGCTCGACGGTCCGTCGGCCGAGCAACTGGAGGCTGTGGCGCATCGCCGTGCCACCGACGGTGGGGTCGACGTCAGCGAATTGCGCTACGAGGTCATGTACTTCCTCCACCTGGAGGACGGCAAGATCCAGAACTTCAAGCAGGACTGGGGCGAGATCGGCGACAGCATCGTGGTCGTTGGCGGCGAGGGCATTTGGAACTGCCACGTTCATACCAACGACATCGGCGCAGCCATCGAAGTCGCCATCGATCTCGGTGGTCGCCCCAAACAGATTCGCGTCACCGACCTCTTCGAGGAAATGGCCGAGGAGCACGCACATCGCGAGGCGGAACTGTTGGGCGCTGGGCGCGCACCCAAGGCCGGGGCGGGCCTGCCGCCGGTCACCTGCGCCATCGTTGCCGTGTCCAGCGGTGACGGCCTGTCCGAGCTCTTCGCCGCGCTCGGCGTGCAGGGCGTGGTCACCGGGGGGCAGACGTTGAACCCGTCTACCGCCGAGCTGCTGGCCGCAGTCGAGGCCGTCAATGCGCAGCAGGTGGTGGTGCTGCCCAACAACAAGAACATCATTCCGGTGGCACAACAGCTCGATGGGCTCACCAGCAAGACGGTGTTCGTGGTGCCGACAAAGTCGATGCCCGAGGCGCTCGCCTCGCTCGTGCTGTACGACCCCGAAGCGGACGCGGCGGAGAATGCCGAGGAGATGTCGGAGGCGGCGGACTCGGTTGCGACCGGCGAAGTGACGCAAGCCGTGAGGGCGACGAACAGCGACGCGGGCGCGATTGCCGAGGGAGACTGGATTGGCATCGTGCGCGGCGACGGCATCGTGGTGGTCAGCGGCACTCTCGACGGCGCCACGGCTGCGCTGCTGGAGCACCTTGTCGAGCCGGGCCGAGAGATCGTCACGGTCATCGAGGGCCGTGACGCAACGGGCGGGCACACCGATGCCATCCGTGCGTGGCTGGAAGAGCAGCGCCCTGACGTGCAGGTGGAGATACACCGCGGTGGGCAACCGCTGTACCCATACCTCTTCGGCGTCGAGTGAGCGCAATCACCCTTCGCGACTTGGCCGCAATCGGCGTCGATCGGCTGAAGGGGGTCGGCGAGAAGAAGCTGGCCTCGTTGCGCGAAGTCGGAGTCGAGAATGTGCTCGATCTCCTCACGACCTATCCACGTCGCTGGGTCGACCGCACCAACGAGTGCCGCGTGAGCGACCTTCAGGCTGGCCAGGAGGCACTGGTCCTCGTCGCAGTGCGATCCGTCACCAAACGCATGGGGCGCAACCGACGCTCGATTGTTGAAGCGGTGGTTGGCGACGGCAGTGGGCGATTCCACGTCGTGTTCTTCAACCAGCCGTGGCGCGAGAAGCAACTCCGTGAGGGCCTGCAGATTGCGCTGTTCGGCAAGCCGGATGTCTTCCGCGGCGGCTTGCAGATGACCAACCCGATCGTCGACATGATCGGCGACCGCACCGGGCGCATCGTGCCGATCTACCCCCAAAGCGAGAAGGCTGCGCTGAGCACGTGGGAGATCGCCGGCTGGGTGGAGGACGCACTGAAGCGCTGCGAACCGCGGGGGCTCGCGGACCCGGTGCCGGCATCCGTTCGTCAGCGCCTCGGGCTGATCTCACGCAGCAAAGCCCTGCACAACATCCATCTGCCCGAGACGATGGGGGAGAAGGAACTCGCTCGTCGTCGCCTTGCATTCGACGAGTTGTTGCGGGTGCAAACGGTGCT
>JAYVSV010000030.1:0-15564 GCA_043775015.1 Verrucomicrobiota bacterium
CTTGCAGTCGGCTTTGCGTTGCCATGAATTTTCCGGGTAAGTTCCCCAAGGTGGCCCGGCGCGCCAACCCCTCAAGCCGGTTTGGAAACCGGCACTCCGAGGGCAGTATCAAGATGCGCCCGGACAAACCGCGCTCAGGCTTTGGAGCTTGTTTGCCACGGATGGTGCTGATATTAATTTTATTTGAAAGGGCACGCATGAAATGGAATTACCTGCATTTAGCCGCTGGATTTTTAAGCTGCTTCAGCGCCACTGCTTCTGCCACGGTGCATTATGTGGACTTGATCAGTGCCACGCCGGTTTCGCCTTTTACAAATTGGAACACGGCGGCGACGAACATTCAGCAGGCTGTGGATGTTTCGGCACCGGGCGATCTGATCCTCGTGACGAATGGAGTTTATCAAAGCGGCAGCCAGTTGAATGCGGGAGCGAATCGGGTGAATATCTGGAATCCTATCGCAGTGCAGAGCGCGAATGGCCCTGCCGTCACAATCATTCAAGGCTATCAAGTTCCCGGAACGACCAACGGCAGCAACGCCATTCGATGCGTTTACCTCACCAGCGGTGCGACATTGTCCGGCTTCACGCTCACGAACGGGGCCACGACAACCATGGAATACGGCGGTGGAGTCAAATGCCAATCAACAAGCGCGGTGGTTACAAACTGCATCATCGTGGGGAACGTAGCTTCCAGCCTTGGAGGCGGGAGTTTCTCAGGCAAATTGAACAACTGTATCCTCATGGGCAACTCTGCCCAAAACGGTGGAGGACACTCCGGGAGCGAATTATTCAATTGCACAATAGTGAGCAATTCGGCTTCCGTTTCCGGCGGTGGGGTAAACGGGGGTGGCGCTGGAGTAATGAAAAACTGCATTGTCTTTTTCAACACTGCGCCCAGCGGATCAAACCACGCCGGTATAAAAATGAATTATTGTTGCACCTCGCCGATTTTCAGCGGCGATTCGAGCTTCACGAACGTACCGGGATTCATAGATTTGGCAAATGGCGACTGCCGGCTGCAACCCAACTCGCCCTGCATCAATGCTGGCAAGAATCTTTATGCCCCAGCCGGTTCCGACTTGGATGGCAACCAGCGCATCGTCGGCGGCACGGTGGACATTGGCGCGTATGAATTCCAAACGCCTTCCTCGATTCTTTCCTACGCGTGGGCGCAGCGATATGGTCTGCCCACGGACGGCTCGGCGGAATACGCCGACACGGATGGCGACGGCTTGAACAATTGGCAGGAATGGAAGGCAGGCACGATTCCCACAAATAATTTGTCCCTGCTGCAAATGTTGTCTCCATCAAACGGCGTTTCGGGAATCGCGCTCAGATGGCAAAGCGTGATTGGCGTGACCTATTTCCTCGACCGCAGCACCAGCCTCGACGCCCAACCATCTTTCCTCACGCTCAAGAGCAACATCTTCGGACAGATTGGCACGACGACTTACACGGACACCAACACTGTCAGCGCCGGGCCGTTCTTCTACCGCGTGGGTGTGCAGGAGTAACCCGGAAATTTCACACTGCCGAGACGGAATGCCGGTTTGCAACCGGTTTTACGCGCGCGATTCCAAAGCCGGTTGCAAACCGGTGCTCCGGCCTGTTGGTTCGCGGGGCTTTCCATCCCGATCATGTTTTCCATGCAATCGGCAAAAATGCTCACTGCCGCGAGGTGATGGATAAAACAAAAGTTGTCGCGTCAAACAAAATGCCCTCATACAGTTTCTCCACACCTTATGGCGACAATTGCAATTCTCGGAACAATGGACACAAAGGGCGACGAACACGCTTTTGTGGCACGACAAATTCAACAGCGCGGTCATAAAATATTGGTGGTTGATGTCGGAATTTTATCAGAGCCGAAACTAAATCCCGATGTGACGCGTGACGAAGTTTTGGCGCACGCCGGAGTTCATCTCTCCGAATTGCTCGTAAAAAAAGATCGAGGAGAAGCGGTCGCAGCGATGTCGAAAGGCGCGCCCGTTGTTTTGGCGAAACTCGCTGCGGAAAAGAAAATTGCCGGGGTTATTTCTCTCGGTGGCGGCGGCGGAACGGCCATTGCAACGGCGGCGATGCGCGCGCTGCCCGTTGGTTTTCCGAAGTTGATGGTTTCAACCTTGGCCAGCGGGAGCACCGCGCAATATGTCGGAGTCAAAGACATCGTGATGTTTCCGAGCATTGTCGATGTTTCCGGAATCAACAGGATTTCCCGCCAGATTCTCACGCGCGCTGCCGGAGCAATTTGCGGGATGGTTGAATCGCAACCAGAAAAAGGCGAAGACAAACCCATCATCGTCGCGAGCATGTTCGGCAACACGACGATTTGCGTTCAACATGCGCAGAAAATATTGGAAGAAGCCGGTTATGAAGTTCTGGTTTTTCACGCGACCGGAGTCGGCGGTCGTACCATGGAGTCGCTCATCGAAACCGGATTAGTCGCCGGAGTTTTAGACATTACCACAACGGAGTGGGCGGATGAATTAGTTGGCGGATTTCTGGGCGCAGGGCCAACGCGATTGGAGGCGGCTGCGAGGAGTGGAACCCCTGCAGTCGTCGCGCCCGGTTGTCTGGACATGGTGAATTTTCATGGGCCTGAAACTGTTCCGCAAAAATTTGCTGGACGAAATTTTTATCCGCACAATCCGCAAGTGACCTTGATGCGGACCACGCCGGAAGAAAATGCGCAGCTTGGAAAAATCATCGCTGAAAAATTGAATCTCTCAAAGGGGCCGGTTTCCGTTTTTCTCCCCTTGAAAGGAATCAGCGTGATCAGCACGGCGGGACAAAAGTTTTACGATCTGGCGGCGGACAAAGCTCTTTTTGAATCCATTAAATCGAATCTACGCAAAGACATCGAGGTGATTGAAATGGATTGTGAGATTAACGATGAGAAATTTGCGACGGCGTGTGCGACCTCATTGCTGGAAAAAATCCGCAGCCGTCAAGCTGTCGAGGGATGACAGCGTTAACTGATTCTATTCCGGCACAAATTTAATTTGCCGCACTCTCTCAAGAGGCGCGGCTACGAGCAAAAGGTTGCAGGGCCTTTTTCTGCACCGGAATCTTTTTAAATTTTTTCGTGAGGTCCGTCAGCGAATTTTCCACGGCTAATCTTTCGAGGCTCGATGCGCCAACGAACCCGACACAGTCAGTGTGTTCGTTGATGTAGGCCGCGTCTTCCGGCGTGCAGATCGGGCCGCCATGCGAGAGAAATATGATGTCTTTGCGGATTTTCTTCGCGCCTTCAATAATCGATTGCGTTCGCTGGACAGCTTCATCCATTGGAACGACCGCGCCTTTGACTCCGATCGATCCACCGATGGTGGTGCCAACATGCGCGATGATTGCGTCTGCACCAGCTTGCGCCATGGCCTTGGCCTCATCGGCTGTCGCGACGTAAACGATGCTGAACAAATCCATTTTTCGGGCGAGCGCGACCATTTCGAATTCTTTTTTTACGCTCATGCCGGTTTCTTCGAGGACTTTCCGAAAATGTCCATCGACGATGCAATGCGTGGGAAAATTATTGACTCCACTAAACCCCATTTCTTTTACCTGCAAAAGCCAATGCCACATTCTACGTCGAGGATCAGTGGCGTGAACGCCGCAGATCACGGGAATTTCTTCAACGATGGGAAGAACTTCGTGCTCGCCGATTTCCATGGCGATGGCGTTGGCGTCGCCGTAAGACATCAACCCAGCCGTCGAGCCGTGGCCCGCCATGCGAAAACGCCCTGAGTTGTAAATAATGATCAAATCCGCCCCACCCTTCTCAATGAATTTCGCGCTAATGCCGGTTCCCGCGCCAGCAGCGATAATGGGCTGGCCTTTTCTCAGCGTGGAGCGAAGACGTTCAACCACTTCTTTGCGTGTGTAAGGATTTCCTTTTCCGGTCCAGGGATTGGGCATAAATATTTTGTTTGGCGAATTTCGCCGGATGATTTGAATACTGAAAGCGGTAATTCGCAATCCGAAAGTGGTTCTCGCGAAAATTATACATCTGCTGCAGACCGGTCCAATGCCCTCACGAGCGTTGCAACTCGCTATTGCTTTGCGGGAGAGGTTTTCCTAGCCTCACCTTGACGAATGAAAATTTATATCGACGGCAAATTCTGCGATGAAAAAAACGCGAAAATCTCCGTGTTCGATCACGGTCTGCTTTACGGTGACGGTGTCTTTGAAGGAATTCGCGCCTACAACGGTCGTGTTTTCAAGCTGAAGGAACACATTGATCGTTTGTATTGCTCTGCAAAAGCAATTCTCCTGACCATTCCAATGTCGCACGAGCAGATAAGCAAATCCGTCGTGGACACTTGCCGCAAAAATAATTTGCGCGACGGTTACGTCCGGCTCGTGGTGACGCGCGGCGTCGGCACGCTCGGCTTGAATCCGAACAAATGCGAGAAGCCGTCGGTCATTATCATCGCAGATAAAATTCAAGTCTATCCGCCAGCAATGTATCAGCGCGGCATGGATATCGTCACCGTGGCAACAACGCGTAATTTGCACAGTGCGGTCAATCCGGCCATTAAATCGCTCAACTATCTCAACAACATTCTCGCAAAAATCGAGGCCAACAATGCGGGTGTGGAAGAAGCCGTGATGTTGAACTCAGAAGGTTTTGTCGCCGAATGCACGGCTGATAATATTTTCATCGTGAAAGGAAATCAGTTGATGACACCGCCGCTTTCAGCCGGTGCGCTCTACGGAATCACCCGCGGAGTGGTGATGGAATTAGCGCGCGAAAACGGATTGTCGGTTACCGAACCGAACCTGACCCGCTACGATTTGTTCAACGCCGACGAATGCTTTTTGACCGGCACCGGTGCGGAATTAATTCCCGTTGTGAAAATAGATGGTAGAGTGATCGGAACCGGCAAACCGGGGCCGATCACCAAAAATTTGGTGACGCGGTACCACGCCTTGACGAAAGTCTCGGGTGAGCCGATAGGAAAATGATGGATTATGAACGTCAAATTTTAAATATTCGACACTCGTCATTCGCAATTCGAAATTAGAACTATGCTCTGCATCATCTGCAAACAAAACCAGGCCAAAGTGCATCTCACGCAAATCGTCGGCGAGAAAATGCAGAAGGTTGACCTGTGCGAAGAGTGCGCCAAGAGCAAGGGCGTGAATGATCCGGCGGGATTTTCATTGGCGGATTTGTTATTAGGCCTCGGAGCTTCTCAGGAATTGGCCGGGACCAGCGGCGGGGAACAAATCAAATGCCCCAATTGCGGGTTCACGCAGGTTGATTTTAAGAAGGCGGGTCGGCTTGGTTGCTCGGAATGCTACGTCACCTTTGCCGAAGGTTTGGAAGGGTTGCTGAAAACGATGCACAAAGGCGTCCGGCACGTGGGAAAAATTCCGCAGGCGCTCAAGCAAGGACGCGATCTCACCGATCAACTTCGCCAGTTGCAAAAGAGACTCGATAAAGCCGTGAACGAAGAGGATTTCGAACGGGCCGCCAATTTGCGTGACGAGATCAAAACGACTCGCCACAAATTAAATCACATCGAGACCACTTAACTCATGGACTTACACGAATTTCTTATCGCTCCCGGCGAAATGACACAGCGTCCCGGCCCACACGATTTGATCGTGATGTCGAGCCGTGTGCGCTTGGCTCGTAATTTAAGAGGTCTCCCGTTCCCAGGCTGGGCCAAAAAGGGCGACCGAGTCAAAGCGCTCGAATCCATTCGCCCCGCCGTGGAAAGTCTGCCGCAAATGGTCGGCGCCTTTTCCCAGTCGATGGACAACCTGCCGAACATCGACAAGCAAATTTTGGTCGAGCGCCATTTGATCAGCCGTGAACATGCTGCGAAAAGCGCGGGCAGCGGGTTGGTTTTCAACAAAGAGGAATCCCTTTGCGTGATGATCAATGAAGAAGATCATTTGCGCATGCAGGCGTTGCGTCCCGGACTGCAACTCAAGCAAGCTTGGCTCACCATCGACCAGGTTGATTCCGATCTCGAAAAGCGGCTCGATTACGCCTTCAACCCGGAACTCGGCTACCTCACCGCCTGCCCGACCAATCTCGGCACCGGCATTCGCGTCAGCGCGATGCTTCACCTGCCCGGCCTGGTTTTGGCGGAGCAAATCAACCAGATTATTCAATCGGTGAACAAACTCGGTTTGGCGGTGCGCGGGTTGTATGGCGAAGGCACCGAAGCGCTGGGAAATGTTTTCCAGGTTTCCAATCAAATGACATTGGGCGAAGGCGAAACCGACATCGTCGAACGCTTGAACAAAGTGCTCTTGCAAATCATCGAGCACGAAGAAAACGCGCGCATTTTGTTGTTGGAGAAAAAACCAAAGATGGTCTTCAACCACATTGGCCGCGCCTACGGCATTTTGGCCAACGCACACAGTATCTCCTCGAAGGAGACGATGAATCTGTTGTCGTTGATGCGGCTGGGAGTTGATTTCGGGCATTTTCCGAAAGTCGAACGTTGGTTGATTGATGAGTTGTTTATCGTTACCCAACCAGCACATCTGCAAAAACAGTTTTCCGAAAAACTAGCCGCTGAAGAACGCGACGTGCTGAGGGCCAATATGGTTCGGGAACGTTTGCGCACGGTGCAAAGACCGAACCCGAAGGCGACCGGCGGCACACCGTCCCAAGACAAAACCAAAGAGCAATAACCACTGGTTCTGCTCTCGTAACCGCCTGTTGTTTTCTCGTTGAGCGTAAAAAAACTTCGTCGAGAGACAACCACAAAAGCACGCAGGCACAGTGTTCAGCTTTTCATTTGCAACCTCTGCAATCGGGTCGCGAGAATTTTGATTCTCAGTTCCTCGTTCGCTTTCGAGTGGGCTGTTCGAAAAATCGACAAAAAAAACGAGCCGGAAAAATCCGGCTCGTTTGTGAATTCTTTCTAAAAACTAATCAGACTTTTTCGGCAGGCACTTCTGCTTTGCCAGCCATTTCTTTGTCGCGATCTTCCATCGCCGCTTTGCGGGAAAGTTTCACGCGGCCTTTATCATCCACACCGAGGCATTTGACCCAAATGTCGTCACCGATTTTGACGATGTCTTCGGTTTGTTTGACGCGGAAGTTGGCCAGTTCGCTGATGTGACAGAGGCCGTCTTTGCCCGGCAGAAATTCGACGAAGGCGCCGAACTCTTTAATCGTGACAACTTTTCCGCGATAGATCCTGCCGATTTCCGCTTCCGCCGTCATGCCTTCGATGGCGTTGCGCGCGAGCTTCATTCCTTCTTCCGAGACGGAGTAAATGTTCACGGTGCCGTCGTCGTCGATGTTAATTTCGCAGCCGGACTCTTCGACGATGCGCTTGATGTTTTTGCCACCCGGCCCGATCAACGCGCCGATCTTCTCAGGATTAATTCTGACCTGCACGATGCGCGGAGCGTATTTGCTCATTTCCTTGCGTGGCTCAGCGAGGACTTTCGCCATTTCACCGAGGATAAACAAACGGGCAACCCGCGCCTTCTCCACGGTTTCCGCCATGAGTTGGTGGGAAATACCCTTGAGCTTGAGATCGAGTTGGAAACCGGTCACGCCTTGTGACGTTCCTGCGATTTTGCAATCCATGTCGCAGAAGGCGTCTTCCCAACCGATGATGTCCGTCAACAATTTGTAGTTGGAAACTTTTCCTGACGCATCGGATTCAGTGCAGATACCGACGCTGATTCCTGCGACCGGACGCGTGATTGGAACGCCGGCATCCATCAATGCGAGAGTGGCTCCGCAAACGGAAGCCATCGAAGTGGAACCATTGGATTCCATGATTTCACTGGTGACACGAATGGCGTAAGGATAGGTGTCGAGCGGCAACATTTGCGCGACGGACCGTTCCGCCAAAGCGCCGTGGCCGATTTCGCGACGACCCGGGCCGCTGATACGTCCGGTTTCGCCGACGGAATAATTCGGGAAGTTGTAATGGAGAATAAATTTCTTCTCCGTGATTCCACCAGTGTAGGAATCAAATTCCTGCGAGTCTTCGTTCGTGCCGAGCGTCACGAGCGAAACAGCCTGGGTTTCACCCCGCGCGAATAAAGCAGAACCGTGTGCGCGCGGCAGAATTCCCACTTCACAGGAAATCGGGCGAACCTGATCGAACGTGCGGCCGTCCAACCGTTTGCCAGCGTTCAAGACCAATCCGCGAACCGCTTCTTTTTGGATGTAGTAAAACGCATCTTTGAGAACGAATTCAGTCACTTTTTCCGCGCCAAACTTTTCGACCAGTTTCGCGCCGACTTCGTCAGCGATCGCTTTGACTTTGCTTTCGCGTTCGAGTTTGGCCGGGGTGAGCAACGCCGGAACCATCCGGTCGCCCGCCAATTTTTTGGCTTCGTTTAATATATCGTCCGGAACAATGTTGAGCGTGATCTGGCGTTTCTTTTTTCCAACGCGTTTGGCCAGTTCGTTTTGCGCCGTGATGAGCGGTTGGCAAGCCTCGTGGCCAAACTTGAGGGCCGCATTGAACTCAGCTTCGGAGATCTCCTTCGCCGCACCTTCGAACATCACGATGTCCGAACTGTTGCCGACGTAAATAATGTCCATATCGCTTTCCGCGATCTGAACATGCGTTGGATTGGCAATGAATTGTCCTGCAACACGTCCGATGCGGACAGCGCCCAGCGGGCCGTCCCACGGAATGTCGCTGACCATCAACGCAGCCGAGGCTCCGATAATGCTTAAAATATCAGAATCGTTTTCGCCATCCGCGCTCAGGAGGATGCTTTGGACTTGAACCTCGTTATACCAACCTTTTGGAAAAAGAGGGCGAATCGGGCGATCGGTTAAACGGCAGGTTAAAATTTCTTTTTCCGTCGGGCGACCTTCCCGTTTGAAATACCCACCGGGGAATTTTCCTGCGGCAGCCGCCTTTTCGCGGTAATCAACCGTCAAAGGAAAAAAGTCCTGGCCGGGTTTGGCTTTGCTGGCCGCAACGGCTGCGACCATGACGATGGTTTCCCCGAGTTGGACGGTTACAGCGCCGTCAGCTTGTTTGGCGAGTTTGCCGGTTTCGATGTGGATCTGCGCGGCCCCTAATTGAGCCGTTACTTTTTCTGCCATATATTTGATTCCTTAAAACGCCGGCTCACCGAGAAACTTCAAGCAACGCCCGCAAAACGGAAGTTGGTTGAAATCACCCAGCACCGACGAGATTTCTTACGCGAGTTGTTTAAACGAAACTGGAATCGATCGCGTTTGTCGATTTCAGCTAACTGAAAAGGTCTTGAACCAATGAAGTCGAAGAACCCAAACCGTCTGCGGGCGAAGTTTACCGGCGAAGCTTGAGCTTTTTGGTGATCGTTTGATAACGGCTGACGTCCGTGTTGTGCAAGTAGTCCAACAATTTGCGGCGCTGTCCGACCATCATCAAAAGTCCACGACGCGAGCTGTGATCTTTTTTGTTTTTCTGCAAGTGCTCGGTCAATTGATTAATCCGCTCCGTCAAAAGAGCAATCTGCACATCGGCTGATCCGGTATCGCGCTCGTGCAATCGAAAACCTTCGATGTTTTTTACTTTTGGTTCCATAGTTCTGTTCATCATTAAATGCCCGGAAAGTCTAGGTTTAGGAAACGTCTCTGTAAAGTCTTTCCTTTTTTCCACCCGGCTCACCCCTTTTCGAGGTGGACGAATTGTATCATCGGCTTTCTCCAGCGCAAACCATTTGGTTTCCATCCAAAATGCAGATTGTGAACCAACAGATTGCTTTGTATCAAATGTCCACCCAGCGGGCGCAATCGACGGAATAATTCGTATGCAACTTGATGATGTTCAACGCGCGGCCCAGGAGCAATTTGCCCGGCAAAGCGAGCGGTATGGCCAGGGCCACATTTTGGAAAATGTGGACGACGTGCGAATCGCCCTTGAGCACATTCATTTGCCCAAGCCCGCACGGGTTCTGGATGTGGCAACCGGCGGCGGGCATACCGGATTATTTTTGGCCAGCCTGGGTCATCAGGTCACCTTGGCGGACATTGCTCAACCGATGCTGGAACGCGCTCAGCAAACTGCGGCTGATCGCGGTTTGAAAGTTGCGATCCAACAACATGCCGCGGAAGAATTTCCCTACGAAAACGAAAGTTTTGATCTCGTCACCTGCCGGGTCGCCGCGCATCACTTCAGTTCGCCAGAACGGTTTATCGCTGAAACCGCGCGCGTTCTCAAACCGGGCGGCTGGTTGATATTGATTGATGGCAGCGTGCAGGATTATGAACCTGAGGCCGAAGCGTGGTTGCATTCGGTTGAAAAATTCCGCGACCCCAGCCATCACCGTTTTTTGACGCCGCTCGCCTGGAGCAAACTGTGCCAGGGTTCAAAATTGCCAGTCGCGGAATGCCATCTCGCGCCGTTCAAACAACCAGATTTGAATTGGTATTTCGAGACAGCGGCAACCTCGCCGGAAAACCGCCAGAAAGTTTTAGCTCTCGTTGCGGATGCGCCGACCTCCGCACGAACTTTGTTTCGACTGGACAGGGAAGACGGAAAAATAATCTGGTGGTGGCAACGTTTGACCCTGATCGCGAGAAAATCATGAAGTCATTTTGCATCGTTTTACTCGCCGTGGTCGTGCTCTCGCCGAGCGTTTTCGGAGCGACACTAAAAATCCCGACCCGCCCCGATTCGGCCAAAGGCGGCGCTGAATTCGCCCAAGAAATCCAAGCAATTGAATTGGAGCAGCGCGAAGAAAAAATATTTTCCGAAGTCACTCGCGGCAACATCCCAAATTTTTTCCGCCAACTCTCTCCCGTAAATTTGACCAACGTTGTCGCGGGTAAAACGAACATTGCCACATTCTTCGTGGCTCCAGATTACCTCGCGATCGGATCGGACGAGGATTATTTCCTCATGCCGATGACCCCTTTTACGGCGCAAAAAATTGCCGAGGCGCTCGATTGCGCGTTGCCGACCCGGAAAATGGTCAACGCCATTTACGCTGCTGCTCCTTTGAAATTCTCGCCCTCTCCGATTCCACCGAGCGCAGCGATGATTACCGTGGCAGCTTTTTGGCAACACAATCAAACCGTGCGCGAACAGCGAACCACCACCTTGAAACAATTTCCACCCGGCACGCTCAGGGCAGGTCACAAAAAAGATATTGTGATCTCGATCCGGCTTGCGTCATCGCCCGGGAAAGTCGCGATTTACGGGTGGCATCAGACCAACGGGACTGCAATTCAACCGCTTTATTTAGGTCACGCTGCTTCGTGGGCAGATTACAGTCACGGCGTCCGGCTTGTGCAAAAACGGATGTTGATCAATGGCGTTTCCAAAACGGTGGAGGAAGTGCTGGCCGACGCGGATTTGTCAGGGCTTTTGAGCGACGAAGGGCCGGTGCTCCAAGCGCGATACAAGTTTTCCGAATTCCCTAAAACTATTTCCAAAACAAATGCTCCAGTCACAGCGAGCACGAATAAAATTGTTCTCGGTCAATTTCAAAAAAGCGCGGCGTTCGACGAACAGATTATGTTTCTTGCACTCGATCACGGCGTTCGGGTGGTCATCAATGCGCCCTCGGCTGAACAGCTTTCGCTGCCGAAAAAAATGAAACTGATTTTCTACGGTTTACCCAACGGCAACACGATCGAACAAACGATTGGAAAAAAACTCAACCCGGGCGACGATTGGCATTTCAACATCCAACATATCGGCGCGCAGACTCGTTTCCTGCGCCAAAGAATCACCAACGAACATCTGGTGGTCGCTTACCTGGAAAACTCGCTAAAGTCCTGGCCGGCGTGGCGAAAACAATTCGGTGACAAAGCCGCATTTGAAGTGATCGAGAAAGCTGGTGCTCGTTTCGAAGGATTCGCGCCGAAGATCGTTTTGAGCGCGCACAGCGGGGGCGGCAGCATCATTTTCGCATATTTAAACTCGGTGGAAAAAATTCCAAATAACGTCGAGCGCATTGCGTTTCTCGACGGCAATTACGGTTATGAAACGGCGTTGCACCGCGATAAATTACTGGCGTGGTTGAAGAATGCCGAACCTCATTTTCTCACCGTGCTGGCCTACCATGATGACATCGCGCTCTTGAACGGAAAATCTTTCGTCAGCGCGGCGGGCGGCACTTGGGGACGCAGCCATTTAATGAAAAAAGATTTTGAAATGCCGCTCAAATTGACAGAAGTGATTTCGCCGGAGTTTGAAAAATATTTTGCGCTCGATCGACGGGTTCAACTTTTGCTCAAAGAAAATCCCGAGAAGAAAATTTTCCACACGGTGCAGGTTGAGAGGAACGGTTTTATTCACGCCCTGCTGACCGGAACTCCGCTGGAGAATAACGGCTACGAATACTTCGGCGAACCGGTTTATTCTCAGTTCATTCCAAGCCATTGAACGTGAGCCAATTGCCCGGCCGACTTCCATCGTGGCAACCCATCAACGAACCGGTGATTGACGCGATTTGGAATCCGCGCGCAAGCGAACCGCCAGATACACCACCACGGCAAGGTTGATGGCGAGCACGGAAAATTTTGCCACACTGGCGTGTGAGAAAATTTCGTAAATTTCGTACGGAATAAAGGACCCGGTCACAAGCAACGTCAGCCATTCGGCCCAGCGTTTTTCGAACCAAAGCCCAACCCCTTCCGTCAGCAAAATCGCCGCGTAAAAAAATGTTCCGACGCTGAGTTGCCGGAGTTTCCGGTCATCCACGATTTCCAATTTATCGATGACGGTGTAGAAGAATTTCCCAGTTGGATCCACGTGCAGGAAGCGCATGAAGTTTTCCGCGATTTCGCTCACGTTACGGTGCAGCAAAGAGAGCGCGCCCAACCCCACGATGATCAATAGCACCGCTTTCACTATTTTCAGCGCCGCAATCATCAATACGCCTTTGTGGTGATGCGGATGCGCTTTGGAATTTTGACCGGTTGGCATTTTTAATAATAGATCTGAACGTGAAAACAGGAATTAACTTTTGACAGTCCCCGGACCTTGTTCAAAAATCATTCTAACGCATGAAGTTCAATAAATCCCTTTTTACCATTCTGGCAGAAATCATCTCACTGCATCCATCGTGCGCAATGGCAATTGAATGGGGCTTCATCGGAGTTGATTCCCGACCAGCCTCACTTGAATGCAAACTCTAAACATGCGAAATGGCTCTCCAAATCGGGTGGAGAATTCGGCGGGACCCAATGTGGTTTCATTCCTTATCCCGAAATCGACTGACGCCCGTTGCGTCGCGACGAGACTTTATTTTTTGCCGGTTCACACGCGCGTCCCTCTGAAATTCGGCGGTGAAACCGTGACTTACGTTTCCTGCGCGCGCGTCTGCCTCACGATTGCGAATGCCAGTGGCCGCACGGCGGAAGGTTGGGGCGAAACTCCTTTGAGCGTGCAATGGGTTTGGCCCAGTCATGTTGCTTACGAAGAACGCCACTCGGCTTTGCGAGATTTCTGCGTCGTGCTGGCGAAAGCCTGGAGTTCCTACGCGCAATCCGGTCACCCGATGGAAGTGGGCTTTAGTTTTCAGGAACATATTTTGGGCGGTCTGCTCAATGAGTTCAACGCCGCACGGGTTTCGGCGGAACCGGTTCCTTTGCTCGCCGCGCTCGTTTGCTGTTCTGCGTTTGACCTCGCGCTGCACGATGCCTTTGGAAATCTCCACCGTGTTCCGGTTTACCAAACCTACACCGCCGAATGGATGAACTGGTCGCTGGAACAATTTTTTGTGGAAGACGATTGCGGGAAAAAATTCAGCGGAAAATTTCCGGCAGATTTCCTGTTGCCCGATCCTCCAAAGCGAATGCTCGCATGGCATCTGGTTGGCGGCCTTGATCCAATCGAGGCAAGCGAACTCAACGGCACAGAACCCGCCGATAATTATCCAGTGCTCCTGCGCGATTGGATTGTGCGCGACGGCTTGAAATGTTTAAAAGTCAAATTACGCGGCAATGATTCGCAATGGGATTACGATCGGCTCGTTAAAATTGGGAAGATCGCAATCACAACAGGAGTGGAATGGCTTACGGCGGACTTTAATTGCACCGTCCGTGATCCGAATTATGTGAATGAGATTCTGGATCGCATTCGCGACGAGCATGCGAAAATTTTCTCGATGTTGCTTTATGTCGAGCAGCCGTTTCCCTACGACATCGAAACCCATCGAATTGACGTGCATAGTGTAGCCGCGCGCAAACCGTTGTTCCTTGATGAGAGCGCGCACGACTGGCGCATGGTCAAACTCGGTCGCGAATTAGGCTGGAACGGGGTCGCGCTGAAAACCTGCAAAACACAAACCGGCGCACTGCTCAGCGCGTGTTGGGCCAAGGCCAACGGCATGCAATTGATGGTGCAGGATTTGACCAACCCGATGCTCGCGCAGATTCCGCACGTTCTTTTGGCCGCGCATGTCGGGACAATCATGGGGGTGGAAACCAACGCCATGCAGTTCTACCCGGATGCTTCCGCTCTGGAGGAAATGGTTCATCCGGGAATATACCGGCGAAGGGGCGGAAAGGTTGACCTGTCCTCCATCAGTGGAAGCGGCTTCGGCTATCGACTCGATGAAATCAAACGGACTCTCCCGGAACCTGCGGCAAATTTTTCCAGTTAATCCAGCGGACTTTTCACCCCCAACCCCGGCTTGCTCAACACATGCGTATAGATTTGCGTCGTCGCCACATCCTTGTGCCCGAGCAACTCCTGCAACGTCCTGATGTCATACCCATTCTCCAACAGATGCGTGGCAAATGAATGGCGCAACGTATGCGGCGTCACCACCTTGTCAATGCGCGCCGCCGCCGCTTTTACCGCCCGCTGAATATTCACCTCATGCACATGATGCCGCCGCCAGACCGGCGGAACCTCCCCCCGCACCGCGTTGGATAAATTCGCTGCCGGAAAAATATATTGCCAGCACCACTCCCTCGGCGCGTTCGGATACTTTCGTTCCAGCGCAAACGGCAGCGAAACACCGCCCAGTCCCGCCGCCAAATCCTCCTCGTAAACCAGCCGCACCCGCGCCAAATTCTGTGCCAAAGCCGTCGTGATGCTCTGCGGCAAAACCGTCATCCGATCCTTCATCCCCTTGCCATCGTGAATCGTGATTTCGTTCCGCCCAAAATCCACATCCTTCACCCGCAGCCGCAGACCTTCCAACAGCCTCATGCCGGAACCATACAACAAACGGCAAAACAATTGATGCTCTGCCGACACCGCCGCCAACAGCCGCTGCACCTCCGCCTTCGTCAACACCGTCGGCAATTTTCTGGCTCGCGTTGGCCGCTCAATCTTCCCAATCGCCCCCAACTCCAAGCTCAACACCTCCCGATACAAAAATACCAACGCATTCAACGCCTGATTCTGCGTGGCGGTGGCCACATTTCTCTCCGCCGCCAGATGCGTGAGGTACGCCTGCACCTCCGCCGCGTGCATTTCGCGCGGATGCCGCCAGGCTTTCTCCCTCTCCGCTCCCTCGGAGGGAGGGGAGAGGGTCGGGGTGAGGTGGGGGTGATCTCGACAAAAAACCATGAACCCCTTGATCCAATGCCAATACGACGACTCCGTGCGATGCGAGAATTGTTTGAACCGCATCACCTCGCGCAACTGCTCCCGCAGTTTCAATTTG
>JAYVSV010000031.1:0-55497 GCA_043775015.1 Verrucomicrobiota bacterium
TTCTCTTCCATCCCAACTTTATTTATAGAGTTGGCTAAATTTGTACATTTTATTCGTCAGAAATCTCTCCTTTTCTCACCCACTTTTAATCACACCCCATCCCGAGTTTTTCCTTACACCAAAATGATTTTGCCGCATAATTGAGTCGTGCTTTTTCCGCCCGATAACAAGGCAGACGCAGCGAACCGGGTGGTGATCACTGGCGCCGGAGTCATCACTGCGTTTGGCGCGGGCTGGAAAAAAAACGCGGAAGGTTTTCGCCTCGGCAAAACGGCGTTTCGCCCGGTCACCCTCTTCGACGTCTCCCGCCAACGGGTGAAAACCGCTGCGGAAGTGACGTTGCCGGAAATACCCAACACGCTCTTAAGCCGACGATGTTTGGATCGGTCAGATCGCGCGGCAAAACTACTCCTCGTCGCAGCACACGAAGCGTGGCATCAAGCCAAGTGGACCCCTTCAGAATATCTCCCGATTGTCCTGGGAACGACCAGCGGCGGCATGAGTCTTGGAGAAAATTATTTTCGCCGGGCGACGACCCAACCCAAAATTCATAAAACCCAGGCATCACGAGTCATTCATTATCAGGCGCAAAAACAAGCTCTGAATCTCGCCGACGCGTTCGGTTTCAGCGGACCGATTACTTTGATTGCCAACGCCTGCGCATCCGGCGCGAATGCCATTGGCCACGCTTGGGAACTGCTTCGCACCGGCCAGGCCGAGCGTGTTCTGACCGGCGGTTACGATGGGTTGAGCCAATTGGTTTTCTCCGGCTTCGATTCGCTCCAGGCGCTTTCGACAACGAGTTGCCGTCCGTTCGACGCCAAACGCGATGGACTCGCGCTCGGCGAAGGCGCCGCCGTGTTCGCATTGGAAACTCTGGATTCCGCACAACGTCGTGGCGCAGAAATTCTCGGCGAAATTATCGGCTACGGCGCGGCCACCGATTGCCACCACTTGACGCAGCCGCATCCAAACGGCGACGCCGCCTTGGCTTCCATGAATGCTGCGGCCAAGGTGGCGAATCTCACGCCGGATAAAATCGACTACATCAACGCGCATGGCACCGGCACGCCGCTCAATGACAGTGCCGAAGCCGCAGCGATCAACCGATTCGCCGGAGATCACAAAACAAAATTGCGGGTCAGCTCGACGAAATCTGGAATCGGCCATTTGCTCGGTGCGGCAGGTGCGGTCGAGGCGGTGGTTTGTCTCATGGCTTTGCGCGAGCAATGGCTGCCGCCCACGATTCTCGACACGCCCGATCCACTTTGCGAATTCCCGATTGTGCGCGAGCCAACTTCAGCGAAGCTCGAATACGTTTTGACGAATTCCTTTGGATTTGGCGGGGCCAACGCGTCACTCATCTTGCGGAGGGTTTTGTGAAGAAAATTTTCGTTCATGGCATCGGCGCTGTTTCTCCGGCGGGATGGGGCGTTGAGCCGTTGAGCCAGGCTCTGCTGGAAAATAAACCGCTCGCAACCAAGCCGCTGGCCCGACCCGGTTGGGAAAAAACGTTGTATGTTCGACAGGTCCCGCCGCCGCTCGCGCGCCCGGCGTTTCTGGCTCATGCCCGCCTGCGTCGCACCAGTCCGATTACGCAATTCGGCGTTGCGGCCGGATTGGAGGCGTTGGGTGAAAGCGCGAGTCAATTTGCCAACGGAAAATTGCGCCTCGGTATCGTCCAATGCGTCATGTCTGGTTGCATCAATTATTCCCGACGTTTTTACGACGAGACGTTGCGCGATCCGGCAACCGCCAGCCCGCTGGTGTTTCCAGAAACGGTTTTCAATGCGCCAGCCAGCCACATCGCCGCGCTGCTGGGAACAAGCGCGATCAATTACACCCTCATCGGCGATCCCGGAACGTTCCTGCAAGGTCTCGCGCTCGCGTCGAACTGGCTGCTGAACGATCACGTGGATGGCTGCATCGTCATTGGCGCGGAAGAAATTGATTGGTTGAGCGTTGATGCTTTTCACCGGTTTCAGCGCAAAATGATTTTGAGCGATGGCGCTGGTGCGGTCTTTTTGCGAGCCGAATTTACCGCAACTAATTCCGTTCAGCTTGTGAAAATCACCGACGCGCATCCGTTTCTTCAAAAACAAAGTCGTCACGCCGCTGCGCAAAAGATGCGCAGTCAATTGAGTGGGAGCGATGAAAACGCCTTGCTCTGTGACAGCACGCAATCAATGCCCCGGCTTGACGCCGCTGAACTGGATGCGTGGAAAGATTGGACGGGCGCGCGGCTCTCGCCCAAAGCCGTTTTGGGCGAAGGCTTGATGGCGGGTGCGGCGTGCCAATGTGTTTCAGCGATAAACGCGATCCAACAAAAACATTTTTCGTCCACCAACGTCAGCGTGCTTGGTTGTAATCAACAAGCCATTGGCGCACAATTTTCTGCGTGACCGATCAACCTGAAATTTCACATCGATGAGTTTGCGAATTATTTTAGTGACCGGAGCGAACGGGGGACTTGGTCAGGCCATCGCACGATCGTTTCTCCACGAACAACCCGAAAATTTTGTCTGGCTCGGCGTGCGCGCGCGGCGCGATCAAGCGCAAAAAATCGAGCAGGAATTCCCGGTGCGAGCGCGCTGCATCGACTTGGATGTGACGCAACCTGAGTCATGGAAAACGGCAGTCGCGCAAATTCAAACCGAACATCAACGGCTCGATGTGCTGGTCAATAACGCGGGCAAACATTCCGATGGTTTGCTCGCCACCATGCCATCCAGCGCGTGGCAGGAAATTATTGCTGCGAATCTTGACGCCATTTTTCACGGATGCCAGGCAGTGTTGCCCGCGATGATTTCTCAACGCAGCGGTCGTATCGTGAACGTTTCGTCGTTGAGCGCGCTCCTGGCGCCGGCGGGCCAGGCGAATTATGCGGCGGCCAAAGCGGGGGTGGTCGCGCTCACGCAATCTTTGGCCAAAGAGGTGGCAAGAATCGGGATCACGGTCAATGTGGTTTGCCCCGGCTACGTGGAAACCGAGGCACTGGCGGGCATGAGCGCTGACGAAAAAAAAGCCGTGACGTCGAAGATTCCGATGCGTCGGCTCGGGCGTCCCGAGGAAGTTGCCGCAGCCATTCGTTTTCTGGCTTGTTCCGAGGCGAGTTACATCACAGGCTCCACTCTCAAAATTGATGGCGGAATTTTGTGAGCCAATTTCATTGAGACCAATATGGAAGATTCAAACGAACTGAAGCAGAGAATCAAAAATCTGATGGTGGAGAACTTGATGTTGCAGGTCACCGCCGCCGAGATTGGTGATGACCAACTCTTGTTTGGCCCTGGAAGCTTGGGGCTTGATTCGGTGGACGCGTTACAGCTCGTCGTCGCGCTCGACAAAAGCTTTGGTTTAAAAATTCCCAACCCCGGCGCGGCGAAGGAAATCCTCCAAAGCGTCAACACCATTGCGGGTGCCGTTCAAAAAGTTCAACCGGTTTAAGTGGGAGACAAAAAAACACTCCGACAAAGCGGAGTGTTTCGATACCTTGACTTGCCTTCTATTCCGCGACCACTTCGTCGAGAATTTTAAACACGCGACTTTGCGCGGTGCGTTTCCGTTTGGTTTCGTCGAGTTCTTTTTTGCGCAGACGAAGATTCTTCGGAGTCGCTTCCACGTATTCGTCGGAACTGATGTATTCCAACGCGCGTTCGAGCGACAATTTCATGGGCGAATCGAGTTGAATGCCTTTGCCGTCGCCTTGCGAACGCATGTTGGTCAAGCGTTTGGCTTTGCACGGATTGACTGGAATATCATTTTCGCGGGCGCACTCGCCGACGATCATTCCCACATAAACATGGTCGCCCGGTTCGATCATCAACTTGCCGCGTTCCTGCACCATGTTGAGCGCATAAGCCATCGCTTCGCCGGTTTCCATGCTGACGAGCGAACCATTTTTGCGCGCCGCGATATCGCCGCGATCTGAACCGTATTCATGGAACAAATGGCTCATCACGCCCATGCCGCGGGTTTGATTCACGAGATCCGTTTCGAAACCAATCAAGCCGCGAGTCGGAATAAAAGCTTCGATGCTCACCGAATCGCCAATGTGATTCATGTTGGTGATTTCAGCGCGGCGATTGGAAAGATTTTGCAACACGTCGCCCATCGCGTCCTTGGGAATATCAACAAATAATTTTTCAATCGGCTCCAACAATTTTCCTTCCGCATCCCGGCGATAAAGCACTTCCGGTCGCGACACCAAAACTTCGTGGCCTTCGCGGCGCATTTGTTCGACGAGAATCGCGATTTGCATTTCGCCACGGCCTGCGACGTCGAAAATTTTCGGGTCGTTCGTTTGTTTGATTCTGAGTGCGACGTTGGTGCGGATTTCTTTCGTGAGCCGTTCCCAAATGTGGCGGGCGGTGACGAGTTTTCCGTCCTGACCAGCGAGCGGCCCGTCGTTGACCGCGAATTGCATTTGAATCGTCGGCGGGTCAATCGGCACAAACGGAATGGGAATGGCCGTGTCAGAATTAGTAATCGTTTCGCCGATAAACACATCTTCAAAACCGGCCACGCCGCAAATATCTCCGGCGTGCGCTTCGGTGATTTCGATTCGTTTCATTCCTTCGAAATGGAACAGCATCGTGCATTTACCTTTGGTCTTCGAGCCGTTGCCGTGAATGCAAACCAGCGGGTCGCCGACTTTGATCTTGCCGCAAAGAATTTTGCCGAACGCGATACGCCCGAGGTAATCCGAGTAATCCAGATTTGCGACGAGCACTTTCAAATCGGTGCCAGCCTGCGCGCGTGGCGCTGGAATATTTTTAACGATGGAATCAAAAAGCGGTTCCATCGTGGTGGTTTCCTCTTTGATATCGAGCTTGGCGTAGCCGGCTTTTGCGCTGCAATAAACGACTGGAAAATCAAGCTGTTCATCAGTCGCATGGAGCGCCATGAACAATTCGAAAACTTCATCCAAAACTTTGTGCGGGCGGGCATTTTCCCGATCAATCTTGTTAATGACGACAATCGGTTTCGCGCCAGCTTCGAGCGCTTTGCGCAAAACGAAACGGGTTTGCGCCTGCGGACCATCGACCGAATCGACGACGAGCAAAACGCCGTCGATCATGTTCAAAATGCGTTCCACTTCGCCGCCGAAATCCGCGTGGCCAGGCGTATCAACGATGTTGATGTGATAATCTTTGTATTTGAAGGCGGCGTTCTTGGCGCGAATGGTGATGCCCTTTTCTTTTTCCAAATCCATTGAATCCATGAGGCGTTCTTCACCGGATTCGTGCTGGTTCGCGCGATAGGTGCCGGACTGTTTTAAAAGACAATCGACGAGTGTGGTCTTGCCGTGATCGACGTGGGCGATAATTGCGATGTTCCGAATGTGTTCCATAAATCTAATTTCTAAACGAGCCGCGTAATGTGCCTTGAAAGGGAGAAAGGTCAAGCTCCGCTCACGTTCGCATGAGGAGCTATCGCGGAAAACAATTTTATCGCTTTGAGGCCTGCCGGATATGTTTTTCGCCCGATTTCTTGCTTGAAGTCTGGAAAAACTTGCCCTATGACGTTGACCGTTCATTCTCTCTTGTTATGGCTACTCACGATATTAATCCTCCCCCATTCGCCGGTGGTGGCGCGCGTTATGGTTTTAACTTTTTCCGCTTTGGCCTGATTAGCTCGCTGGTGTTGGCCGTCACACTTGTGGTCTTCGGCGGGTATGTCTGGTTTTTCTGCCGCATCGAACCGCCATCCGGCTTTTGCGCCGTGCTGGTGCGCAAGGATGGAAAAAATATTCCCGCCAATGACATCATCGCCATCAAACCAGAGCAAAAGGGGATTCAATTAGAGCCGTTGAGCGAAGGCCGCTATTTCTATAATCCGATTAACTGGTCTTGGAGAATGGAGCCGCTGACGCAAATCAAAGAGGGCCAGGTCGGCATCATGGTCCGGCAATTTGGCGCGGCTCCTCCGGCGGGCAAATTCATTGTGCACATGAAGGAAGCCGACGGCACGATGCGTCGCGGAATCATTGATGAACCGTTGCGGCCGGGAACGTATCGGATCAATCCAAACGCCTACCTTGTGGAAAAACGGCTCGCCGTGAAAATCGAGCCGGGCGAAGTGGGCGTGGTGACTTTGCTTTACGGAAATACCCCGGCGCAGCCGAACACATTTCTCGTCAAGGAAAGCGAGCAGGGCGTCCAGGAAACTCCGTTGCGCCCCGGCACCTATTATTTAAACCCCTACATCCAACGCGTTGATATCGTGGGCGTGCAAAGTCATAAAACGGAATTTGAAATCAGCTTTCTTTCCAGGGACGGTTTCCGTTTTCCAGTCAAAGGCGCCGTCGAGTGGGCAGTGGAAGAACTGCGCGCCCCGGAAGTTTTCGTCATGATCGGCGACGGCGAAGACATCGTGAACAAAGTGATCTTGCGTTCGGCCCTTTCAATGAGCCGCGTGCAAGGTTCAAAATACAGTTCAGCGGATGTCATCAGCGGAACGGTGCGAAAAGCGTTTCAAGACGAGTTCAGCAAACACATCGCGTCGGAGTCCGCACGAAAAGGAATTCTCGTCAAGGCGGCGTTGATCAGCGAAATCGAGCCGCCACAAAAAATCGCCGAACCGATTCGTGAACGCGAAGTCGCCGTGCAAATGCGAACGAAATACGAGCGGGAAGTCGAGCGGGCCATCACCGATGCCAACGTGGCGGAGCAGAAAAAGTTGCAGGATCAAAAAGTGCGGATCGTCAAAGCTGACACGACGCGCAAGAATCAAATTCAAAAAGCGAACAAGGATCAGCAGGTTCAAATCATCGGTGCGCAACGTGATCTGGAAGTCGCCAAGAAAGATCTGGAAACATCGGAGAAGCTTGCGCTGGCGATTATTTCCACGGGGCAAGGCGATGCTGACGTTATTTCCTACACTCGCAAAGCGGAAGCCAGTGCACTCAAATCGATCATCACGCCGTTCGGAAGCGGTTCGACCTACGCGCGATTTTTATATTTAAACAAAGTCGCGCCAAACATTGATTCAATCCTGGCCAACAGCGACGGCCCGCTGGCGGAACCTTTTCGCGATCTCTCTAAGCCCGAAGTGAAAGGAGGTGCCAAATGAAAAAAAGCCCACTCGCAATTTTAGCGGTCGCCGCCGCGGTTTTGCTTTTCGTTTACCTTTTTGTTTACGAAGGAGTCTGGGTGTGGATCGTCGAAAATACCGATGTTCCCACGAACAAGATGGTGATTCTCGTCGCGAAAACTGGCAGGGCCATGCCTGCCGGACAAATCATCGCCGGCCCGGGAGAAAAAGGGGTGTTGCTTGAGCCGCTTGGAACAGGCCGCCATTTCATCAACCCATTTCTTTTCGAACGCCAACTCCGCGATCAAGTCGTCGTTGGTCCCGGCGAACTCGGCGTGGTGATCAATAAAAATGGCGCTGATTTGCCGCCCGGCGAATTTCTGGCGCAGCCCGGACAACGCGGCATCCAGCGCGAAGTGCTTTTGCCCGGCACCTACAAATTGAATCCGTACGCTTACGAGATTCGCACAGTGAAGATGACGGAAATCGAGCCGGGCCACGTGGGCGTGCTCGCTGCCCGCTCGGGCAAAGCGACGCAAAATCAATTGGCTGAACCGGGCGAACGCGGCGTGCAGAAAACCGTTTTGCAACCGGGATTGTATGTTTTGAATCCGGAAGCGTATTCGGTCGAAAGCATCGAAGTCGGTTTCAATCAGATCACGATGGCGCACGGCGGCAAGCTTCCTGAAACGCAAACGACCGGACAAACAGAACTCAATCAAAAGCGCGCGCCAGCAGGATTGCTAAACATGAATCAAAAGCAAAATCAGTCGGGTGTGCCGGTCCTCTCTGCTGTGAAATTTCCTTCCAGCGACGGATTTGAAATCACGATCGACGTGACGTTGCTCTGGCAGCTTTTACCGCAGGACGCGCCAAGCGTCGTTTCGCGCTACGGCAACATTCGAAAAATCGAAGGGAACATTCTCATCCCGCAAATTAATTCCACCGCGCGCATCAAAGGTTCCACGTTTGGCGCAGTGGATTTCATCGTGGGCGATAAGCGCGAAGAATTTCAAAGAGCGTTCCAGGAGACGATTGAGACCACCCTGAAGGAAAAAAAATTGCAGGTCGATCTCGCGCTCGTGCAAGACACGATTGTGCCGGAAACTATTTCCGAACCGATTCAGGATTCGCGCATCGCCGCCGAGTGGAACATCACCAACACGGAGAAAACCAAGACCGAAGCCAAGAAAGCGCAATTTGACGAAACCAAAAGCAAGATCGCGCAAGTCGAGCAAGTGGTCGAGTTTGAAACACAACGCCTGGAAGGTAATCTTCAGGCTGAACAGGAAAAAGAAGTGAAACAAATTGGAGCCGAAGCAAAGTTGAAAGTAGCCGAGCTCGCGAGCGAAACGGCGATCATGCGCGCGAACACCAATCGCAAACTCGGCAGTGCTGAGGCGAAAGTAATCGAACTGAAAGGCAAAGCGGAAGGGGATGGATACGCGTTGCAAGTGCTAGCCGCTGGAAGCGCTGCCGATTACAATGCGTTGCAATTCGCCAAGCAGTTGCCGGAACGAATCCGCTTGTCATTGATCTACGCCGGCTCCGGCACGCTTTGGACCGACCTGGATAAAGCATCGCAGCTCGCGCCTTTGGAATTGTTGAAGCAAATGAAGCAAGTCGAACTCGCACCGAAAAAATAGTATGGCTCGCCCCACGCAAACCGAATTCAACTTTCCGTCGTTTCATCGCCGGAGGAAATTTCTAAAAATCGGCGGCATCACGCTCGTCCTTCTCGGGCTTTTCACCATCGTTGATATGATGTCGGAAATTCCCATCCCATTGACCGGCGCAAGAGCGGTTTTCGTTGGATTGCTGCTGATGGTTTTCGGTTTGGTGTCGTTGTATAACGGTTACAAGTTGCCGCTGGCCGAGGCGATTGAACTAATTCACGGGCGGCAACGCGGCATCACGGCATCGGAACTCGTGCATTTGATGCGAGTCGATCGCCTCACCGCCGATCGCATCATCCAGCGGCTGATTGAAAAAGGTTTTCTTCGTTCGTCGTCGGACCGCACTCAAGCCGAGGAAGTTTTCGATCCCGTCCAGTAATTGGCGAATCTGTTTCCGCAACAATGAAAGCAGCAGTTCTCCACGGGAAAGAAGATGTTCGGATTGAAGAAATCGAGCCGGCGAAATTAGGGCCGGGAGAAGTGCGCATCGCCATCGAAGCCGCGCTGACTTGTGGAACAGACTTGAAAGTTTTCAAACGCGGCTATCACGCCAAGATGATTCTTCCGCCTGCGATTTTTGGCCACGAACTTGCCGGCAAAATTTCTGAAGTCGCTTCGGGTATTTCCAATTGGCAGATCGGCGAGCGTGTGGTTGTTGCGAACTCTGCGCCGTGTGGTGAATGTTTTTTCTGCAAAAATCAGCAGGAAAATCTTTGTGACGATTTGCTTTTTCTCAATGGCGCTTACGCAGAATCCATTGTCGTTCCGGCGCGGCTCGTTGAGAAAAATTTATTGCGTTTGAAACCGGAAACCGATTTTCGCGACGCCGCTTTGACCGAGCCGCTGGCGTGTGTCGTGCAGGGAGTTGAAGACGCAAAATTGCGCGCCGGACAAAATGTTTTAGTGATCGGCGCGGGGCCGATAGGTCTGATGTTTGTTGCCCTGGCAAAACATTTAGGTTGCGTGGTCACCGTTGCTGGACGCGGGGAGAAGAGATTGCAAGCCGCGAAAAAACTCCGCGCGGACGAAATCATTGATGTTAGTGAGAATGCGCGGGCAGGTGCTATCCGTGCGTTGGATGGCAGAATGTTCGACGTGGTGATTGAAGCGGTTGGCAAACCTGAGACGTGGGAAACCGCAGTGAAATGGGTGCGCAAAGGCGGTACGGTAAATTTTTTTGGCGGTTGTCCATCGGGCACATCCGTTTCGCTGGACACGTCATTGATTCACTATTCCAACCTCACGTTGCTCGCGAGTTTTCATCATACGCCGCGCACGATTCGCCGCGCACTGGAGTTCATCGAAGCTGGCGTGATCCGCGCGAATGATTTCGTCGATGGCGACTGCGCTCTCCGCCAATTGCCTGATCTGTTCAAAAACATGACGGCGGGAAATCGTGCGGTGAAAACATTGGTTCACGTTCGCGATTCGTTTCGAACTGGCTCCCCTGATTGAGTCAGACCAGGTCTCAATGATTGTCGTTGGAATTGCCGCAGTGGGTGGTGCGCGTCAGCCGATCTTCTGGTGAAGTTGGTATAACAACGGAAAGTCTTAATTAGCGCCTGCTTTGTTCGCCCAATTTTTTATGGCGACGTTTTCAACTCAAATAACAAAAGTCTGAAAATCAAACGCATTACGAACGCGTTTTGTTTAGTGGAATAAAAATTCTGGCTTTGGTTCACGCCGCTTTCGCCGCCGTCTTGTTTTTCAACGCCGCAAAGATGCTTTCAAAAATCCATTTGCCGTCGTCGCTGCCGAGGAGCGGTTCGCAGGCGCGTTCGGGATGTGGCATCAGGCCGGCCACATTGCGGGCTTCATTGCAAACGCCTGCAATGTTCATCACCGATCCGTTTGGATTCGATTGCTCAGTGGTTTCACCTTGTGCGTTCACGTATTGCCAGAGGATTTGTTGATTGGCTTTCAGTTTTTCAATCGTTGGTTCGTCAGCGAAATAACAACCTTCGCCGTGCGCGATCGGCACGCGCAATAATCTGTCCGCAGGAATCTTGTTCGTGAAGGGCGAAGCCGTCGTGCCGGTTTTCAGAAAAACATTTTCGCAACGAAATTGCAGCGAGCGATTCCGAATCAATGCGCCTGGCAAAAGCCCCGCTTCGCAAAGTATTTGAAATCCGTTGCAAATACCAAGGACGTGTCCGCCGTTCGCCGCAAAATTTTGCACGGCTTGCATGATCGGACTGAAGCGGGCAATCGCGCCGGTGCGCAAATAATCGCCGTAACTAAATCCGCCGGGGGCGAGCACGGCATCGGCATCGCCGAGGGAATTTTCTTTATGCCAGACGAGTTGCGCTGAGTGGCCGAGCACATTTTTCAGGACGTGAACGACATCTTGATCGCAGTTGGAACCAGGAAATTGGAGAACAGCAAAATTCATATTTGTTTCACCGCAGAGTCGCGGAGGAGTGGAGAAGATGGATTGAAAAATTTCTTTTTCAACTCCGCGTCTCTGCGTCTCCGCAGTTCAAGCTCATTCGATTTCAAATCGGTAATCTTCAATCACCGGGTTGCTCAAAATTTTGTGGCACGCGTCGTCGATTTGTTTGCGCCAGGTTTCTTTGTCGCCGTCGGGCAGTTCGATTTCCATATACTTTCCGACATGCACCGCGCCGACCCCTTTGTAGCCCATGTGGTCAAGCGCGTTTTGCACGGTTTTCCCCTGTGGATCAAGCACAGCTTTTTTCGGCGTAATAATAATTTTTGCTTTCATGAAAAATGAACCGCAACTATGCCGTGATGTTAGGCAGGCAGGCGTTCGACGCCAGTATTTTTTCCGGTATTGACGTTTTTGAAGGCTTCGGCACAACTGGCGGCATGCAAAACGGGAAAGCTGAACCAGCCAGTGCCGCCCGCTTTTGGACGATGCTTCTTTTAATCGCCATCACGGTGCTGCTTTTCTTTTTTTCGCCAACGGAATTCTCGTTTTATCCAAGTTGCTATTTTCACGCATTGACCGGCTTGGATTGTCCCGGTTGCGGTTCGCTGCGCGCCGCCCATCAACTTTTGCACGGGAATTTCAAAATCGCCTTCCGCCTGAATCCGTTTTTTGTTTTAGCTCTGCCCCTGTTTTTGGGCGTGATGGTTTTGCGTTTCGCCCGTATTTCCCGGGCTAAATCATTCTGGAACCTGACTCTGCAGCGGCGTTTTGTTTGGACACTGATCGCGGTCGCGGTCGTGTTCGGAATCGTCAGAAACTTTCCCGCGTTTTCCGCACTGACTCATTAAACTACTTCACCTATGTACAAAATCATTGGCGCAGACCAAAAAGAATATGGCCCAGTTACGTTTGATCAGTTGAAGCAATGGATCGCGCAAGGTCGGGCGAACGCCACCACCATGGCGTGTCCGGAAGGCGCGTCCGATTGGAAACCGCTCAGCGCATTTCCAGAATTTGCCGACGGCTTCGCGAAAACTCCGTCCAATCCGCCGGTGCTCAATGCCGTCGATGCCGATCAGTTTGCCAACGAGATTTTGGCGCGCGATTGCCGACTCGATGTGGGCCACTGCTTTGATCGTGCCTGGCAACTGCTTAAAAATGATTTCTGGCCGATCGTTGGCGTGAGCGCGCTGATTTTATTGATCCTCGGTGCGGCGGGCGCGACCTACGTGGCGATTCTGGTCGGCGGACCGTTGATGGGCGGATTATTTCATTATTACCTGAAAAAAATTCGTGGCGAAAAGGCAGAACTCGGCGACAGTTTTTCCGGATTCACTCTGGCCTTTCTGCAACTTTTTCTGGCGCATCTCGTTTCTTTGCTACTCATCGCGGTGGGACTGTTCTTCTGTCTTCTTCCCGGCATTTACCTCGCCGTGGCATGGCAATTTGCGCTCCCCTTGATCATCGATAAACGAATTGATTTTTGGCCCGCCCTCGAAGTCAGCCGGAAGGTGATCAGCAAGAATTGGTGGAGCTTCCTCTGGTTTGCCATCGCCATCGGGTTGGTTAATCTTTTAGGGGTGATCGCCTGTGGCATTGGAACCTTTGTTACCGTGCCGTTGACGATGATTGCGCTCACCTACGCCTATGAAGATATTTTCCGCGCTCCAACTTCGCCGCCCGCTCAATCGGTCTGAGCTGCTGAGTTGCGCGCTCATTAACCTGTTCGCGACTCCCGGCCTCGGCTCAGTCGTGGCGCGGCGATTCATCGCCGGCACGGGACAATTGATTCTCGCCTGCGCCGGGTTTGCTCTTTTCGTCGGATGGTTCATTCAGAAAATGCGGCTGTTTTACGGCCAGATTATGGGAACAGATTTGCCGCTCGATGCCGGTGCTCGTCTTCTACGATGGGGCCTGGCGATCTTCGCCGTGGCTTGGGTTTGGTCTCTGGTGACCAGCATCCAGATCATTCGGAACGCGCCGAAAGAATTCCTCCCGCCCTTGCCGCCGAAGCTGTGACTCAGGGTTTTCGGCAAATTATTTCTGAAGGACCAAACGCCTAACCGTGGCAGATAAATCACGCGATGAATAACTTTGAAAAAGAAACACTTCGGGTCAAAAACTTTTTTAAAGAAAAATTCGGCTACACGCCGACGCATCTCGTCAAGGCCCCGGGCCGTTTGGAACTTCTCGGCAACCACACCGATTACAATCAAGGCCTCGTCATGTCGCTGGCGGTGGACAAATACGTTTTCATCGCCTCGTCCCCAAGCAGCGATGGCTGCGTCGAAATCGTTTCCTCGGCCTTTCCTGAGCGAGAAAAGTTTTCGATCAGCGAATTGGAAAAAAATCCCGCTGCGCCGTGGGCCGATTACGTCAGAGGCGTTCTGAGTGAACTGCGAAAAGCCGGCGTGCATTTCGGTGGTTTCGATGCTGCCATTCATGGAACGGTTCCCATCGGTGCGGGCATGAGCAGTTCCGCCGCGCTCGAGGTCGCGACCGCCCTGAGCTTGCGTCAACTTTATCCCTACACCGTCACCGAGACCGGTTCGACTGTCCCTCCCAAACGAGATAAAAAGGGCGAACTCCGCAGCCTGCGATTGGAGGAAAAATTGAACCTCGCGAAACTTTGCCAGCGCGCAGAAAACCAATACGTCGGTGTGCAAAGTGGAATTCTCGACCAGATTTCGTCGCTGTTCGGAAAGCAGTTTCACGCCATGGAAATCGATTGCCAGCAATTGAGCGTCGATCTCGTGCCGATGATTGGCGAGATCGCGATTCTGATTTGCAACTCCGGCGTGAAACATTCGTTGGTGGGTGGGGAATACAACGAGCTTCGGCAAATGTGCGAAAGCGCCGCGAAAAAAATTGGCGTGAAAGCGCTTCGTGCCGTCGATTCCAAAATGCTTGCCGATAACAAATCGCAATTGACCGAGCGCGAATATCAATGCGCCTATCACATCGCCGGTGAAATTCAGCGCGTGATTTTTGGCGCGAAAGCCTTGCGCGAAGATGATTTTGCGCAGTTCGGCCAATACATGTTTCAAAGCCACGAAAGCTCCCGCGATTACTTTGGCAACAGCACGGAGGAACTCGATTTACTCGTGGAAATAGCGCGCCAACACCCCGCCACGCTCGGTGCGCGTTTGACCGGCGGCGGATTCGGCGGCGCCACTATCAATTTAATCAAACGGGACGGCATCGAAGATTTCAGGAAACACATGTCCGCCGAATACGAGAGACAGTCCGGCCACAAAATGACGCCGCTGTTCTGCCAGATTGTGGACGGGGCGAGTTAGTCTTTGCTTCAATGGAAGAGTCTCGCGAAGGAATGAAGGTGACGAAGTAATACGCAAGTTTCAGGCTTTGCGCTCTTCGCATCCACGCGGGAATTTTCGATTGTCGGACTTGCCGTTTGCCTGCACAGTTCGGCCATGTCAGCCCGCCACTCCCAACTGCTGAGCTACGCGATCACTAGCGCTATTCTGTTCATTTCCTTTTCCGCTGAGGCAGGAATGACAGTTTATGGGTTGCGCGACATTTACCGTCTGCGCCTCGAAGAAATTTCTTTTTTCATCGTCCTACTGTTAGTGAGCGCGTTTGCATTCAAACTGCTTTGGAATTATGCCGTGAAAGGATTTAGTTTTTTGCCTCGTCTGAAATATCTTCAATCGCTTTGTCTCTCCATTTTGTTTGGTCTGTTGACATTGCTCATTCTCACGATGATTTCCGGCATCCGCGAAGTTTTGACGCCCGGCGCGTGGCGACATCAAGGAACTTCGTATCGATTGAATGATCCTTCTCAGGAACCGGCTCGCCGCCGCAGTCTTGAACAATTGCGCAGCGCGCTTTTTGAATTCGCCAAACTCCACGACGGACGCTTTCCATCCAGCGATTTTGGTTCTGAGATTTCGGAAAAGTTTTGGGAATCGCCAGATCAGATCGGGACTCGTTACATTTATTCCGGCGGTCTGACGACAAACGACGTGGGACGGGCGCTGGCAATTGAGCCGCTTAATTTTGGCGATCAACGTTTTGTTTTATTTGTTTCTGGAGAGTTGCGGTTTTTGTCCAAATCAGAAATTGAAACTCTGCTTTCGAGGAAAGGGCTACAATGAGACCGGTTTTCAAAATCTTTCTATCAATTTTCGCGGTGATTCTGCTTTTGCCATTTCTGCTTGATTACCGGCAGTTCGCTTTCTTTTCCGCATTAACTTTAGGTTGGTTTGGCTTCCTTCAGCGAACTTTGCCAAAACTGACTTGGAATTCGGACCTCATCGGCATGACGTTGTTGTCTGTCGTCCTCATTCTTTTCCTCGCGCACAAATTTTTAAACGGCATTAGTAGAAGCATCGCCGCCAAGCGCGGGACAACGTGGAGTTGGCCGTGGAAATGGACGTGGAGTTCATTGATCGCTCTCATGCTTTTCTTTCTGGTTGGAATGGCAGTGGGAGGAACTGCCCATCAAATCGGATGGATTGCTTCCAGCCCAGAACCGCTCTTGGAAAGAAACCCGTTTTCTTACGATGCTATAAATGCAATGAAACAGTTCGATTTGGCCCTTCGAATCGCATTAGGCGACACAAACGAAAATTTGGAAAAGGCTCGACTGGAACTATGGAATCACCCAAAAGAATATTTAGGAAATTGGCCATCTGCTGTCCAGTTGCTACAGAAATATCACGTTCTGGTAGTTGTAGATGAGAAAGGGCTGGTTCAAGGCTCGATTGTATTTCCACGAGATGCGGAAACCCTCAAGCGTTCTGGCGGAGTTTGTTCGGTGGACACTGAGAACAATCAGCATCCCGATTCAAAAGAAATTGCAAAATTACTTCAAAAATACAAAGCAAGACTGGTTGCCTTGTGATTCAGCGGGCGGTCATCCAAACAAATCCATCTGCGGCGGCGGGGCGAGGTCTTTCAGTTTTTCACGCTCGGCGCGATGGCGCGAAGTCTGGCGGACTTTTCCTTCGGGCGTGAGTTCGGATTCTTCGAGGTTACGCAAAATTTCTTTGGCGCGTTCTAGAACCGTTCTCGGTACGCCCGCCAATCGCGCGACTTGAATGCCGTAACTTTTATCCGTGCCGCCTTCCACAATTTTTCTCAGGAAAACAATTTGGTCGTTCCATTCGCGCACGGCGACGTTGAAATTTTTGATGCGTGGCAAACGCGCGGCGAGTTCGGTCAATTCGTGATAATGCGTGGCGAACAAAGTTTTCGCGCCGACTTGATTGTGCAGAAATTCCACGATGCTCCAGGCAAGACTCAAGCCGTCGAAGGTACTCGTGCCGCGACCAATTTCGTCGAGGATCACCAAGCTGCGCGACGTGGCGTTATTCAAGATATTTGCCGTCTCGCTCATCTCCACCATGAAGGTCGATTGGCCGCGTGCCAGATCATCGCTCGCGCCGATGCGGGTAAAAATACGATCGACCAAATCGATGCGCGCTTCTTTCGCTGGAATAAACGAACCGGTGTGCGCGAGCAAGGTGAGCAGCGCGACCTGGCGAATGAACGTGCTTTTGCCCGCCATGTTCGGCCCGGTGATGAGCGCGATCTGAGCGTGGAACTCGGAGATCGGATCTTGGAGATTTTCCGCGTTCCGCGTTCCGGTTTCCGACTTGAGCACCGTGTCGTTCGAGACAAAACGTTCCTCGGTCAACAGTTGATCGAGAACCGGATGGCGTCCCTCGGAAATATTCAACACACCTTCATCGCCGACGTGGGGCTTGCAATAGTCGTAGAGCCGCGCCGCCTCCGCGAACGAACCAAGCACATCGAGTTGCGCGAGCGCGGAAGCGGTGGTTTGAATTTGCGGCAATTGCCCGAGAACTTCTTCGCGCACGCGCAAAAAAAGATCGTATTCCAATTTCACGCTGCGCTCTTCTGCGCCGAGAATTTTGCCCTCCATCTCCTTCAACTCAGGCGTGATGAAGCGTTCGCCATTGGCGATGGTTTGTTTGCGAATATAATTTTGCGGAACTTTTTCGAGGTTCGCGCGCGTGATTTCAATGTAGTAACCGAAGACAGAATTGAATCGCACTTTCAGCGAGGCGATTCCAGTTTTCTCAATTTCGTCCTGCTGAAGTTTTGCGATCCAATTTTTCCCATCCGTGGTGGCGCGGCGAATTTCGTCGAGCGCATCATCGAAACCTTCGCGAATCAAACCGCCCTCCTTCAACGCGAGCGGCGGCTCGTCCACAATCGCGCGTCCAATCAACTCAACCAAATCGGGTGATTCAGAAAGTTGCGCGCTTAAATTTTTCAAAAGCGTGGTAGGGACGCGTTCCACCGCGTCCTTAACTTTGTCTTCAATCGGTAATTCGCGGAGAGAAATTTGGGACGCGGTGGAACGCGTCCCTACCATGTCGTTCAGGATTTGTTTCAGCGATGGGATTTGTTCGAGGGCGATTTTTAATACGAGCAAATCGCGGGCGTTGCCGGTTCCGGCGCAGAGACGGCCAATGGTTCTTTCCAGGTCGCGGACTTCGGTGAGTTGTGCGCGAAAACTTTCGAGCGCAGAGGAATTTTCGATCCACGCTTTCACAACTTCCTGCCGCCGTTGGATCGCATGCAAATCTGCGAGCGGTTGCGAAAGCCAGTCGCGCAACCGACGCGCGCCCATTGGCGTGACGGTGCGATTGAGCGCGCCGTAAAGAGAAGTATTCCGCGGTGCATCGCGGTGGAGCGGTTCGAGGATTTCCAGATTGCGCAGCGTGGTGGCGTCGAGTGTCAGGAAATCGGAAGTTTGATAGAAAGAAATTCGTGTCAGGTTGGCGAGATCACGACGGAGATGCTGCGCTAGATAATGAATTGCCGCTCCCGCCGCGCCGATGGCGGCATCACGGTTTTTCAACCCAAATCCGTCGAGCGTCGCGACTTTAAAATGATCGCGCACCGTGAATTGCGCGGTTTCGGCGGCAAAAACCCAATCGTCGTAGCCGCTGCAAATGGCGGTTCCTTTGAGCAACGTTTGCAGCGAGAGATTTTCTCCAGGATAAATTATTTCGGCGGGACGCAGCCGTTCCAGTTCGGCGCGCAAAGCGAGATCGCCTTCAATCTCCGTGGTTTTGAAATCGCCGGTGGTCAAATCGACGAGCGCCAGTCCGAAGTTTTTTCCAGATGCCGAAATCGCGGCGAGAAAATTATTCCGTTCGGCGACGAGTAACCGTTCATCAAAATGCGTTCCGGGTGAAAGAATCTGAGTGACTTCGCGTTTGACGAGTTGGCCGGGTCGCGCTTCTTCGACTTGATCACAAATGGCGACCTTGCGTCCGGCGCGCAGGATTTTTGCGATGTAGCCGGGGGCGGCGTGAAAAGGAATTCCGCACATCGGCACGATGCCGCGTTTGGTGAGGGCGACGTTGAGAAGCTGAGCGCCGTTTTGCGCGTCTTCAAAAAACATTTCGTAAAAATCGCCGAGCCGGAAAAGCAAAAGCGCGTCCTTGGGCAGTTCGCTTTTGATTCGGCGATACTGCGCCATCATCGGAGTGAGTTGCGCGTCGGCGGACATCGAAACAGGTTTTGGCAGAACGAGCGCAATGAACAGGAAATTTTGGAATGGAACAACGTTTTATCAATCATCTCCTTCTTCTGGGTGGAAGCGAACGACTTGCCCTACTGAAAACGAGGCGAGCACCCTCTTTATCGTCCCTGCCATCGGAAGTTTCTTGGCGATACGGTTGCGCAGTTGAAAAAAATCGCGACAAGGTGACGCGCGATCTTGATCCATTGGAAGGTGCAGAACTGGCGGAGAGAGAGGGATTCGAACCCACGGTGGTGTTACCCACGCACGCTTTCCAGGCGTGTGCCTTAAACCACTCAGCCATCTCTCCACACGTTTAAAATCAACAGCTTACAACAGATTTGAAAGTTTGTATTGCTACTTTTGATACTGTCATTTCATACTGCTCACATGAAACAAGGGCAACTTGAGCCAGACAAGCTCTGGCAAAAGACGTCAGTGACAAATTTGGTGCGATACAAACCATCCGCCAAGTTATTCGCACGGGTTCGGGTAGGCGGCAAGTTAATTCTCAAATCGTTAAAAACCGACAAAATTTCGGTCGCGCAACTGCGCTTGGCTGACCTAGTCAAACAGGAGCGCCAAGCTTTTGAAAACCAACAGGCGGTGGCTGAGGGCAAACTAACTTTTGGAGCAGCCCTCAAAATTTATCGCGAGCGGGTCAAAGGGGACGCGTCGCTGAAACAAAGGACAAAAGATCATCGGGAGGAACGAATTTCCACCATCTTAAGAACGTGGCCCAACATTGAAAAGCTCGACGCCCGCAAAATCACAAAACATGATTGCCTGCGGTGGGCTGCTAACTATAAGTCGAGCCCGGTAAACTTTAATAAAACTTTCCAGACGCTTCGCGCAGTAATGGAAATTGTGATCGAAGCAGGCGTCCGCTACGAAAACCCCGCTCGATTCATCAAGTCGATGAAAATGCGACCCAAGGTTCTTCGTCTGCCAACACGTGGGGAATTCCATGCCTTGGTTGAACGTGTAAGATTTATTAACAAACGATTCAGCAACGACGCGGCGGATTTGGTTGAGTTTCTCGCCTACGGCGGTTTTCGAAAGAGTGAAGCGAAGAACATCCACTGGTCGGATTGCAACTTCGAAAGAAAGGAAATCCTGGTTCGCGGAGACGAGGAAACGGGAACTAAAAATTGGAGTGTCCGAACGGTTCCGATGATTGCGGAAATGCAACATTTGCTGGAAAGACTCAAAGCGGCACGCGAGAACGAGCCTGACTCGTCACCGATAATGCGGGTTTCCGAATGCAATGGCTCGATGGCGAGCGCCTGCTCTCACCTTCAAATTGCCAAAATAACTCATCACGACCTTCGTCATTTGTTTGCAACTACCTGTATCGAATCTGGTGTGGATATTCCAACGGTTTCTCGCTGGCTCGGGCACAAAGATGGTGGAGCGCTGGCGATGAAAGTTTACGGGCATCTTCGAGATCAGCATTCGACAAGCATGGCGCAGAAAGTTTCATTTGCGGTTGCTGCCCCACAAGAAAAAGACGCGAGACCGTTAAATTCGGAAGGGGCTGCCCCGGCGAGTATTTGATTCATCGTTCCAGCTCACAGCTAAAAAAAGAGTCCGCCCATAGGCGAACTCTTCTTTTTTCTATGCCGCCAACTTCCTCAACCGTGATTGAGTTGGCTGAGTGGTAGCATTTCGACAGCGGCCCCGGCTCCATTTTTTCAGAGCCTCGATCTGTTCGGCCATCAACTTGGACAAAGGCACGAAACCCGTCAGAACACCGGCAATGTGCAGATCAGTCGGTTCGCCATCGTCCTCAAAGGCTTCGAACATGGCATCGAAGAACACACTTTGAATTTCGCTGCCGGTCAGACCTTCAGTGACTCGGGCCAACTGCACGACATCGAAGTCTTTGGAATCCCGCCCGAATCGTTCGATCACAATCGTCCAGATGGCTCGGCGTTCTTCTTCGTTGGGTAGATCGACGAAGAACAGCTCATCGAACCGGCCTTTGCGTAACATCTCCGGTGGCAGCTGTGAAACGTCATTGGCCGTGGCGACGACGAACACCGGCTTTTCCTTTTCCTGCATCCAACTGATGAACGAGCCAAAGACCCGGGCGGATGTGCCGCCATCCGATGCTCCAGAACTTTTGCTGCCGCTGAACGCCTTGTCGATTTCATCCACCCAAATGACGCAAGGCGCGATGGCTTCGGCAGTCTGGATGACGGAACGGAGGTTGGATTCGGATTGGCCGACCAGACCGGCGAAGATCCGACCGGCATCGAGTTTGAGCAAAGGCAGGTCAAAGACCCTGGCCGTGACTTTGGCGGTGAGACTTTTGCCCGTGCCCGGTAGGCCGACGATCAGGAGACCCTTGGGATCGGGCAATCCGTATTGTTTGGCTCGCTGGCTGAAAGCCAGTTTGCGTTTGAGCAACCAACCTTTCAAGAGATCCAATCCCCCAATGGATTCCAGGGATTCGTGCGTCTCGATGATTTCCAGCAACCCATTTTTCTTGAGCGTCTGCGCCTTTTCCCGTGCGACCACGGAAGGTTGAATGAGGCGAGTCTGAACGAAGGAGAGTGCGAATGCATTCTCGGCTTCGATGGTGGTCAAGCCCCCGGCGGCAGCAAGGACTTTGTCCTCGTCATCGGACGGCATGGTTTTGAGTCCCGCTGATTCCATGACGCCATGCAGAACATCTCGCAGCACCTCTTTGGTGGGCAATGGGAACTCGACCACCGTCAGTTCCCGTTCCAGTTCCGGTGGCAGCACCAGCCGGCAACCGGCGATGATGAGGTGTTTTTGCCGGGTCTTGGCATCGACCAGCAGATCCCGAAGTTTTCGCAGGGCCACGGGATTGGGGTCAGTCAGGAACAGATGATAATCTTTGAGCAGAAAAAGGGTCCGGTCCCTTTCTTCGCCGATGGCCTGCAAGACTTCGAGTGGATCGTTGGCGTCGCTGACCCGTTTGGTCTTCGTATTGACGAGCCCGTCAACCACCGACCAGTAACAGAGTTGATATTGCTCGGGCTCTGGTTTGGTTCGGTTGAGGTGATTGAGCACGGTTTTCAGTTCGGCCTCGACCCGTTGTTCTTCGGGAGAGACCAGATACAGGCCCGAATAACCGGCCTGAAGGTAATGAACGATTTTTGTGCCCAGGTCAGACAGCGAATTTGCGCTGACCGAGCCTGGGGCTGGGTTGGATTTGATTTTTGGCATGTTGCCTTTCGGGTTTATTGGTTTGGTAATGGTGAGTGGACGAGCAGTGCCGGTCGGCCGTGCCCAAATCCACCCACCGGGTGTGTTTGCAGGAACGACTGCCGTCAGTCGCCACGCGGCGCGTCCATCCGGCGCAGTTGCACGAGGTGGACCCATCTGTGTAAAGCAGCGTCTGATATTCCGTGGCGGCATTGGAATCGGAACGGAAGGTCCAGACCTGTTGAATCGGTTTGTTCATCAGCGATTGAAGTATTGATGTTCCCAGCGCAGACACAGGGATCGGGACTCGTGTGCGAACAGCAGTTGTTGCCCCATTTTTACTTCCCACTGCTGGGTGTTGTTGTTGAACTCGATCTCGGTGGCCCGATGGATTTCCAGGTTCCCGATCGTGTTCAGATTGATCTCTTCGGTGTAAAGACACCGTGCATCCCCGGTGGGATCAAAGGTCAGCACATGAGTCATGAGCCGATCCTTTGTTGATTGGTTTTGACGTTGTGCTGATGAAACTCGGGCTTCTTCTGCTTTTGGTTGACCACACCCAGGGCTTCCTCCAAAAACTGAGTCGCCCGTTCGCAGTCCGAGCCCTTAAATCCCACGGCGTCAATCGTAATGTAACCAATTGGAGACACGATAATCTCGATTGTTCTTTTCATGCGGCCCCCATCAGGATGAGTTTAATGGAACCATCGGTCCGGGCACGACGCAGCACCGCCATCCCCTTTTTGCGGGCTTCCAGGGTGGCTTTGTGCACGCCGTAGAGCTGGAGCAAACGGCCAAAGTTGGCTCCGACTTCCCGTTCGACATGTCCATCCCACCAGTCCGTGGTTAAACCAAATGCACCGTCGTTCTGTCGATGGACGGCGATGTCGTAGGGACCTTTGAGTTGAATGACAAAATCCCCACGTTGCTGATGGTCCGCAAATCCACGGGCAGTTGCATTCTGGAGCAAACCCAAGCCCAGTTCTTTGGTCGCAGCCCGGAGGGCCTCGACATCTTTGATCTGTGTTTTAATGGTGGTGAAATGACTCATAGCTAATCTTGTTTCCTTTCTTTTGAATGATGAAAATAGAGTGAGGCCACACCGTTGCCGATGCAGCCTCACCCCGGGGTTGATTTATGCGGCGAGGTTGAACTTGCGTGTGCCCAATTGACCGAAACGCTGCACCAGTGCCGTGGCATCCTGATGGGCGAGTTGCCGGGCTTGATCCGAGAGACTTTTGAGACCCTGCACCAATTGGGTGCGAGCTTTTTTGCTGTCCCGATATTCTTCCGCCGTTTTGGTGAGCAGCTCACGGCGAACCGTTTCCAACTGCTGCTCCATCTCGGTGTCGTTGACAAAGTTCATCTGCTTGAACTGATCGATGAAGCGGACGAGCCGGTTCAACGTTTTCTGATGCACCCCCGTTTCCGAGTGATTAATGCTGTGGAGCATCTCTTCACAGAGCTGGGAGGTCTGCTGCCGGAGTGAAGCCACGCAATCGGAGACGAAGAGTTCCACGTCCCGCTTGATCTTGCCGGAGGCTTCCTGGGCCGCCCGTTGTCGTGCCGCCATGACTTCCTGTTGTTCACCCAGGGCCAGCACTTCCATCCGGACACCTTCGGGCACACTTAATTGAAACTGTTGCACGTCGAACCCATAGAACTTGCTCATCTGATTGAGGAATGGGAACGACGATTCGATGACCCGCACCAGTTGCTCGGGGTCGGACACCAGTTTCTGGGCAACATTCCTCCATTCCTGGGAAGCCTCCTGACGCAGGCTGGCATACTTTTCCAGAAACGAAGCCTGGGCCGACCAGAACTCACGTTCCAGTTCATGCAACTTTTCGTTCACTTCCTGCAACCGGCTGTTCGGCAGGAAATGGCCCAACCCGTTCAAGAACGGGAAGGTGTTGGTTTCGACCAACGCATGGGCCCGGCCTTCGATCAAGGCCAGTTGGGACAAGGCATCCCTGGGCAGCAATCGTTTGTGCCCGAGACTGAACAACCGGTCGGAGACATTGGCTTGCTTGAGTCCAATATCCTCGGCCTTCAACTTTTTACATCCACGCCAGTAGCGGATGCTCACTTTGATTAAAACTCCCTCGCGCGTGAGCACGGAGAGGAGGTTGGGATGAGTTTGCATAGATTTTAATGGAACGGAGGTTTCTTGTTGTATTGTTGGAACAGATAATAGGCTCCGCAAAAGGCGAGGAACCCGACGACGGCCGGCCAGCAGTGATAAACCAACAGGGCCAGTAACAATCCCAGGATGATCCTGAGGCCAGTATTTTGAGGCATGGAACTCCTTTCGGTAAAAGCAAAAGGCCCACGGTGAAGTGGGCCTTCTGCTTGGGTTGAGCGGGCGGTCCAGAACTTTAGATCTGGAAACTCTGGATTTCCTTGAGCGATTCCCGGAACGCTTTCATCTCACGATCGGTCGTTCGCTTCTCCTTGTGCGCGATGGCCAGGACCCGGAGCATCTCATTGAGATCAATCACGACGGTGCGCAGGGTTTGCTTGATCGTTTCCACCTGCTTTTCGAGTTGCTCGAAGGTGGAGGAGGTTTCAGCGGTGACCGGAACGGTTTCTTTGCTTTCGATACGATTCACTTCTTTGGGCATGGATTTCCTTTCTGTGTTTTCGGGGCTAACGGGTGTGGGGACGGGTTGAACGGGAACAGCTGCTGACGGCTCTCCCCCAAGGCGGACAGGCATGACGACCAGCCGCTTGCCCGGGGCATGAAACACCAGCGGGGTGAGTTCATCGGTCAGATGCAGTTCGGTTAAACCGAATTCCAGGGCCTTGAGCAGATACTCGCGGTTGAGGGCGATCTGCATGGCCAAGCCCTCGACCGTGGCTCCCGTCACCGGCAACGTCGTCCACGGGTCCGAACCCTCCCGGGCCTGCAACAGCAGGCTGTTTTTACCCAGCGTCAGCGTGACGGCCCTGTTCGGCTCTCCGGCTCCGGGCATTTTGGGCAGGGCCAAACGCAAGGTTTTGACGGCATCTTCGTTGAACTGCACCCGACTCGACCATTTGCCCATGGGAATATTCTGCTTCCAGTTGGGGAAACTGCCATCCATCTCCCGCGTGGTGAAGGTCCAATGCTCTGATTTAAGCTGGATGAACCCGGACTTTTTCTTCCCCTCCTGCCAGACGAGCGAACAGTCGCCATCGTCCCAGAACCGGTCCCATTGCAGGAACTTGCGTTTGGGCAGCACCAATTGCCCTTTGTGGTCGAAGTGAAACGTGTTGGCCGAATACAGAATCCGTCCGTTGGTTCCGACCACATAGTGGGCCTTGGGATCATGGGCATCCAGGCAGACACTTTGCAGGATCATCCGTGTGCCATCGTCACTGGAACAACCGAGTCCCTGTTGAATGGCCTCTTTGAGTTCTGTGGCCACGGGGATGGACTTGATTTGATCGGTCATGACCGGAACTTGCGGCCACTCCTTCAGATCGAACTGATCGAGCTTGCGGTGCACCGTCGCCCCCTCGATGGCATAGATCAAGGTCGTTCGTTCCTCCTCCACGTTGATTTCGATCGTCTCCGAACCGGATTTAACCGCCCGGCAGAGTTCATCGTATGGGACGAGGGTTTCGATCGGTCCCTCGACCACGGATTCGTTCAACTTGACCGACACGAAGTCATCGAGATTGCTCCCTTGGATGGAAGTACCCGAATTTCGCTCAGATTTGAGTTTTACGGTACCGAGGATCGGGAGCGTACTCCGGGGACCCACGACTTTGCCGACGCCGGGAAGTACCCGCCGGAGCTCAGAAACGGCCATTTGTATTTTAACACTCATTTTGTCCTTTCGTTTGTTGAAGACGACTTGAGGCTATGCTTGTATAGCCCGAGTCATCGAATTGATGTTGGTGGTGGGTCGGAACGGTGGCGTTACCTATACAGATATAACTAGATTATGAAATGGGCTCCGTTTTGAGAGGTAAACTGCTCCATCCTTACATGCAACTATAGTTACCCGGTTTTCCCTATCCTTATGTGGGCTCACGGCTCTTCGTCGGTTGCTCCATCGGCTTTGAACTTGAGCTGTCCCACCAAACATTCCATTGGTGTGATGTCTGAACGCGCTCCGAGATAGGTTGGCTGATACAAACAACCCGATGCCCGGAACGCATACAGATACCGGACTTCAACCACAGTTCCGGGCTTTGGAATACTCTGGTTGGCCGGGATCGTAACGTTACCTGCTCCCTTCCATCCATCGGGATCAAGCAGACCCATCTCCACGCTCCTCTGCGGGTTGACCTTGGTCACCACCACCGACGCTGTGGCGTAGAACTTGTGCTTCAACTGCGTTCCACCGCTGCTCGGCCTTCCTGCCGTGTAGGGAGCACTCAATTGCTTGAACACCACTCCTTCCCGGCGCTCCCGCTGGAGTCGTTGCAGCATGCCCAACTTCTCGCCGGCCTGATACGCCGTCTCCACGAGCTCAATGTTCTGGAAGGAATGTGCCGCCAACTCGTCCGTCAGCAGGTTGAACCGCTCTTCATACGGCAATGTTCTCTGACACACCCCATTTCGTTGCAGGAGATCGAAGGCGAAGAACTGTTCCCCGACACATTCTCCATCGATCACCAGATCTCCGTCAAACCGCTGCACCTGGGCAATCAACACTGAGGGCAGACCGGTGAGCCATCCCCTCCGATTGATGCCATGAATGGCTGCACCCTCTTTTTGCAACAGCATCCGTCTGCCGTCCCGCTTCTCCTGCATGCACCACCGGTCATCGTCAATCAATCGACTGACCTGCTCTTCCCCCACGGGATTGAGCAACTGACATTGCAGGCCCGAGGGTTGTTCTTCGGCATGCTGATAGGGTGTTCCCGTTGCTCCTTCCGTGTAGCCTTTGGCTTTCTTTTCCCGGATCAACTTGCTGAACACCCGGTTGGCTTCCGGCAGGTCCACCGGCTCCCGGGTCTTGGTTCCCGTGCTCAGCGTGCTGCCCCGGCGTCCATACGCCACGTTGACCTGGAATTTGTCACCCAGTGGTGTCATCTCAACGTGATACTCCTTGTCGCTCGATCCTTCCCGGTAATACAAACTGATTTGCTGCATATCTGATTTCCTTTCTGGGGTTAAATGAAAGAAGCCAGACACACGAATGCATCTGGCTCTTTCCGGGGTTTACGTTCCTGCGGGTTTAACTGAACTCGTAGTGCTTCATCTCTTCCAGCAGGTCCTCGGGCTGGATTCCGTGTTCGAAGCAGGTTCTGAGGATGATCCTGCTGGCCGGATGGTCGCAGAGCTCTTCCAGCGTGGCGACGAACTCCGGCTCTGTGATGGCGGCCAATTCGCCCTGGTGCATGATGTCCTCGATCGTGCGTTCCACACATATCCCGTAGCCGACTTCGGGCTGCCGGGCAAAGGGCATCAGGAACTCCTGCTCTTCCCGCGTGATGCGTTCTCTTTGCACTTCCACAAGGTTGGCCCGCCAGGCGTCCGGAAAGTCAACGGTGACTCTCTGGCACATCTGATGGCGGGCCACTGCGTCCAATACTTCCTCCGGCACCATCCGGGTGAGCATTGAATCCACCGGCCAGAAGGCGCTCAAGTCCGGTTCAAAACAATTGCCCCCCAGATAGAACCGGGCATGGAGGTCATGTCTTTCGTCGTCCATCCGGCCCATCGTGATGTGCAGCCCATCCTGGTTCTTTTCGTTGTTTTCATCAGTGCCGGATTGGAAGGCTTCGGCCGAGCAATGATGATGCACGGTGCAGAAGTAGATCCAGTCCTCGGACGGTTCTGTCTTCCACGATTTAAACCGTTCCCGGGCCTGATCCGCTGTTTCCTTCACGACCAGTTCCCGGGCGCTCAGACCGGTCCTGGCCGCCTGTGGAAAGGCCCATGCCCCCCAGCGTCCCTGCCCGGGGTTGACGTAGAGCCGCACCTGGCTCTCACTTTGCATTTCCTTGAACGTCCACCGGAAGAAAGACATCACCTGATGCCACATCTCCGGGGAGAACTTTGGGCCGGTGTATTGCATCTGCCCGCTGCCGGACTTGATCTCGTAGGCCATGCGGCACGACAACAGCCCCGGAACCTCCCGCGTCTGGTCGATCTCTGCTTTGCTGATTTTTATTAGTTTCATGTTTTATTTTACAGTTGGGCGGCCAATTCATGGTGGTTGTCTCTCAGGTAGGCCAGCACCCGTTCCTTGAGCAATGCTTTGGAGTAATCAATCCGGCGATTGCCTGATTCGCTGGATTCGTGTTCGGAATAACTATATTCCCCGTTATCATCCATGTCGGGACTGCAATCCCACGCTTCATTATCTATCTTGTCGATCAGACTCTTCATCACCTGCTCCATCCCTCCCTCCTCCTGGATGGCTTCCTGCACGATCTCCAGCAGCTCGGCCTGTGTGATATCAAAGTCCTCACAGCCCGCACGTTCCACTGAATAATCCGCCCGGCCATACTCCGTCTCAGAGAACTCAATCTCCAGACGGATGGCCATGTTTTGTCCACTCTGCTCACGCGGACGCGGAGCCGACCGCTTTTCACAGGTCGTTTCCACCCATTGGGTGATCCGCTCCAGGCTGTCACATTCCTCTCCTGGCATTTTGCCGGTCTGCGCCAGGATGATGGCTCGCACGAAAGGATTCCGGGGAGCCAGACAGATCAATTCGATCAGGCTCGCCGAAAACACCTCGTCGATCCGGCACTTGCGTTCCACGATCGGCTCCGGTTCCGTCATCAAGGCATTCATGCTTTGTAGTTTTCGAGTTTGCTCAGGTTGGCCACGAATTTGTGGGGCAAGGCCGCCACCGTTTCCCGGTCCAGGTGCGGAGCTTTCAGGTTCCAGAGCACAAAGAGATGCTCGGCCAGCGCCGCCGCCATCAGATTGGCGCTGACCAGTTGCCGATTGGCTTCCTGCACCGGTCCCGTGCAACCGATGGAAACGGCCCTGGGATCGCCGCTCCGGTCGGTGTTGATCTCCGGGTAATACACCCTTGGATCGCGCGCCGTCCCTTTCCAGGTGCGCCGGTAATAATACGCTTCCGAGGAATGCATTTCATTGGCCGCGAACAGGGCCTGGCAACCCGATTCATCACACGTTTCCAGGGCCTCCAATCGTGCGCGATGATTGTCCACCAGACAGATGAGCCAATCACTCCTTTGATGACGGATCTTTCCACGGGCAAACCATTGCCCGATGAAGTTGCACCCGTATTTGCGGCCCAGGGCTTCCGCTTTGTTCAAACCGACTTGGGCCGGTTCAAACATCTGGCGGTTCAGGTTCCGGGTTTCAATGGTGTCACCGTCGATCAAAGTAATTTGATCCGGCGCTTTGAGTAAGCAGAACGAGGGAACGAGGGCCGAGCCCACTCCCCCGCAACCGATAATATAGTTCATTTTTCCTCCTGGATGCAGTCGAACAAGAGTTTGCCGACCTGGTTTGTTTTGTTTTTGGTTTCCCAACGTTCCAGCGCCACCCGGGCCAGAGCGAAGAACTGCGCCAATTCATTGGCTTTGAGCAGGTCGCCAAAATGTGAGTCCAGTATCAACGCCCCCATCACGGACAGGGCCGGTATCTGGTTTACCGTTTGCTTGCGAACACGTTCCCATGCTTCAATCAACATCGGTCCTGAATAACCGATCTCCCGGGCGGGACAGGCTCGGAGCCGGGCCAGTAACGGGAGCAACACCCGCGCTTTTGTTTTCCGGCTCATAGCACCACCCTTTCCAGGGTCGCGGTCGAAACCTTGTCGCACAGGCTCGTCCAGTCCCCGGCTTCAATGGCCAAAGTCTCAAAACTTTCGTTGGTGGGATTGAATCGGAAGAACTTTTGCGACTTCTCCACTGTCCGCATCAGGTCCGCATTCCACCTGGATTGGTTGAATTGTTTCAAGCTGGCCGCAATGCAGTCGTAAACGGAATCGTGGCTCCGCTGGAATTCGCCCGTGCAAACCATGCAGTCGTCGTGCAGGTTGGGTAAGGGCAGGCGGTAACCATTGTGGTCGGCGCTGTAGGCAAAGAGGTAATTGGCCGTGACCTCGGGCCGCTCGTCCACCCACTCCGTCTGGAGCACAAAGGCCAGTCGAACTTCCTTGGGTGCCCGCCAGACCAACGGCAATTCCAGTTCCGTGCTCGAAGCAAACATCGGCACCAACACGCCACTGATCACACGGAATCGTGCCCGCATCGGAATGCGGTCGATGGGAACGGTCCAGAGTGTGTCGTTGATCCCCACGCTGGCATGCACCACCCCCCATTCGGGCACGACCATGACGTTGCGCACCGTCCGGAATACTTCCGAGGTCAACGCATCCATCACCGAATCTTCCACTTTCAATTCGCGCTCTTTGATCGTCCTTTCCGTAATGCTGCCGTTCTCGCTGATAATGATTTCTGTTTTTTCCATGGTAAAAAGAAGCCCGCCTCTCGCAAAAGAAGCGGGCTCCAGGATGTGAAAGTTTTTAGGCTTTCGTGTTGGCCGCTGTTTCCAATCGCACCGTCGCTCCCTCTGGAATGACGGTGTCGCGGTCCTGTTCGATCCCATCGACCAGCGCCTTGGTGTTGTCGCCAAAGCCCAGCGCGGCTTTGAACGAATCGTTTTCCTGCACATCGCCGAAGGAGCAGTCCTCCTCCACTTGTTTGGTGATGCTGTCCACTCCGTAACGTATTGTGATGCTTTTCATATTGCCTTTCTGTGTTTTGTGTTTTTGTTTAAAACGAAAAAGCCGAACCCTGGCTGCATGCCAATGGCCCGGCTCTTCCGAGAGTTTTTCTGATTACTTCTGAATGATGATCTGATCGTTTTCGATGAAGGCCCGGAGTTCCCTCCGGGTTAACTTTCTGCCCGCCCCACTCTGGTCGATCCGCTCCGTCAAATCCGACCAGCGGACCCCATACTGGGCATCGTGCTGCCGGAACAACTGCTGCAGGATCTCCCGGGCTTCCTCATTGTTCAGCGCCGTGGATCGTTCATTGGCCGCCCGATGCACCTGCTGGAGCGTCCAGACGAGGGCCATCTGATTGCGCCAATACCTTTCGAGAGCGGTGCGTGCTTTCCGGCTGTTCTTCAACCCGGGCCGGAGCACTTTTAACATTCCGTCAATTTGTTCTGAATGCATTTGTTCCCTCCTACGTGTAGAAATACCCCAGCTCTCGCAGCGAGTGGTAGCGCTCGCCCACAATCACGTGATCCACAATATCGATTTTCAAGAGCTGCCCGGCCCGGATGATCTCGCGCGTCACCCGGATGTCCGCTTCACTCGGCGTGCTCTCGCCCGAGGGATGGTTGTGCATCAGGATGATCGCTGACCCTGCCGCCACGATCGCCGGTCGAAACACTTCCCGTGGATGCGTCTGGCAACTGTCCAGCGTTCCCAAGGCCACGAGGTTATGCCCGATGATCTTGCGCCGGGCGTTTAACACCAGCACCACCAGGGCTTCCTTGCACGGGTCGAACCAATCCGATTGCACCACGTTGGTTCGCCAATACTCAAAAGCCCGCTCGGGATTATCGACCAGTGCCGGTTCCACCGCACATTCCCTCACTCGCATTACCTTGAATTCCAACGGAGCTTTCACGACCACCTCCGGCATTGGTTGAAATACTCGCAGCAGGCACACGACATGATACTCGGGGATGGAACCCAATCTTCACGCTGCACCCCTTCCAGATACGATTCAATCACCCGAAACAATCGACTCTGCTGGCCCTCCGTCATGATTCCCAGGGCCGTGATCACAATCTTCGGTTTCTTGAGTTTGATCAGGTGGTGCAGTTCGATCCCGCCCTCCTTCTGCCCCGTCGCCTCCCGATACAACACTCCATAGGATGCCATCTGGATTTCGTGCAGATGCACCGCTTTCTCCTCTCCCGGAGTCTTGGCCGCTGTTTTGTAATCCACCACAATCCCGCCCTCACGAACGAGGTCGATGTAGCCAATCAGGGTGGTCAGGCCCCGCTTCGACAGATCGGCTTCCACCCAGACTTCGATGGCTTCCACCCGTTCGTCCGGTTTAATCGGAGTCTTTTCCAGGTAAGCCCGGAACAGGTCCCAGGCTTGAGCTTTCAGCGCGGGTTCATCTTCCCCCTCCCAATTGATCGGTTCTTCCAACCACTCTTTTTCAAACTGGGCTTGCAACCGTTCTGTCGTGAGTTCGGTCTTTCGCCACCGGGCCTGGTTCCAGCTTTGCAACAGGGAATGGACCACCGTGCCAATATGTAACGAGGCTGACTTGCGATGTTGAATTCCCTGCACATACCGAAAGAAAAACTGCAACCGGCAGGTGTGAAAGCAATTCAGACGGGAGGCTGAAATACTTTCCAGCAACTGTTCTTTGGATCTTCCGGGTTTGGGCGTGACATCTTCGACCAGGGCGATCATCGCCTGCCTCCTGCATAAGGCCGACGACCGTTGCCGTTGGCTTTGCCAGGGTAGAGTTCCAGCAATTCCTTGATCAGCCCCGAGGCTTGCAAGGTATTGAGCTGCGTCACCGGTTTCAGAAACCGATCCTGTGCCAGCTTTTCAATCTCGTGTTTGTCGAGGTTGTTCTCCTGGATGATGTCCAGGATCAAGCTCTTCTGCTTCGCGGTGCAGACCCACATCTCGGGCTGCGGCGGAGCCGAATGACCATTGCCGTTGGCTGTTGGTGCAGTTTCGGGCATGAACCCAACCTGTTGGATCTCCCGGTCAACGTTGCCTTGCAAGAGGGCATACAACCGGCTGGCTTCGGTTTGAACCTGGTTGAGGTCATTTAACTCGGATCGGATCGTCAGCGAGAACTGGTGGCTGCTGTATTTGGGCAGACCGATCTTCTTGCTGTAGTTTGCTTCTAATTGGATGGCCATATCTTTCCTTTCTGATTTGGGTGTTGAAACGACAAAAGCCCAGCTGTGAACGCTGGGCTCTGGGTGAGTGGGACGGTCGGGGGTGTCCCCTCCCGGTCCGTGAAGTAAAATGAAGAAGCCAGTTAAGGCTGCTTCAATTCATTATACCAGGGAACGACGAGAATGGGTGGGAGGGGGTGGTTGAATTAGCAAGTGGTTAAAATTTGTTCAGTCTCTTATTATTTTGACAATTGCACCACGGGCTCACGACGCAAATCTGAAAGCTCCTGATCTGAACCAATCGGAATTTCATCTGGAAAAACAACAACAATTGCAGTGAACTTATTGGTTTTCCACTGGTCTTCCCGAATGAGCCATACCTTGACGAATTCGGCGACGGATTGTCGGCAGGCTTCGCGCGCAAGTTCCATGTGCCTGATATCCATAGCTCTCTTCTCCAACAATGGCGTCATCGCCCTCTCCAACTCGTTTAGACGGTCTTCTTTATCAGAACGAGCCCATCCGTTCTCAGCCATTTTCTCCATTTTCGCAGTGTCAATCGCCGGCGGCAGAGTGGCACGGATTGACGGAGCAATGACCTTGCACACGTTTTCACTTGATGCAAGTTGCCACGTATCGGAGAGACGGAGATGGTATCGAAATGTTACGGGCGCGCGAATCTCAACCACTGTCGTACCCAAGTAAATGGAATCCCATCCCACCCACCTCGCGTCACTGCGCTTGAAGGTTTCATCGCTCTGACAAACCGCTAGCTCCAAAACATTTCCCTTGGTGGAACTGATTTGCGGGATGCTCTCTCGAAAGGTTTGAGTGATTTGGCCAGTCTTAAAATTTCGTGCAATCTCTGGAGCCTTATCTATCACCTTGTCCACAGTGTTCGCCGTTTTATTGCAGGCAAACAATACACCCCCTGTGATAAGAGCAGTTGTTATCACAACAATAGCTTTTATGAAAGGAAACCTCATGTGCTGGGTGCGGTTCTCTATAATATGGTTAGAAGGTTCTTAGGGTCGAATTACGGCACTTTCCGAACCCCAATATCCATCGGCGGATATTTCGTAAAGAACCCCCGCATCGATTTTCTCTGGAAGTTCCATCCATCCAGCATCAACAGACGACCCAACATTTAACTGTCTGGAGGCAATGTATGATTTACCACCCCATCGGTCACAAGTAACGCATACGTTAAAAAGTGGTTTGCTTCCGGAGTTAACAATCACCAAAACATACCCCGGTCCCACCGCCGAACGGTACGTAATTCGAACCTTTGGCTTGTCCAACGCTTGCGCGCCTTGAATCACCAGATGTGCAACAACCAAAACCATCAGAATAGTGAATAAACCGCTCAACCATTTCATATTTTTACCCCGTTTGTTAATTTTATTTTAAAGCGCGCCAGACGAGTTTCATTTCTTGCAAAATTTTTGCAAGCTAAAACGTTCCGCATCGGGAACGGCAAATCCCTCAATTTCCATGAGTGGCAAAAGATTTAGATCAACAACTTGCAGTTTTCCTCCGCAAAAAGCGTGGCGCGATGAGTTACGCCCAATTCGGCAGAAAAACTGGATTGACCAAATCAACTTTGTTTCGTTTGGAACAGGGCCAGCAAAGCATCACCCTGCGTCGTCTCCAGGACATTCTCAAACGCCTGAAATGCTCGACCAGCGATGTGTTTGAAGAGGGAGTGTAAGCACGGGACACAGCAACGTGTAAGAAATTCAACTGCGCCATCATCCATCTGACTCCGACGGCTTAGTTCGCGGAACGGAACGAAAGCAAAAACAAACGGCAGCGGATGAAAGTCGTGACCGCTTGCGGTTGTGACGTGCAGTGGAGCGAATCTGAATGGACGGAGTCGGGTGCTATTAAAGTCGGAAACAGGCAGTCTGTGATGTTTCAGCAGGATTGAAAATCCAGGCGAGCCGGTGTTTAAAGGTCGCAGTCTGCCGACCGCGTGGGCAAACAAAGGAATATTGTTGCCCTTAGATAAACGCCTTCGTCGAAGCCGGCTGGCCGGAGGCGTTGAATCTGGTTTGGCGACTCGATGAAACTATCGGTAATCGATTCACTCCTTACGTATTCGTCATACCATTATGCTACGAAGTTTATGATCGGCTTAAATAGGGGTGCTTGGCGTAACTCTTACATTTAAAGCCCGAAACATCCCGAAATAAGCCGAAAATCAATGACTTATGAGATTCATTTCCCCAGCGCTTTTGCCGTCGGCGTGTAACGAAAAGTGTCAAAATACTGTTGGATGATCGGCAGTGACTGCGTGTAATAGGGCTTGTCCTTGTCCGCGTTTTTCATGTTGAAGCTCAAAAGATACCATTGGCTGTCACGCTCAAAAATCAACTCTTGCAACAGCCACGGCTGATAATAGCCGCGAACCGCCCGCCGCGCGCCGTTGCCGGGTAAAAATTTTGCGAGCGCAGGCTGGTTCTGAAATTGGGTCAGCACCAATCCATCCGCCAGTTGCCGACCGGGTGTCAACCAATCAGGATACGTCTTGTTGGCGTCAGGCCCCAAACGTTGAATGGTGATACGCGGCCCGTAATTGTCGGCCTGCGGCCCTTCGATTTCATATTGAGCAGCTACGGAACCCTTAAACCAATCTTCGATTTTAACTGTCCGGGTCGCCCAGTCTGCCGGGCGCACTATCGAAAATCCGGCATACTCCACCCGGTTTGTCTCCAACGGAGCTTGCGGCAGGTAACTTTCATACGGACTGTGAACTTGTGCCACTCCCTGTGTCAGCTGTTCCAGACTTTTCTGCCCGTGCGCGCACCCACTCGCGGCAAGCACAAGCACAAGCACAAGCAACTTCCAATGTTGACTGTTGCGTTGCATCATTTCACAACTTTGAAGGCTGCCTTGTCATCCCCGTTTTTGACCGGGTGAACCTCAACCGTGTTGTCGGCCTTGATAACGAAAAAGATTCTGCCCTCAAACTCCTTCGGCACATCAGCCAGTTTCACTTTGACGGCATGAGGCACACCATCTTCAGTCCAGCGCAATTCCGCTTCCGCTGGACGTGCCGTGGTCAATGGATCTGAATAAGTGAAGTTGGCCTGTGATCGTGCCAGAACATCGCCACCAGTGGCAGCTTTTTGGTCGTCGTAAAAAACCGTGACGGCCTGAAGTTCGTGTCCTGTCTTGTTAACAAAACCGAACCGGTATTCTCCAGCCGGACGCAAGCCTTTTACCAGTTCAGCATGGCCAACCGTGTCGTCTTTCTTGAGCGCCTTTGCTTCAACCGTGCCATCCCGATTGAAGACAAAATAAATCGTGCCATCCTGAAAATCCTTTGGAACATCTTTAATGCTTACCATGACGGATTTATGCTGCCCGTGATCAACTATCCTGACCCCAGCTTTCGAAGGAATTGGCGCTGTGATCACGCCTTCGGTTCTCTCCCCGCCAACCACCATTGGCGCGGGAAATCCCCATAATTTATTGCTGGAATAAACAGACACTTCGTCCAAGTCGTGGCCTGTCTTATTGAGAAAACCAATGTAATATTCCATATCCGCGCCTGTTGCACTCGAACATCCGACAACTACGAGCACGACGGTGCTTGCAGCAATCAGTGCAGCTCTTAGACAACAATTCAAAAGCGCATTCATGGTAACCGGTTAAAAACCAAGAGTATCAAGGTCAAAGGAAAAAGAATATCCAGGGCCGAGCACTCTGCGACTGCCGCCTGTCATGAACCAAGACGTAATTCCTTGGTTTGCGTCTATTGGCCCGTTCGGATTCGGGTCCCAGCCAAACTTGGCTTGAATGGCACTCAAGTTGATTCCAACACCCTTGCTCTGCGCCTGTTGAATCATCCATTGCAATACGTAATCTGACAACTGATGGTTGGGCCACCCACCGCCAATGTCAGAGTGCGTTCCACGAAACCACTGCTGAAGATTCACATTAACATCTGTGCCCGGAAATGATGAACGGTTTTCGTTCGCCGCCATTGCCTCCACTGAATACCCGACGCCGGACGGCAACTGCGTGCGATAACTTCCAAAACCTCCCGGATGTCCAACGGAGCCAACCGGGTCGAAAAGACCTACAAATCGGATTTTTTCATCAGGAAACGCATCGGCTACGCGATTTGCGAATTCGGTCGCTTCAATGCCACCACGACTGAAACCAACAATATCAACTGTAGTATCACCCTTTGCCCGGTCAGCTATTAATTCACGCATCGCTTTGCTTTCGCGTCTGGCCATTCCTAATCCAGTAGCTCCTGCAAAAGTTCTCGTTCCCCACGCGGTCCCGACGCCTACTTCATAGTGGGCATCCGGATCGGTCGATCCAAACCACATCTTGAGGACGTTGCTTTTATTCCGTGTTTGCGAGTTACCAGTTCCATCAAAACCGAAGAACGACTGGCCAAGCGGGTCAATCTCATTGACGGGATCATCCGCCCCGTATCCATATTTATGCAGCGTCTGCGGGCACTCTACTTCGCCCTCAAACGTATCCATTGTTTGAAAGCGCCCCGAATTAGGATTCATCCATCGCGCGCGAGATACTTCCGGCGCAAGAAAAAAAACGATTGCCAGAAATAAGCGTAAGATGATCCGGTTTTTCATATCACTATCTTTCTATATTTTCGGTTTGATGTTGAGCGATTTGTGTTCGGGTTTGATACCGTAAAAACTAAACAGAGCCTGATGCGACACCTTTATTCCGGGATCATCTGGTGAAAGATGGCTCGCGCGTGAGAGATCAAGGCATTGTTGGGTTTTGCACTCTGGTCCCCTCGTCGCCCAATACGCAGATCGCGCGAAGAAGAGATTGCCAACGACTTCGCGGTTGCTCAGGTTCCGCAGATCGCTGCCGGCCAACTGCTCGCGCGTTATGCCTTCGATGTCGAGATAAACAGAATCGTCCGGTGTCACAGAGACTTTATCTACAATCGTCGTCTCAATGTTCATGCGATAACGCGACTCTTCCCATCGAACAAAATAATGCTTTCCTACAGCCACGAGATGAACCGGGAGTCCTAACCGCTGGCCGATAACCAGGTAAATCAAAGGCATGGAAACACACGAGCCACGATGCGTTCGAAACAAACCCGCCAGCAAGATATTATTGGCGTCGGAATACAAGCCCTTCATCAACGCCGGAGTCAAATTTTCCTGGCGGAATTCCTCTGTGTAGGCGAAGTGCAACTTGATAATGGCACTGCAAAAAATGGCGCAGCGGGTGTCTGGATCATTGAGACTCTTCCCTCGCGATTCAGCGACTTTTTGCATTTTCCCCACATCTTGGCGCACTTGAGAAATCATCACATTCAACTGTGCAAAATATGTCTCGCGTGACATGTCGCTAAATTGGGGAACATCCGCAGCAATGAGCCAGTTCGCCAAGGCCAGATCAATGTTCTCGTCTTTGCCGTGAAGCAACTTCTCTAGTTCGTGCTCGGCTTCAGTGTAAGGTGAAAACTGGCCAAATTCAGTTCCAAAAAGCGACAGTTCCTTGGGAGCGGCTTTGTGATTTGGCGCAAGATTTACAGACGCTAATTGGGTCGATTTTGATTTTGACTTAAACGCATAAATTGTTGCTATGCCCACTGCAAAAAGAAAAATCCTAAACATCAAAAAATATTTTGACCTCTGGACTGTGCCTTTCGACAAATTGTCCTTACTCATATTCCGAATTCTGAATGCTTTACTCAATTACTCGCTTCGAGACTTATGAACAAATAAGTTTAGCGGAACCACAGTTCATTACCTGCCAACCGTTTTGATTGGTCGAGATTTCGGCCCGCGAACAATAGCCGTGCTCAAATTGGTCGAGGGTTTTACCGCCGCAATATCGAAACCGGAATTCCCCGAATAGATTTCTAGCAAACTGCCCTTCTCCACAATAAACACAAACTCCTTGTCAAAGTTCACTGCACCTTCCCCGCTGTCGAAGCTGGACTCTGTAATGCCATATTTTGACAATGCATTTTTTAAATCATTGGAGGAGCGGACGGCGTAGCCTCTCGTTGCATCTTCCTCAGCAAACGCGCTTCCGTATGTCCTTTGTGATACGATTACGTAACTATTTACTCGTATGTAGAACCAGCAAATTATGGCTGACATTGCCAACACTAAAGCGATGCCAGAAATCTTTATTTTCGAACTCATTATTGACAATCAGCGTCAGAAGTAAGGGCCGGACACAATACCCACGGCTGCATTCCTATCAAGAGCTTGCCCGTTCAGGAAATTGAAATAACCGATCCTCCCCATCGGATATACCCCACCATCGTCACCACGAGGGAAATAGCATGTGGTGCCGATACCTTCCCCTTCCTTGCCGAACAAATAACGGCCCATGCTTTTAGCCAAGCTTGTACTGTGACAACCAAAAATGAAGAGATTTCCTCCGGCGGTACAATTGGATTTATCCCAATTTGTGAATGCCGTTGTGACGTACGTTTCTTTTCTGAACCAACCAGTACGTTTCGTGTAAGTTGCACCATCTTTACTCACGTTAGAATTAGGAGCTGTCGAAGCCATGTCCAAATGCATCACATCGGGGCTATGATGCACAAAGAAATAGACCTCTTTAATTTCTTTGCGCTCCCTCAAAACACTCCCAACATCTTCGAATTTGGTAGCTGAAATGATATAAGTTTTGTCCTTCGCAGCATCGAAACTGGGGCGCTTCTGAATCTCATCTCGCTTGGTCTCTGCAGCATCCTCGAACGGCACCCCTTGTTCGTCCCCCCAGAATAGTAAGTAATCGGCAAGTCCTGATGGATCAACCCGAGTAATAGGATTTGCCTGACAGTAGGCGTATTTGTGATGGCTTTGAGGGTCTTCCTTATCACCTTCATACGAATCCATCGTTTGGAAGCGACCGCTATTCGCGTTGAGCCATCGCGCCTGCGCTGTTCCAGCAGCAAGTAATAGTGTCACTGCTAATAGGGTTCTAAAAACGATTCGTTTATACATATCCGATTCCTTTCTCTTCTTTGCTAATGCGATTTATCCATCTACTTCACCCGCGCTTGATCGTCATGCACCGTTTCTTCATTTGCCCGTTCGTCCTAATATGTGTTTGTCATTTGCCACAGGCGTCATTCGTCAGGCGGCGCAGCAGCCAAGGCTTCATCGAAGGCTTTCCAGAAGACGTCCAGAGAACTGTTTTCAGGAATGGTTCGGCGAGTTTCTTTTCCCACTCCCTCTAAGTATGCCAGATCGTATTTCCGAATCGCCTTTGGCGAAAAAATCAGCTTACCGTCAGGGTATCTGCCGATCTCCAGGGCGCGTCGGCCCTTCATGAGTTTCTCCGCCTCACCTGACTGGAACACCGGAACAACTTTGCTCTCAGGGAGGCGGATTCTCAGGTATTCCTCAAAGTGACGGTGAACCCAGTCGTATCCCGTCGCACGAAATTCTTCGCACGGCATCTGAACAACCGGGCCAGAGGCAAAAATCACGTTGCCTTTCGAGTCCAGAAACCATCGCACAATCGCAACAGGAAGCTCGTTGTGAACTAAAACGGTCAAGCTCATGGTGCTTTATCGCGCTCTTCCCGGCCAATTCCGAACGGCGCGAACGATTGGGATTGTCTTTGTCTCCTCAGCCAACTGCCGCATGGCGTTGATGAACTGCGGAGAGATTACGTATCGGATTTGATTTTGGGGAACAGCGATAACGGTGATTCTCCCTGGAACAGGACCGGGTGGTAGCGCGTATCTGGTTCTTCCCCCTGTCGTTCCACGAATCTCCTCTGGATCAAGCGCCGAAAGCTTTCTCATGTCCCTCCCGATGGTCTCAATCAGATTCTCCTCAGCAACATCGTGAGATTTGAATGAAACCAGCACGTTGCCTGGCCCGATGCCAAGTGTTCCGTCAATTCCTTTGACGTTGCCACCGACGTAGCTTCCTCCCATTGCTTCGAGTTGCTGACCACCGATATTCTCGATTGCCCATCCTCTCGAAGCCCAGCCTTCTGGGATGTCCACCGTGTTCATGGTGTAGGCACGGTTTATCTTCGTTCCCAAATCGGCTGCCAGATTCAGAACCTCAGGGGCAACCGCTGCGCCAACCCCGACAGCCGTGACAGCAACATCCGCCCAGAAAACTGCCTGCCATGCCTTTTCAATCACTGGAGTCAGCCTGGCATACGCCATCCAACGCATATTACTTACGGCAGCGAAGGTTCGACCTGCGAGATAGCCGATTTGCCCCATCGTGGTGACCAGACTACTCATCTCCCCGTCATGCCCGGATGGGTCCACCATGTTCACGGGGTTCCCGTGCGCATAGAGGTATTTATGCAACGATTGAGGATCGGCCTGCGCACCTTCAAACGAATCCATCGTTTGGAAGCGACCGCTATTCGCGTTGAGCCATCGTGCCTGGGATGGTCCAGCAGCAAGTAACAGTGTCACTGCTAGTAATGTCCTAAAAACGATTCGTATATTCATATCCGATTTCTTTCCGCTCTTGGCTAATGCAGTTTTCATCCACATTCACTTCTTCGAAATCATATTCTCACCATGTATAAATCCATCGATGCATTACTCAACTTCCCAAGGCAATGGAAAATCACGACATTCTGCAAGATTGGGGTCAAGCTTGAGCACACTTGCTTTATTAAATGGCCAATACGTTGGAATACCTCGCTCATTCAGAATTTCGTTTTCCAACAGGAAATAGAGAAACCTCCATAATCCAGACGCAACGAAGTAGGCCGGAGAATTAAAGTCAGCTTGATCCAAGAAGCAAACAGGATGCGTTCCAGACACAGGGGCGATCTGCTTTGAAAGAAGAATATAAATATCCCCACACCCATCATTTGCTAAAGGAATCCAGCCTTTTGATTTCCATTCGGGATACTCTTTGAAATACCAATCAAGAGAGACGGTTTCGTGTGTCGAAAACAAACTGACAAGCCCTCCCGGATTTGTGTCTGCACCATTGCATCTTCGAAGCCATGTTTTTACCTCAGTGGGAAGCTCGAATTCATGAGCGCCTTCAAATCTTTTTATATCCTCCTCGCTTGCAGGTTTAAGTTCAATAGGCTTGTCTCCCAGCGGCTTCACTTGCTTGAGAAATTTAATAACTTTGTCTTCAATCATAAATTATTATTTTTATTCAAGACCTATCATATCTTTGCCAAATCGGCTATCGATTTCGGCTGCTTTATCCAGAACTTCCTGTGCGGTAGGCGATCTACCTCCAAGAGAGTTTCTAAATCTGGTCCATGCTGCGCTAACACCGTCAGCTCCTTGATGAATAGTTCTTGGTATCCACTTCAAATTGCTAGAACGATTGGGATTTAATTCAGGATAAAGATGAGACCATTCTAGCGGAATACGATGATGAACATCAGCCGACGAGCGTTTTATGGTAGACAGGCTATCCCAAACAATACGCGCCGACTTTCTATAAACTTCAGCTGTTGCCCCCCTTAAAGGTTTTGTAATGAGTTTTCCTGCCGGAAGAAAATCTGCGACAGCAAAAGCCGTTGCCAGTGCGGTTGCCCGTTCGCCAGTTTCGGGATCGATCCCAGTATACAGCAATTGAGAGCTTTGGTATATGCTTAACGCGGTCACCACGGTTACGGCTTCTGCAAACGCCCCGTTGACAGCGACGAAATTAAGAGCAGCTAACTGGACGCTAATATAAGCGGTGCTAAGAGTTGAAATAAAATCGGTTCCGCTGGGGTCAATATGATTAACCGGATTTGCGCCACAGTAGAGGTATTTATGCAGACTTAGCGGGTCTTCGTTATAGCCATCATAGCTATCGCTCGTTTGAAACCGTCCCACATTCTGATTCAGATACCTGGCGCGCAGATAATAGAATCCCAAGTTTGAATCAAATTGCTCTCCTGCATAAAGATAAACGGTTGCGGGTGCGGCATTCGACGCGATCATCGTTCCATAAGCATCGTAAGCAAACGTCTGACTGACGTTGCCCGAACCGTTTAACAGAAACCGTGTTGAACCGTGACCGTCATAGCCGAAATAATAAACTGTTCCACCACTGTCTTTTTGTGAAATCAAGTCTAGCCCATAGTTGTAGATTTTTGAGAGATTCGTCGTTCCACCGCTTACCGTCAGCTCTTCCAACACTTGCGCGTAACCACTCGGATTGCGACTGTCCACCAGATACAATGTTGTGCTACTCGCAGTGATTTTCTTCACGCGGTGTCCGTCACCGTTGTAAAAGATTTGCACTGCACCGCTGTTCGCATTCGTCAGACGGTTTTCAACGTCATATTGGTAAGCACCGCCGTAATTGGTCGTGTTTCCATTTGCATCAAACCATGCGCTTGTCGTGTTGGTATTACTGTCATTGTCCAACCGATCATTATTGTCAAAATTGAACGTCTGATTTGTCAAAGCCGCGAATCCAGTTACGTTTCGTGTGAGCCGATTCCCCACAGCATCATACGCGTAAACATTGGTTCCACTATCGCTCGTTGCCCTTGAAATTTCGTTGGTTAGCCGATACAATGAATCGAATTTCCACGTGTTGGTTCGTGAGATGACATCGACAGTTTCAAGCAGATTTGTTCGGTTTCCCGTTAGCCCCAGTAGATACGAGAAATCACCCCGAGCAGCTCCGCTCAGTTTCCAGGTCAAATTTGTCAGACGATTCAGAGAATCATACTGATACCGATTCGTCACACCGTTACCGTATGAAATCTTCTGCAGATTTCCAACCGCATCGAAACTGTAGTCCGCCGCTGCATTTCCGTTCGCAAGCACGTTGGTAATCCGACTCAACGAATCATAGCCATATCGTAAATTCACACCACTGGTCGTGCTCGACCAGATATTCGTCACGCTTCCGTTGGCGTTGTAAGCGTAAAAAACCGTTCCTTGCGGCGTGGCATTCGTCCTCAAACGATCCCGATTGTCATAGGTGTAAGTCGTTGTCCCACTCGCATCGATCATCGTCTGCCGTTGCCCGTTCGTCGTGTAACTGTATTGCACCTGATACGAACCTGAAACCCGGTTGGTCAAGCGATTTAACAGGTCATACTGATTGGTGATTATCACGCCGTTGAAATTGGTGTGATACCGCACATTGCCCATCTCAGTGTAACTGAACCGTTCCACCAGACTCGTATCCGGCATCGTGTGCGAAATCCGCCGCCCCATGTCGTCATACGCATACTGGTTGGTCCGGTTCAACGCATCAATCTGCCGCAACTGATTGCCCGCCTCATCGTATTCATACCGTGTCACCGTTTGTTCCGCCGTGCCAAACGCATTCGTTACCGCCGTTAATCTCCCCACACCATCGTAGCCAAATCGCGACACGATATTGTCCTGATTCGTCTCCGCCACCCGACGCCCAACCGCATCAAAGCCTGTGAACATCTTGGTGCCATCTGGCAACTGCACTTGTGTCACCCGATTCAACGAATCAAAAATATTTGTCGTCACCGCGCCCAGCACGTTCGTTACATAAGGTTGGTTGCCGTTTGCGTCGTATCCAAACCGATTGACTATCTGTTCACTCGTGCCCAACGCATTGGTCATCGACACCCGCCGACCCAGCACGTCATACCCCGGCGCATTGGTAATACCCCGCGCGTCGATAGTCCACTTCACTCGCCCAAGATCATCATACACCGTGGTTGTATGATTCGTGTCAGCGTAAATAGTGTTCGTCAACCGGCCGACGGCATCATACTCGGAAATTGTCGATCTTCCCGCTCGATCCACACTGTTTGTCCGACGCCCTTCCGAATCAAATTGTGAGAACGCGTTAGTGTTTCCATCCGTATAAATCGTGCGGAACAACCGTCCTTGAAAATCGTATTCGTAACGATTTGTCCGCCCCAGCTTGTCAATTGTTGCCTCCTGTTTACCCATTGCATTGTAAACCACTGAATTCGTCAGCCCATCAGAGTCAATCGTGTGAACCACCCGGTTCAATGCGTCGTAAATGTAAGTGTTTGTCGCACCCGTCCACGTTCCGTTGACCCTGCGCCAGACCATCTGGCTAGTGCGATTCCCATTGAGATCGTAACCAAAGGAAGATGAACTTAGAAGCGTCACACCATCTGCGGCGGCCATTTCTGTTCCCGTTAAATTTCCAACTCCGTCGTAATAATTGAAGGAATAGGTTCCGACCGCGTTTCGTGACACAGTCAATTGATTGATACCATTGTAGAAATTAGTCGACAAATTCCCTTGAGCGTCGCTGGTGCCCGTAAGATTTCCGGTTATGGAATCGTAATAATTTGTGGAAGGATAACCGAGCGCGTCCCGCATCGTTTGCACCTGGGCGTATGCGTTGTAAGTGAGAACGTTGCTATTTCCCAACGCATCAAACGTTTTCTCCAACAAGTTTGTGGATACATATTCATAACGATTTGTGGCGTAAGCAGAGCCGCTTAAGTAGACGATATCGTTTGTTTTATTATCAAAACTGTCATAGCCCATTTTGGTAATCTGGCCGAGGGCGTTGGTGGTGTCGGTTACATTCCCGTGCAAATCGTAAGCAAACGCATTGGTGCGCCCCAGACGGTCAATCACCAATTCCACACGATTGGTGGTGTTATGAATGAATTCGGTGCGCTTTCCATCCGCATCTTCGATGGCGATCAATTTTCCATCATCGTTGTAATAGTTTTTAGCGATTGATATTCCCCGAGGATCTTCGATGGAAGTAATGAAATGTGGAAAACTTGGATTATCATAATGATACGTAGTTGCTACATAGGACCCGGCGGCGCGGTCGGTCAATCGTTTTACCTGGACGAGGTTTCCTGTGCCCGGATCGTATGAATATTTAACCGATGCCAAGCCGTCGCTTCCAGAGATCGGGTCATGAATGGCAGTGATACGGTCTTGGGTATCACGTTCAAAATAGGCGGCGCGAGTGACTCCGTTAGAATTCTGATGATAAATACTGTTCTGCCCAATGACGACTGTGTCTCCACTGCGTTGCTCGATGCTGGTTAGTTTTGGTGCGCCATAAGCTTTTGTTTGTAGCGGGAATCCATAGGGATTATCAGGGTCTTGATAGACCACCTGGTTGCCGCTTCCACGGGTGATATTAAATCTTGTCCCATCTTGTGTCTGCAAAACCCAACCCGGGACATCGTAGTTTTCAAACGTCGAATTTTCCCCAGCAGCCCTCCAGTGAGCCGGCGATGGGAAGAAATCAATAATCTCCGATCCCATGGGCGTGAGCGTGGCATTGACGCCGGTCGGAGCTTTCCATTCTCCATAATAATTAAAATCTCCTTTTCTCGGCGCAAACGTAAACGTCGTCCTACGGCCATCAGGTAAAGTCAGAGTTACATCGCGACCGCCCCCCACACGAATGCTGACAGATTGTGCCAACCCGTTTTCATCCTCCTCCTCCTCGGCAAAGTTGAAAGTGTTCCCACCAACTGGAATGTAGTCCCGTTCATCGTCCAGTTGAACATCCATGTCATTGAGAGCATAAGTCCAGCTCTGACCGAAGGCACCGGAGCGCGTATTCATCGAATTGTAAGACCGTGTCACCGTTAGAGGAAGTCCACTCACTGGAATAACCAGATCCTGCTCACTGAAACTGAATTGACCGATTTTGAGTTGAGAATCCAATTTAACTCGCACACTCGCACTGGCTTGGCGGCCACCGCCTTGTACTCTTAATTCTAAATCGTAAATTCCATTCGGAGCAAAAGTCAGATCGAGTGCTCCTAAAGCGCCAGCGGTGTCTCCGCCGTCGTGAAATCCGTAAGAATTTCGAGGGGTTGGTGTGACGTTGGCAAAATCGTCTTCGCTGTCTGGCAGGTGGAGTACCACTTGGTAGTAAACCAAGTTGTCTGGATCTGAAGCCCTACCAATCAAGTTAAACATGCCATCTCGAATCACAGGATAATTTGTAATCACGATTGCTCCAAGATTGCTGACTGTGGTTACAAGATTCGAGATTACCGCAATTGGCAGGTTGAGGCTGGTGGAGCCGTTTGTCAAAGAAACCGTGACAGGCAGTGAAGAGTTGGTCAGTCCAGTACTATCGGTCGCTACTGCCACCATGGAATAGTAAGCAGCCACATTTGTTGTCCAGGTGAAACTGAAAGTTGGATTGGTCGTTTGACTAAATTTAATACCGTTTACGTAAAGTGATACGTTTGTCACGACAGCGTCCCAGTCGGAACTCGTTCCAGTAACGAGTACGCTAGAGGAAATCGAAAACTGGTCCCCAGTGACGGGATTAATAATATCCACCACCGGCTTGGATCGAATGTTTACGGAAACGTATGCGCTGTCGAAATGGGTACCGTCAGAAATAGTATATCCAAAAAAATAATCGCCGAAAGTATTTGGATACGGTCTGTAGATTAAATTCGTGCCGTTTGGAGAAATCGAAGCAGTACCACCATGGCCCATAAGTGAAAAAACGTCAACAATAGTCAATCTATTAGTGCCAGCGGCAGTATCGTTGGTCAAAACATTGATCGTGTTGTAGCCGCTGTTCATGGAGAAGGTCACAACGTCATCATTTGCTATAACGTTGGAATCTCCTCGAATTCGAATATACACCTCTTTTGAGAGTGTTTTTCTGGGCGGCCCTTGATAACTGTCCTCAGCCAGAGCCGTGATTACGTGAATGCCAGGGGTGGGATCAACCCAGTCGTAAGTGGACGGGTCACCGCTGCCTTGGCCAAGCAGGACCCCATCCACATAGAAATCAACTGAAGAAATATATTCGTCAGGAATTGCCGTTGCGATAGCTTCCAAAGTGATGCTACCTGGGGCAAAAAACACTGTTCCATTGGTCGGGGAAATAATTGTGACGGTAGGGGAGTTTGTATCTAAATTGTTGGTCAGTCCCACCGCCCATCGTCCAACCCGGAGACTTGGCTTGCCTCCTATAGCGTCGAATGCGCCGCCAATAAACAGCTCAAAACCATTGGTGTTCGGGCTGTCTACAATGAAGCTGCTCATAATATGATCGCCTTCCGATGATGTGCTCAGGTTGGAGACACCCCCTTGCAAACTCGACCACGTCCAACTCTGAATTGAAGGATTCCATCTAGCCTCTGCTATATGGTTGGCCGTAATTTCATTGGTGCCGTTTCTAACGGTGCGAAACCTACCCCCCACAAATACATCATAGCCGTGGAGAGAGATAGTTTGAACAAATCGATGAGGAACCTTTTCACACCCAGACGAAACGTCTGAGGGTTCATTGGTCGAAGGACCATACACGCCCGAACCCAGAGTGGTCCATTCAGATTGATCCCACTTGGCGACACAGTTAGCGTTTGTGTATAAGCCTGCGGTTGTGAAATCCCCACCGACAAACAGTTCCGACCCACAAGTTGCCAGAGTTCGAACATAATTATCAACCCCCGCACCCAAAGCTACCCAATTTGTGCCAACCAGCTTTGCAATATATTGTATGTTTGTGGATCCACCTGCGGAGGTAAAATCGCCACCGATGTAAAGGTCATTACCGATGCTGGCAATTGCCCGGACACCGACCCCTTCGACAAGGGACAATCCATTGCCAACCGTGACCCAGTTCGTCCCGACAAGTTTGGCTATATACTGAACGTTTGTATCGTCTCCAGCCTGGGTAAAGCTGCCCCCCACATAAATTTCAGAACCTATATTCGCGATCGCGCTAACGGCTCCATTCAATTCGTTTCCTTTTGCCAGCCAACTGGTCCCGTCCCATGTGGCAATTTTGTGATTATCACCATAAACAAAATCAAATTCACCACCTACCCACAGTTCCCCGGCAATCTCCTTGATAGCCTGGACCGAGCTATCGGCGTTCATCAATCCCAGGTCTTCCCAATCAATTCCATCAAAGCGTGCAATTGGACCACGTCCGGAATTGAAATCATTACCGCAACCTCCCGCATAAAACATACCGTTTGCATCCTTGGCCAATGCTCGAATGTTTCCGCGGTATGCGGAAGTAAATGCATAGCTCGTGTCCCACTGCCCATTGGCCGTGGTAGGAGCCGAATCTGTAATTGTGATAATGACAGGTGTCGATTCGCCATAAAGACCCGAGTCGCTCAGAGCTTTGGCTCTAAGTACGTATTCACCCTTTTTCCAGCAACATTCCCTGATGCTGTAAGGCTCGTCAGAATCAGTTCCCAGGAGCCGATCATCGACATAGAATTCGACATTGGTGACCGATCCTGAACCATTTGTAACCCCAGCAGTGATCGTAATGTCCGCACCAGCAGCAAAAGTCATGTGATTCGTAGGGAATGTGATTGATACGGTCGGAAGCGTATCGGTTGGAATAACCTTAAAAACGCGGATTGGAGAAACAGCCATACCGCCACGGTTGTCGGTCGCCACAGCTGTAATGGGATAAAGATGATTGGTCCGACCGGTCCATGTATATGTATAGTTAGTTCCGACAAGAGTTCCATTGCCGATCAGATTTGTTCCGGATAGGAAAACAACATTAGCGATGGTTCCGTCGCTGTCCAATGCGTGCGCGGACAAGAGGACTGAAGCAACCTCGTAAACTGAAGTGTTCGTCGCTGGAGTTACGATCGTGACCGTTGGAGGTGCGTTGAAAATATTTGTGATTACGTCAGAGGTGTTGCTGGCACCAAGATTGTCAAACGCCCGTGCTTTCAAAACATTTGTCCCGCTAACAACATTGGTCCACAGAAACTGGTAAGGCAGGGTGGTGGCTTGGCCGAGTTTCGTGCTGCCGCTATAGAATTCAACATTTGTGATACTTCCGTCGATATCTACGGCAGACGCTGAAATTAAAATATTCGTTGGCGATAACAAGAACATTTGATTGTTGGTGGGGCTCGTAATGCTGACCGAAGGTGCCACGTTCGTGGTTGAAGCGTTAACGATTAGACTCACGTTCGGACTTGAGGTCGCACAGAGGCCATTATTGTCCGTCGCGATGGCATAGACCGCATTTGTTCCAATCAACGCTGTAGTCCAGGCGAAGGATCGGTAGTTTGTGATTCCAATTGAACCCAATGCAGATGCCGCGCCCAAATCATTGGTCGCTCCGCTTCTTACATTGTAAAATTCAATATTGGTTATGGATCCGTCAAAATCCCAAGCCGATGCTTGCAATGAAATCGTTTCGCCTGAGTTGAACCTTGCTGTGGTTGGCGGAGACGTCATCGAGATTAATGGACGTCGTTGAATGGTTATGGTGCATTGATTTGATCCACCCGAAACGCCATCACTTGCAGTCAATCTGAGTACGTACACGCCGTTTGTCGTCATAGTAGCTGTTGTGATTGGGTTACTCGTTGAACCGAAAGTAACGGGCCCGTTGCTGCTCGCCACACTCCACGCGTTGGTGAGCAAACCAGATGGCAGCCCGTCATCAGAAGTCGTACCGGTCAGGTTCACAACGATGCTGCTGCTTCCCTCAGTCCAGATCAAGGTTTGGTTTGCGCCAGCGTTGACCGTAGGGTGCCAGTTCACAATGACAGGAACCGAGGATGTCGCCATCGCTCCCAGCTCATCGGTCGCAACTGCGGACAAGTAATTCACCCCATGCAAGGCATTGGTCCATACATACGTGAAAAGATTGGTGTTTGCATTTGTTATTGCATGGTAGTAGAGCAACGTGCCAAGTGAATTTGTGGTGGCACTACTATAATATTTGACGTGCCTCACGCCATCTTCCGGATCACTTGCTGTGACGGTGATAGGCACTGTCGCGACAGCATTTGTGTCCGAAGCCGTAAAAACCTGATTGCTGCTCAAATTAACGATCTGACAAGTGGGTGGGTGGTTCGGAGTGTAAGCGTTACAGGATTGAGCTCCACGATAAATGAATTTGATCGAACGATTGCCTCCAGTGAGTTGATGGCTGATCAATTGAATGTCAGCAAAGGCCGCTATCCGATAATCATAATCATGCCCCTGGCCAGTTGGCCGGTCACTATATAAAATCACCCTGATCAAAGTGGGATGCGCCGCGTTAACAGCATTGGTATACAAATTTAGAATTGACCCCAAACCGCCGTGGGCTCCAGTATTTCCAGCAACCAATCCGTCAATATAGAGAATATTGCTCCCGCCCGCTTCTTGATTGATATAGTTGGTAACGCTATCGAAATTTAACAATCGGGCCTCTAGTCCATTATTGTCTGAGTCAATTCCAGACCAATCCAACCAAATGAAATTGCCATTATCTGAACCATTGGTGGTTTGAATCAACTGACCGTAGATAAGGGATTGAGCAAAAGAGAAATCCAGCGCAATTGGAGCTAAAGGACATACATTGGTTCGACCCGCCGGTGAAGTTGAGTGAGTTTGGAAGTAGTTGGTGACATAGGCAGGTGGAATGACGTAGTTGAATGTTCCAAGGTTGTCGAACCTTCCTTGAGCCCAGTTTGTGCCATTAACGTCTGAACCAATCCGGAACCCATTGGTCGCTCGAACTGAACTGGAGGGCCAATTGGTGACACCAGCACCGCTGGTGGCCAGCGCGCCATCAATATAAAGTGATGTGTTTGTCGAAGAGTAAGTCAGCGTAATGTGGTGCCATACGTTTGACGTCCAGGAAATCGTTGCAGAAAGATTGGTGGCCAGAGTTGAGTTGGTCTGAGTGCAGAAACGCAAAATCGTCCCGTCGGTATTTAGATATAGACCCCAACTTCCATTGGTTGTTCCCTTAGTGCCAGTCTCAATTAGCCTTGGCTCGGGTTGTTTTGGACCAGCGCCCGTCCCGCTGTTCCAACTGGGCCTGAACCAAAACCGAATACTTCCCTCACGCAAATTGATGTTCGCGACCGAAGTGTTGGGGTTGATTTCGGAATATACAATCCGGGCCGGTCCTAAATTAGAGCTGACCTCAAGTGCTCCAATGCTGAATCCGGCTTTCAATTGTAGATTTGTGTAGGAGACGGGCAGTTGACCTTCCAATCCAATCCAGTCAGAAGTGTCAAACCGCCAGTTGCCCAATTGGGTCTGCCAAGAGGCAGGAGCAAAATTGAGTTCCTGGCAATCGCTGATCCCATTGTAATTTGCATCGCCCCCATCCACGACGGTAATTACGAAATTGGTCGTGGAGGTTCCACTTGAGGCGGTGATGGTATAAGTTCCAGCGATCAACGGCGTCAGTGAAGTTGTCACCGTTCCAACCGAAGGAACGGTAAGGCTCGATCCACCCGGCTGGGTAATACTCCAGACCGGCGCATTGGTCGGAAACAGCGCACTTTCCGGATTTGGCATGGCCCGTAAAACAAGAGTCGTATTTGTACAAATCGAGTTTGTCCGCGCGATCTCGGGATACGACCCATCAACAATGATCCGACTCATTCCCACCACAGTAAGCAGCGCATTGACGCTGGAAGCCGATGCGGTCGCATTGGTCACGACTACCGAATAATATCCAGCATTGGTTTGCTGGCAATTGGTCAGAGTATAATTGGTGGAGGTCGCTCCCGATATGTTGGTGCCATTGAATCGCCATTGATACCCGAGCGTGCCTGGGCCGGAAGCGCTCACCGTAAATGTAGCATTGCTTCCCTGGGCCACAGTCTGGCTTTGAGGCTGTTCTGTAATCAATAGAGGCACGACTATCTTCAACACCACAGCGGAACTAGTGACAGCGCCTGGACAGCCATTAGCGACGACCACGCTGTAATTAGCCTCGTCACTCGGCATCAGATTGTTGACCGTCAAATCATTGGAGGTGGCACCTGAAATATGGGCACCATTGCTGAGGTTGACCCCGTTTGTGCGCCATTGATACGTCAAGGTCGGGTCGCCAGCCGCACGAACGGAGAAAAGGACGGTCGAGCCCTGGATGTTGGTCCGGCCCAATGGCTGGGTGTAGATAGAAGGCGACGTGCAGGACGGATCATTCTGTGCCCACCCCTCGACGCAACCCAGGATTAAAACGCCGACCGCAGCGCAAAGTGTTAAGATTTGTTTCATGTGTTTCCTTCTCCAGTCGTTCGCTCAGATTCCCCGTCGTTGATTAAGTTTTTTCAAAGCTGTTTCCAGGGCGGGCCCGAGCCGTGATTCGGGTTGAGCGTCCAGGTGCTTCAAAAAATTCTGCGCCTCGTCATTGCCCACGTCGCCCAACGCTGCGATCGCTGCGATCTGCAACGGAACACTTTTCGCTTTCTGGGCTACTTGGAGCAGGAGCGGGGCGGATTCCGCTATGCCCATGCGGCCGCAAAGCTGAAGGGCCGTGATGCGAGACAACTCGCCACAGCGCTCGTCACCAGCCATTTTTAAAGCCGCTTCATTCAGCTTTTTTTGATCCAATTCGCTGTGCTCTGGCGCGAGATCACTCAAGGCCAGTAAGGCCGTTCCGGCAATACTGCTATCGGTCTCTTCCACTGCCTGCCACAAGACTTGCTGAAGCGCTGTTTTTTCCTCAACGCTCGCCCGAGCATAAACCGGGGTTATGTGCTGCACTGCGTAGTCGCGCATCACGATGTCCTGCGCCGGGTCTTGATAGATCTTAACTAACACTTGGGAGAGGCCGACAGGCAAGGCCGATGCATCGGCCAGTTTGTCCATCATCCCATTCCGCAGCCAATTTTCTTGCGTCCGATTTTCCGCGTTGGAAGGTGCTGGCGCTTGTAGATACACGAATAAAGTCTGGACATCATTGGTCGTAAGGTCCGCTGGCAACGCGCGAAGGTTATTCACCCGTTCAGCAAACGAAGTCGATGGCGAGGCAGCAATAATTGGCCGGAGCGATTCGGTTACAATTATTGGTGGCGCAACAGTTACAGAACTTGGCGTGGCAGGTGGAGTGACCTTGGCGGGACTGACCTGCGAATTGTTCCCAACTGGCTCAAGGATTTGCGGAGACGAATGCCTAAACAATACGCCTAAACTGCCTGTCACGATAACCGCTCCCAATACAACGGCAATTTTAACGCCCGTTTTCATTGATACCCTCCAATCCGGGTCGCACCCTGAAAAATACTAATACGGCGGCAGTTGGCGGTTTGAACCCCAGCAGCCATGATGAAGCGCACTTTACACTGGCCTAACTCATCGAAATCAGAAGCCGATAGTTCCTTGTAGATAGTGCCATCATCGAAAGTAACGCCACCAACGATAATTCTAATCTGCACGATAACATTCGGGAGCACCGGGCTTAAAACATTCATTGTCTCAGCCAACCGACTGCCGTCCGGATATTTCTCAATCACTTTGTTGTAAGTATCCGGCGCGGCAAAGAACCGAAGACCATCGGCTTGGATTGCCGCCACGATTGACCCGTTTGTTCCCAGACGCGAAACCATCGTGCGCGGTTCATTTTCATCAATCAATAAACTCATTGCCCGGACATTTGTCATGGCGTTGGTTTTTGGCGTCACGATTAGCCTCGGATCGCTTTCCACGGCAATTTCGGAAGGAACATTGGTCAGCGACCAATCCCGCACTTTGCCAGCCCAACAAGCCGGATTCTCCGGAAAGCCGTAATCAATCACTCTTACGGTAATATTGCCCGTGACTGGCGCGCTGTTGTTGGCTGGCGTGTAGGTCGCCGTCACGGAGTAATCACCTGTATTGGTGAACTGGAACGGCGCGGGATCTTTGGTAGTCGTCGTGTATTGGGCTATACTCTGGACGCCGTTGGAGATCGCGATCAGAACATTTGCATGTGGACGATTCACCGGCCGCGCGGTGAAGAGCAGGCCGTCGTCCTTTCGGATCGCCAGAGTCGGAACGGAACTCGTTGCCAAAGTCAGGATGTTAAATGGTTCCCATTTTATTAGGTGCCGCTCGATCACACCTTGGTTTTGATATGAAATCTTTACGGTGGTATTTCCGTTCGTTTGAAGAGGCACATTTCCAAACCATCGCTTTCCCGCATTATGTTGAACTGGCCATTCCACCTGACCATCACCCGACTCGACTTTGAGATTCATCATCGAGAGATATGGGTCACGACCTTCCAAACACAGGGGCGAAATGTAACTGGATAATGGCGCGTTGGTATCGCGGCCCGATTCTGCATTAAGCATCGCAGCGACCCAATCCTGGATTCCATCCCCATTGCTGTCCGGCCCCGCCACGCTGACTAACCTGACCTGTTTAATGCGCAGGCTGCTCAAACTGGCTGCGTCGTCCCAGAAGACAGAAATGGTATGTTTCCCTTTTTTCAAAAATGGCGTGATATATTCCACCATGCTGTTGGTTCCATACTGGGATGCCAAAGGGTGATGCCCAAGGTTTTCTCCGTCAATTGAGACCACCAGATCAAGACTTTTCACCCGACTATTCGCCTCATTTTGTGTTCCTTCAACCTGAAGTAAAAACTTGTTTGTGTTCGCCGTGCTCAGCACGAACTCAACACTGCCACGGCGGTCTAACGCATAGAGATCATTGCCATCCACTTTCCAGCGGCCCAAGGTATTTGTGCCCTTCGCGCCGTTGACCGACATAACTTCAGTGACGACTCCATCAGCCGATAGGGGATCCGTGTGCGCGTAGTTGGCCTCAACGCCGTCCGGCACACCATCCCCGTCGCTATCGGTTTTGTTTGGATCCGTGCCAAGCTGGAACTCTTTCAGGTTGGTTAGACCGTCAAAATCGTTGTCCTTTCCTGCATCGTTTGGATCTAAAGGATTAAGCCCGTGCGCTATCTCCCATCCGTCCGGCAGACCATCCCCGTCGGTGTCCGCCACATGAGGGTTCGTGTGATGTTGGTATTCTTGCAGGTTGGTCAACCCATCACCATCCGGGTCATCACCCGGACCGGAATTCAAGTGGTTGAAATATAGCTTTTCCCAAATGTCGGGAAGGCCGTCTTCATCCGTGTCGGTCACGTGAGAATACAACTGGCTTTGCGGAACGATCCGTTTCGGCGTCGAAGGGCTGCTCCATCCCAACCGGGCCTGTGCCCCGCCCCGCGCTTCAAAATATTCGATTTGCAGGAGGTATTTTTGTCCC
>JAYVSV010000032.1:0-14663 GCA_043775015.1 Verrucomicrobiota bacterium
ACACCCCCACCAAAGGAGTCGTCATGAATCCAATCACCCCAAACATCGAACCCCAACCCTTAACCCAACTCCGAAAAGCAGTTTTCGGAGGTTCCCCAATGTTGGTGCGCGTTTGAAGATCGGCAAATTGACCGATGCACCGAAGAATGAATCGCACGATTTGGACGAGATCGAAATTCTGCATTATCCAAGTCATGGCTTGATATAAATTTCTGTGCGCACTAACCTCGTCCAACTTGCAAAACGATCGCTGCCATTTTCGATTGGGAAGGTTCGCCGTTGCGAGTGCCTCTCTCCTGCTGGGTATCCTGGTTCTCGCATCGTTGTTGCTTTCGGCCAGCGCCTCTCTTCACGAGCGATTCCATGAAGACGCATCGCAAAGTTCTCATCAATGCGCGATCACTTTATTTGAGCAGCAGCTACTGGCGACCAGCGAACCTCTTGTCAAAGTTGCGGAAACCAATTTTGCTTTGGCAATTTCAGCAGCGCTTTCCGATTCCGTTAGTTTTTCCAGTCACGATTACCGCTTCTCTGCGTCCCGCGCCCCGCCTTTGTCCTGTTTCTCCACCAACGGTTAGAAATTCGGTCGGTAGAAAATAAATTTTGCGCAGTTTTTGCGCATCGCAGGACAAAGTAGTTATGAAAATTTTAAAAATCATCGCATTTACAATTTGCCTCGGAACGATCTCGACCCAGGCACAGCAGACGCAGGAAGTTGATCAGTTAAGAAAACAGTTGCAGGAAATTCAGACGCAGTTTCGGAAAACACAAGATGAACAACAGCGGCAAATCGAAGCGCTGACGAAGAAACTGGAGGAATTTACCAAAACAAAATCAATTCCGGAAAATGCGGTTGCAGGAAAAACGCCCGAGCAACTAAAGCTCGAACAGGAATTAGCAACTGAATTAAGCAAAAACGCGGGAACGAACGCTAACGCGGCTTCGCCGATCACTTCACCGAATCCCCCGATTTCGGGAGCGCCTTGGTCAGCCTCGCAACCGATCACCGTCGCTCGCGCCGGTTCCGCTTACATGAACATCAGTTTCGATGCGCTGATGGATGCAGGTTGGTCCACTGCCGCAGATCCTACCAAGCAACTCGAACTTGGGGATCACGATCCGAACCAGCGTGGGTTCTCGTTGCGAAACGCGGAAATTGCGCTCGATGGAGCAGTTGATCCGTATTTCAAAGGCTTCGCGAACATCGTTTTGAAGCTGGATCAAAATAATGAAACAGACATCGAACTGGAGGAGACCTATCTTCAATCCACATCGTTGCCCGCGAATCTGCAGCTCAAGGCTGGACAATTTTTCGCTGGCTTTGGCCGGATCAATTCCCAGCATCCGCATCAATGGGCCTTTGTCGATGCGCCCGTTATCTCAACCCGCGCTTTTGGTCCAGACGGTTTGAGAAATGTCGGCGCTCAAGTTTCGTGGCTTGCGCCGACGCCATTCTACACCGAATTGTTTCTCGGTATTTTTAACGGGGAAGGGAACACCGCTTACAGTTTTCGCAATCAAGGCGACGACAACGGCTCCGGCGTAAACACCTTTGCCGGGCATCCCACTCTCAATCAGAACTTGTCTGATCCGCAGGATTTGCTTTTTACGCCGCGCATGACGTCGTCGTTTGAAGTCACTGATACACAAACGCTCGTCGCCGGCCTCTCCGGCGCGTTTGGGCCGAATGATACCGGTCCGCATAGTCGCACTGAAATTTACGGCGCAGACCTCTACTGGAAATGGAAACCAGCAAATGCCACGGAGGGATTTCCGTTTGTGTCCTGGCAAACGGAAACAATGTATCGCCGCTTCGGTGCTGGCGCTGCCCCATCCGCTTCAACGCCGGTCTCGTCGGAAAATTTGAGAGACTGGGGCGCGTATTCCCAAGTGTTGTGGGGCTTCAAACCGCGTTGGGTAACAGGTCTTCGCGGCGATTATGCCAACGGAAATTCTTCTGCGGTTGATGAGAGTTATCCCTTTCGCGGCGAACGTTACCGAATCTCGCCGGTGCTCACGTTTTTCCCGAGTGAATTCTCAAAGCTTCGGCTCCAATACAATTATGATCACGGAGAATTGTTTGGATCCGAGCATTCCGTCTGGCTGCAAATGGAATTTCTCCTCGGCGCACATGGAGCGCATAAATTTTAATCACACTTTTTAAACCTAATTTTCAAATAAACTTTTATGAAAAATTTCAAATTACTCTTATTGCTTGCGTTGCTTCCGCTGGCCGCTAACGCCAAACTGAACGTCGTCGCAACAACCACGGACTTCGGTGCGATCGCCCTTGAAATCGGTGGTGAAAAAATTGATCTCACCACCCTGGCCAAACCAACGGAGGATCCTCATTTTGTTGATGCGAAGCCGAATTTCATCGTAAAGCTCAACCACGCGGATGCTTTGATTGAAGGCGGGGCGGAACTGGAAGTCGGTTGGTTGCCTCCTCTGGTGGAAGGCTCGCGCAACGCAAAACTCGAAGCGGGCAAGCCCGGCAGAATCTCATGCGTGGAAGGCATCTCGCTGCTGGAAGTTCCCAGCACTCTAGATCGATCGAAGGGGGATATTCACGCCGCCGGGAATCCGCATTTCATGACCGACCCGTTGAATGCAAAAATTGTGGCGGGACACATCGCGAAATGTTTTTGTCAACTCGATCCAAAATCGTGCGATTACTTCAACGCAAATTTGAAACGATTCAATGAGCGATTGGATGCGAAATTTGCTGAATGGCAAAAGCTGCTCGCGCCGGACAAGGGCAAAGATGTCGTGAGTTATCACAATTTGTGGCCTTACTTCGCCAAACGTTTCGATTTGAAAATGGATGTGTTTCTTGAACCGAAGCCGGGAATTCCCCCGACACCCGCGCATTTGGCCGAGGTGATTACGAAAATGAAAGCTGAGAAAATGAAAGTGATCATCGTGCAGGCTTATCAGAATAAGAAGACGGCGGAAACAGTCGCGGGTCATACGGATGCGGTGGCGGTTGATTTTCCATCTTTTCCCGGCAGCACAAAAGAAACTCTAGGCTACATCGAGTGGATGGATTCTCTGGTGAAATCACTGGCAAAAGGGTTTGAATGGAAAAAATAACTTTATTTAACAGCCGACGTGAGGAGGCTCATTCTAACTCGGAACGCAGAATGCAGAACGCGGAATCCAAGTCAGAGTCTCCATACGTCGGCTGCTACGAGTTTTAAATAATATGAGCATAGAATTTACAATCATGTTGTGGCCGTTGGTGGCGTGTTTACTTTTGCCAAGCCTGCTCGTTTATCTCGGCCTTCACATTATCCGGCGCGAAGTTATTTTCGTCGATCTGGCTTTGGCGCAAGTCGCGACACTCGGAACTTGCGTGGCGATTCTCCTGCATTTCGACGCGCACGCCTGGCAGAGCTACGCAATGTCCGTGGGATTCACTTTGGTCGGCGCGGCGCTTTTCACTCTGACCCGATCAAAAAATCATCAGCGCGTTCCGCAGGAAGCATTGATTGGAATTATTTATGTCGTTTCCGCCGCCGCCGGAATTTTGCTGCTCAGTGACAGCGCGCAAGGGGCCGAAGAACTTAAAGAGACGCTGGTCGGCGATTTGCTCTACTTGCAAAAGCCGGAACAGGTTTTTAAGCCGGCGGCGATTTATCTGGTGATTGCGATTGTCCATTTTATTTTCCGCAAAAAATTCCTGGCGATCTCATTTGAACCGGAACGCGCTGAAGCTGAAAAAATTTCCATTCGCTGGTGGGATTTTCTTTTTTACGCATTGTTTGGTTTAGTAGTGACAACGTTCGTCCACATCGGCGGCGTGTTGTTGGTTTTTACTTACCTGATTGTTCCAGCGGTTTGCGCGAATTTTTTGGCGCGTAAACTAAGCTCAATGCTTCTGATCGGCTGGACGGTTTCCACACTGGGCAGCGCTCTGGGTTTGTATTGCTCCTCGAAATTCAGTTGGCCGACCGGCGCGGCAGTTGTCTGTACGCTCGGTGTGTTTCTGCTTTTGACCGGTATTTTCGTGAAAATTTTTAAAAAAGAAAACTCCCAATAAATTTTAACAGTCAAAGAAAACTCGCTTTACAACAAAACGTTTGGCAGTAATGTGACACAAACAAATTATGCGAAAGTCATACTCTCTTTTCCTGGCTGGTGTTGCTCTGGTTTTTGTCGGCTGCGCCGGACCAGAACACAAATTTGGACGTGGCATGAACAACATCACGGAATTTGCACGCGCTGGAGAAATCCGCCGTTCACAGGAACAGACCGCGCTTTTTCGGAGCCCGGATGAAGGCTATACCACTGGATTTATCCACGGCTTCAATCGCAGCATCGTTCGCACCTTCGTCGGCGCATACGAGATCATCACCGCCCCGTTTCCACCGTATGACCCGGTGGTTACCCCAGTCGATCCAATTTATCCTGATAGCTACAAACCAAATTTGGTCGCGGACTCAATCTATGCAACGGATACCAATTTGGGATTCTCCGGCGGCGACGTGGCTCCCTGGTTCCCTGGGAGTCGCTTTCACATTTTCGATTATTGATCTAAATCGAATCGACCAGCGCCAACATTTCATGTTGGCGCTTTTTTGTTCCCATGGCGCTCACCCTCAATTCACCCTGCAAAGTTAATTTTTTGCTCAACATTCTGGGCAAACGACCGGACGGTTTTCATGAACTCGAAACGGTCATGCACCCAATTCCGTTGCACGACGTCATTGAGTTGGCGCGAGGCACTGTCGGAATCCACTTGTCTTGCAGCGATGCAAGCCTGCCCGTTGACTCTAAAAATTTGGTGTATCGTGCGGCCGCCGCTTTTCTAAAGGTCGCCGGAATCGCGGAAGGCGTGAAGATTCATTTGGAAAAGCGAATACCAATTGCTGCTGGTCTGGGCGGCGGAAGCGGCAACGCGGCGACAACCCTGCTGGGCTTGAATCAAGTCTTTGGATCGCCTGCGACTGAAGAGCAGATTACTCAGATCGCGAGTTCGCTAGGTTCAGACATTCCATTCTTTTTACAGAATCGTCCAGCCGTTGCCACAGGGCGAGGTGAGCAAGTTCGGTCGCTTGATTTTTTCCCCGCCCTGGCTGGTTATCACATACTGCTCGTTCAACCGGGCTTCGGGATTTCCACTCCCTGGGCATATCAACAACTGGCTCGATTTCCAGACGCACTTCATGGAATACCGGGTCGCGCTGAAAAACTCATTTCATTTTTGCAAAACAAGAATTTACGCAGCTCTGCGGAATTTTTTTACAATTCTCTTGAAGCGCCGGCTTTGGAGAAATATCCGTTGCTCGCCCTGTTCCAGGAATTTTTCCGCGAAGCAGGTGCGACCGTCGCTTTGATGTCCGGGAGCGGTTCAGCTACTTTTGCTTTGATTGACGGGAAGAAGGCTGCAGAAGCCGTGCTCGAAAAATTTAACCACAAATTCGGAGCAAAATTTTGGACTGCCTTGGTGCCGATGACGGGTGACTGAGGAAATTTCTCTTGGCGGAATTTGGGTGTCGGCGTAATTTGTCCCCGCAGTGTCCGATGGTGTAACGGTAGCACAAGGCCCTTTGGAGGCCTTTGTCATGGTTCGAATCCATGTCGGACAGCCACTTTTCAAGTTTAGAAACCCACGATTGCTGCCAATATTCCTATCTTCGATTAACATCAGGCTCGGCCATCGCTGTTTGTCCTGCGGCGTGAGTTTCTATTTGAGCTACCAGGGATTCTTAATGCGCCAGTAGATGAAGAATCCGTAAATGCTGAGGACAATCGTGACGAACAAGATCCACCAAATGCGCCAGTCTTGCAGTCCGCGATGGCGGGCTTGCACGTCTGCCGGAAGCAGTAGGTAGCTCTTGTTCCAGATGATGCCGTCGGTCTTTTCTTTGGGCGGTGGAGAGGTGAGCAGCGATACCAAAATCATTACGCTCATGCAAAAGAGCCATGCGCCCAGCGCACGGTGATTGTAGGTGTTGTAGGCGGCGAGCGCGGTGTTGGGAAAAATAAATTTCTCCAGTATCCACGTGAAAATAAATCCGGAGACAATTGTGGAGAGCGCGCCAGCAGCATTGGCGCGCCTCCACAAAATGCCGAGCGTAAAAACGACGGCGAAGGGCGGTGCGATGTAAAAAAAGATGTCCTGCACTTTCTCGAAAAGCGGTGTGTCAGTCTTCGTAAAAGAAATCGCAATCCAGATGCTCGCGATGAGAATCACAACCCCGCTCCAGCGTCCTACGAGAACTTGTTTTGCGTCGCTCACTTTGGGTTCGACCAGGTTTTTGTAGAGGTCGATGGTGACGAGGGTCGATGCAGAATTGAGCACAGTTGAAACGGTGGACATGAGCGCGGCACCCATTCCAGCGAGAAGCAATCCTTTCAATCCGATGGGAACAAGATCTTTCACCAAGCGCAGGTAAGCCTGATCGGGTCTTTCTAAATTTGGGTAGAGCTTGAGCGCGATGATTCCCGGCACGATGAAAAAGAACGGCATGATGATGTGCAAAAAACCGGCGCAGACGACCCCGACGCGCGCGTGCCATTCGTCCTTGGCCCCAAGCGCGCGTTGCACCATGTGTTGACTGGTGCAGCTATACCAAAGTCCAACGGTGAGAAATCCGGTGAACAAGCCAGTGAAAGGAAATGGCTTGTGCGTGACTGGTTTAAACATTTGAAAGTGTTCCGGGTGCGCGCGAAAGAATTCTCCAAGATCGCCCGCATGTTGCAGCGCAAGAATGGGCACCAGGACTCCAGCGAAGAGCAGCACGATCATTTGCATGAAGTCGGTCCACGCCGCTGACTTTAATCCGCCATAAATAGTGTAAACACCAGTGACGAGGCCAAAGAAAACAATGGATGGAATCACTTTGATTCCAAAAAAACTTTCGAGCATCAAGCCGCCGGCATAGAGCGCTCCGGCGTTGATTGCCGCAACATAACCGATGATGAGTGCCACTGAAAAAATGTAGCGGCAGATCGGACTGTAGCGGCGTTCGAGAAATTCCGGCATGGTGTAAAGACCGGTGCGCACGTAATAGGGCAGAAACACGAGAATCAACAGGCTGTAGATAATCCACGCATTCCAATCACCTGCGGCCAGGACGATGCCGTGTTTGTAAGCGCCTCCGACGTTTGAGATGAAATGTTCACTGCTGATATCGGTTGCCACCATCGAGGTGCCGACGACGAACCAAGGAATCGTCTTATTGCCGAGGAAGTAACCTTGCGCGGTTTCCTTGCCGCCACGCGCCACCCAAAAACCGAGCGCGACGGTTCCCAAAATGTAGAGAATAAAGATCGCGAGATCCAGGGAATGAAGAGTGACTTGGCCGTTGGTCATCAGGGTGAGGAATGCAGTAGGGATTTTTCTGCGGCGCGTCAAGCGTAGTTCTCCAGCAGCGGCAACTATCTACGCTTGGCCGGGTTCTACCGTGGAAGACTGCGGAACGGGAGAGACCGATTTTGCTGGAACAGTTTTCCAGGGGACTTCGTAAATCTTCACGGTGCTGCGAAAACCCTTCACTTTTTCTGGTTCTAGTTCGATGCAGGTCGCGGCGAGTTGCGGGTCGTCACGCTTGATTTCCAAAAAAGTGGATTCGCCGATAACGATTCGTCCGCGCCCAGACACGCCTTCCAATCGGCTGGCAAGATTCACTTCGCGACCAAAAACCGTGTAGTTCAATCCGTGTGCGTCCGATCCCATCATGCCGACGACGACGGTTCCGGTGTTGATCCCGCTGCCGAGCGAAAGAATTGGTAACATGTCCAGTGGACGTTGGCCCGCAGCGACGCGAACTTTGTTTTCCTGCTCGCGCTGTTGATTTTCTAAAGCACGTTTCTCATTTAACTGATGCATCCCCCGTTGCGAACCAATCGCCGCGCGGACACAATCCAAGGCATGCGTTTCGTTCGTGACGGGCGCGCCCCAAAAAGCCATCACGCAATCGCCGATATACTTATCGAGCGTGCCGTTGTGCTCCTTAATTTTGTCCGCAACGGTGCCGAGGTAAAGATTGACCGTGTCGAGAGTTTCCCGTGCTTGTTGGTCGAAGTGTGCTTCTGCGGCAGGTCCGGTGAGGTTGTGTTCGCGCACATATTCTTCGGCGCGCGATTGATGGATATCCGTCATTTCAGTGAAGCCACGGACGTCTGCGAAATAGACGGTGATTTTCCGTCGAGCGCCGCCGAGCGAAAGAGTTTTCACATTCAGTACTTCGTTGACGATGCTCGGCGAAACCATTCTGGAGAAAACTGCTTTAACGCGACGCCGTTCTTTTTGCTCAACGCGAACACGGTAGGTGACCATCGAAACGTGAGTCATCAAGGCAGCGCCGAAAACGGGAAGGACGAGCGGGATGGAAATGCGATACTGGACAAACAGAAAAAATGTCAAGGCCACATACACAACCAATATGGCTACGACGGAAACAGTTGCAGTGAGTGCGCGCAGTTGCAACGTTAGCACGGCGGAGAGCGTCCCGAGCAAGACGATGATCAGGAATCCGATCGGATAGGAGCTGACTCGAATGAATTGATTGGTGATGACGGAGTTGGCGACGTTCCAATGTTTGCTGACGAGATAATCTTGTTTGTGCAGCGGTGTTGAGCCGCGGTCACTCACGTTGTTGCCGATGAGCTGCGAACCGACGACCACTAATTTGCCGTTCATCGGATTATCGCCCGCCAATTTGCTTTCTGGAAATCCTTCGCGGAATGTTTTCAGCGCCTCTTGATATTTTTCGCGCGCTTCCTCCGGGGGGCCGGTGTGGCGAGCTTGATCCAGAAGAATCGCCAGTGCGTAGGACATTGAAGTCAGGTGTGGACTTTCGACGGGAACACTCCAGTTGATATAAAAAGATCCTTGCGCATCAATGGGGATAATTCGCTCGATGCCGGCATTGGAGCGCAAAATGATTCGACCGGGTTGAACGACGGCATGGTTCAAATCGAGGCCGAGTTCTTTGGCCGCCAAAATAATTCCCATGTGCCAGCGCCGCCCGTGTTCCTCATCATCGGTGAACACACGCGTCCTTCGCAAAACGCCGTCGGAATCAGATTCGGCGGCAATATCGCCAACGGCCATTGCGTTCGTGGCAAAAAGTGGCGGTGGAAAGACGCGTTGAAGATTGCGGCCGGATTTTTCCTCATCCGACAAATTTTTATCGATGGTGTCGGTTTGTGCGGCGATGACGACGTTGCCCGCTTGATGCATTTGTGCGGCGAAAAAATCATCCGATTCCATGGTGGAATGATCGGGGAGCATGATGGGGGAATCGTTGGGTCGCAGTTCGCCAAAAATAACGTCGAAGGCGATGGCTTTTGCGCCCTGTGCGGCCAATTCTCGAACGAGTTTCCCGTGGATCTGCCGGGGATAAGGCCATGCCACGCTGTACTCCGGATCAGATAAAATTTTTACTGTAACTTCATCCAGTTTAACAAAGGCCAGATTCGTCGCACAGGCTTTTGGAAATTGGTTGGCGGCTCGAATGCGCTGGTCGTAGGTGACCCATTCCAAACGCTGGAAAAAATCGAAGTGTCGGGCGAAATATGCGGATTGGAAAAAACAGGCCAAGCCTATCGTGATGGCCGCGATCAGGACGGGAACAAGCTTGAAGGAACTCAGCTTCACAATTTTAGGACTAAAACAAAAAACCCAGAGCAACACAAGGTCGCTCTGGGTTTGGAAAATTAACGAGTTTTAAAATTATTGGTTGAAAGAACCCTGACCTTGGCCATTGTTATTGCCTTGTCCAGGAACCCCGTGGTTGGGTGAAACGAATTGTTCAATTGCTTGTTTTCCTGGAGGCGCAGCGTGGTCGTATCCCGGTGGGAGTCCATTGATCGCTTTGGCAACCTGATCACGATAAAATTCCAAAAGCTGGCGTGGAGTCGGAGTAACGTCACTGCCAGGAGTCCACGATTCACCATTGTTGAGAACGACCGTTTCAGGTACGCCCTTGACCATCGCGGCTACGACCAAAGTTCCTGTCACGCTGGTGAAAGTTACTTCATAGGTGCCGTCCGGCAATTTCTTAACGGAAACAACGTAATCAGTCCCACGAATTCCTGCGACACCGTTTGGCGTTTGGATTTCGTATTTAGAAGCTCTGGCCAACTTTTTGACGTTACCAATCAGAGTTCCGTTCTGCACATTCAATTTCGTCTCCGTGACGCCTTCAACCCCGGTGCCGGTAAACGCCAATTTATCCAGGCTGATTGTGGTGTTGGGAGTGATGCGGACGACCGGACCGTTTTCTTTCAAATTCAAGTCAACGATTGATTCAGGTGCGGTTTGAATCGTGGCACCCGGTTTAAGGACGGTGCCTGTTTTCAAAGGAACCCAGACGCCTCCACCTTGCGAGTATTTGGCTGAACCGCGAATCGAATAAACCGTCGCGTTACCTTGTTTCATCGTTTGCGCCTGAACTTCAGCGCTCAAAGAGGTTAAAACCAATGCCGTGGCGCAAGCGAAAAACTTGCCGGTAAAGTTAAGATTTAATTTCATAGTTTTTTTTGGGTCAAAACAATTACTGATTACCACAAAAAGTAGAGATTTGGCTTGGATTGTCAATGCTTTATCCAGGGCTAATTGCAAAGCATTTCATTGATCAAAGTTACTGGAATTATTTGGCCGCAAACAACTTGGCCTATTTTTTGTGCCAGAACGAAATTTATCTGTCCTGAACTGACTTTTTTATCGAGTTGCATCGCTTCAAAAAGCTTTTTGCGAGCAGCGGCTGAAAACTGGGTCTTTGTCGGAAGTCCTGACGCGGCAAATAGATGGCTGATCCGGACTACTTCTTTTTCGGACAATCCCGACAGTCGGGCCGAAAGCCGTGCTGCAGCCACTTGTCCGATGGAAATCGCTTCACCATGAAGATATTTGCCGTAACCGGAAACTGCTTCGATGGCATGACCGATGGTATGACCGAAATTCAAGATCGCGCGCAAACCGGTTTCGGTTTCGTCCTGAGAAACGACCTCGGCTTTAATTTCGCAGCAACGTGCAACTACGGACGAAAGAATTGTGCTGTCACGCTGAAGTATTTTTGGCAAGTCGCGTTCGAGACGGTTGAATAATTTTGCGTCGTAAATAATGCCGTACTTAATGACCTCTGCCAAACCAGCGCGAAATTCCCGTTCCGGCAAAGTGTTCAGCGTATTCAAGTCACACAAGACGAGCCGCGGTTGATAGAACGCGCCGACCAGATTTTTTCCGGCTTTGAGATTTACGCCCACCTTGCCACCGACGGAGCTGTCCACCTGCGCGAGCAATGTCGTTGGCACTTGGACAAAACCGATTCCGCGCAAATAGGTGGCTGCAACAAACCCGGCCAGATCGCCCACCACTCCGCCACCCAGTGCCACGATGAAGGATTTTCGTTCGAGTCGGTGCGCGGCCAATTGATCGTAGCAAGCCTGAACTGTTTTCAGGCTTTTGGCTGGTTCACCAGCGGGAACGGTGATCAGAACGGGATCGAAGCCAGCAGAGCGCAAAGATTTAAAGGCAACTTTTGCATAGCGAGTTGCCACATTGGAGTCGGAAATGATGGCACAACGCGCCGCCAGTTTCAGCCGCGCACATTCAGTGCCGAGCTTTGGAAGGAGGTTTGTCCCAATGAGAATGGGATAACTTCGTTCCGCGAGATCAACATTCACTTTCCGCATAGGTGAAGAATAAAAACAAAGTGGCAGATGCAAAGTGTAAACCGCTGGGCTGGCCTGGACGTTCCTCAAATGCAAAAAGCCCGCAGACATGGCCTGCGGGCCTTTAAGTAAAAGGTGGTTACCCGCCGTTGCTACCAATCGCTTCGACCGGACAGCCTTCCATGGCTTCCTTGCATTGCGCTTCTTCGTCGGGCGTGGTCGGTTGTTTGAAGACGAAAGAATATCCTCCGTCATCATTGCGTGTGTAATTGGCCGGGGCAGTTTCTCGGCACAAGTCACAATCAATGCATTGATTGTCCACGTAGTATTTTCCGGTCACGTTTTCTGGATACTTATTTGCGATGTCAGCCATAAATTTTTGTCACTATATGTTTCGCTCTCTGGCGGATTCAAGTGCTGATTTTAAAACAACGCCTGAAACGCTCTGCTGTTCAGAAAACATTCAAAGCGTCAATCAATAGGCGCAGGCGCCCGTATTGCCGGCGATCAAAGCCGAAAGCAATTCGTTGCAAATCGACGAAGTCATTGTCTTCACGCTCCTCCGGGGTTGCTTCGATCACCTGCATTTTTGGGCCGGAAATAATGTCGCCGAAGTCTTCGTTCAATCCTTCCAGTGCTGAAGTCGATGGCGCACGTTTCAGGCGCAGGACAAAAAGGTCTTTTACGAAACGGCTCGAATGATAGTTGCGATAAAAGCGCGTAATCCATTTCACCGCCTGGTCCGCATCGTCCGTAATTTGATACAAATAAAGATCGTCCGGGGAAATTAATTGGTCACGCAACAAATGTTCGCGCACATTTTTGTCCCACGTTTTCCAATAAGTTCCACCCGGTTTATCCATCAACACCAGCGGCATTAGCCGATGTTTGCCGGTCTGCATGAGCGTGATCGCTTCATAACCTTCGTCGAGCGTGCCAAAGCCGCCGGGGAACAAAACAAACGCGTCGGAGTGACGAACAAAGGTCAGTTTGCGCGTGAAAAAATATTTAAACGTGATTAGCTTTTTATCGTTGTCGATGATTGGATTTGCTCCTTGTTCCCAAGGCAAACGAATGTTCGCTCCAAAACTTTTTTCCAGTCCTGCGCCTTCGTGCCCGGCTTGCATGATGCCCGGACCTGCGCCGGTGATGACCATGTAACCTGCTTCGACAATTTTCCGCGCGAACTCGACGGCTTGAATGTATTCCTGCTTGGTCGGCAAGGTGCGAGCGGAACCAAAGATCGTCACTTTGCGAGTCTCGTGATACGGGGCAAAAAGTCGAAAAGCGTAACGCAGTTCGCGCACCGCTGTCCGGATCACCCGAACATCGCCACGATCTTTTACGTCGGTGAGCAGTTTTAGCGCGTTAACAATAATGTCTTCAACATGATCGGGATTGTAGCCGCCACCTTTGAATGCAATTAAGTCCTGAATGCGCCTCTTTAATTCAGGATCCACTTGGTTTTTATCGGGTTTTTCCATCGGCGGAGCCTAGCGAATTACAAAGCAAAGGCAACTTCGCAAAACAGAAGTCCAAGCGCCGATCCACCCGGGAAGCTGAAAAGTCTCGTCGATGGATTCTAAAACTTTTTGAAACGGAATTGATTCAAGAAAAGTCCTGCGGCCATTCCTATCAAAAGCCCGAAAAGATGAGCAAGATTTGCGATCGGTCCGAGCAAGCCTGTGAAACAAAGCACCAGCCAAACGAGCATCATGGTTACCGTCGATTTGTTCAAAAAAAGTCCGGAAGACGGATCGAATTTTCCGCGCATCCAGATGTATCCCATCAAGCCGTAAACCACGCCGGACATCCCGCCGAAATTGGGCGCGCCGCCGGACAGCGTGGGCAGGGCGGGGATGCTGATTAAATACTGCGCGAGGTTCGAGCCTGCCGCAGTGAGCAGAACGAGGATGAGCAATCTCCAACTGCTTTCGCGGGCTTCGATCATGCTGCCCAGATCACGCAGCCAAAGCATGTTGAAAAGAATGTGCATAATTCCGAAATGAATGAACATCGGCGTGAAGAGTCGCCAGATTTCGCCGCTGCGAATTTCCAGCAACCCCTTTTCCCATTGAATGTAATGACTGACAATCTGCCACTTCGTAATAAATAATCCCATGATGCTGCTCGGGTTGCCGCCAATCCGCGATAAAATCGCTACTGCGATACTGATTGCCATCAGCGCGACCGTCAGTCGTCCGACTCCGTAGAAACCAACCTTGCGGACAACATCGCGCCCTTTGTGCATTTTTTTCTGAAAATCCGCCAAATCCTTTTGCTCTAGCTCCCGCTGTTTCGGTGCGTTGGCAGCGGCCGCAAATTCCGGGGCGGAAGGGTTCGTGCGAAAATTTTCCAGCCACGCCCCCGCTGATTCCAAATGAGCGTCATCATGCACCCAAACTGCCCACATCTGTTGATCGCGTTCAATGGTATTGGGCATTCCGTTCACATAAAGAAAATCGCCAAAGCGGTGTGCAGCTTGTTCGTCTCGCAGATAACCAATGTTTCGCATCGCGCGAAAATATCAGGTGGCTTGCTGAACGGAAGTTGAATAGTCATGCGGAGAGTTTTTACACCCGTCGGCAGCGCCCTGGTTTGAGGAGCGCGGCATTCATGCCGCTTCACGTTCCAAAGAACTTCGCGGCTTGAAGCGGGCTCAAGCCCGCGCTCTGAAACCGAATTAGGACACGGCCCATCTGCTACGCCGTTTGACACTCAATCCTCGCGCTGGTACGGTTTGCCTCCTTAAAATTAATGGACTACAAGAATACATTGAATTTGCCGCGCACCGACTTTCCGATGAAAGCCGATCTCGTCGCGCGCGAACCGCAGCGCCTGGAAAAGTGGGAAAAAGAAAATCTCTATGGCAAAATTCAGGAAGCGCGCAAAGACGCCGAAAAATTTGTTCTGCACGACGGCCCGCCGTTCGCCAATGGCGACGTTCACATCGGCACGGCGCTCAATAAAATTCTCAAAGACATCATCATCAAATACAAAACGCTGCGCGGGTTCAGCGCGCCGTATGTGCCGGG
>JAYVSV010000033.1:0-37329 GCA_043775015.1 Verrucomicrobiota bacterium
GGGCCACCTTGGGGAACTTACCCGGAAAATTCATGGCAACGCAAAGCCGACTGCAAGTCGGCGCTCCGTCGATGCGGGGGCAGTGTCAAGATGCGCGCCTCCCGCCGGCGCTGAGGAAAATGGCCTTGCATTGCTGCTGTTTGTGCCTATTTTCACCTCGCCTGAACGCCGCGTGTGCGGATGTTCATTAAGGCTGAGAAACGAGAAGTTAACAAATTACCTAACCTTTTACCTCTGTTGCCCGGCAACGCGGTCGTTAGGCACGGAGTTTTCAAGCGCTCGCGCCAAGCTCCCTCTCTCTCACGCAGTAAAACCAAATCAGTTAAATCCGTAAGTGTTTTGAAGCCTGACGAGCGACAATAGTTGCGACGATTCTTAATCGTAATCCTAATCTTAATCTTCTCCGGTTTCACCGATTAAGATCATGAATAAGAGTAAGAAGCGAAGCCGTTGCTCACCAACTTCACCGCACAAAATATTATGCTCACAATGGAAGAAGCCATGAAACAAGTGCCGATGCGCTTTGTTGCTGGCGAAATCGTCAAGGGAACCATCATCGAAGTCCGCCCCAAAGAAGTCTTGGTGGACATTGGTTACAAATCAGAAGGTGTCGTTGGTGGAAATGAATTCGTCGATATCAAAGCCGTTAAAGTCGGCGAAATCATCGACGTTCTCATCGAACGCCTCGAAGACAAAGACGGCATGGTCATCCTCTCGAAGGAAAAAGCTGAGTTCAAACAGAACTGGGACAACATCCTCAGCATCGCCAACGAAGGCGCGACCATCAAAGGCAAAGTCAAAGCCGCAGTCAAAGGTGGCCTCATCGTCAACATCGGCGTCGAAGCATTTTTGCCCGCATCGCAGATCGACATTATTCCGCCGAAAAATTTATCGCAGTTCATCGGCAACACATACGATTTCAAAGTCGTTAAAATCAATCAGGAGCGGCAGAACATCGTTCTCTCCCGCCGCGAATTGATCGAAGCCGAGCGCGACGACAAGCGCAACAAACTGCTCTCCGACATGACCCCGGGCGACATCCGCAAGGGCACGGTCAAGAACATCACCGACTTCGGTGCGTTCATAGACCTCAATGGTCTGGACGGCTTGCTCCACATCACGGATATGAGCTGGGGCCGCATTGGTCATCCTTCAGAAATCTTGAAAGTCGGCCAGGACATCGACGTCGTGGTTCTCGACATCAACAAGGAAAAAGGACGCGTCAGCCTCGGCCTCAAGCAGAAGCTCACGAACCCCTGGGAAAAGATCGAATCCAAATACACCGTCGGCACGAAGGTCAAAGGCAAAGTCGTCAACCTCGTTCCCTATGGCGCATTTGTGGAATTGGAACCGGGCGTCGAAGGCCTCATTCACGTCACCGAATTGTCCTGGACCAAACGCATCGCCAAACCTTCCGACATCCTCACGCAAGGCCAGGAACTCGAAGCAGTTGTTCTCGGCATCAACCGTGACGAGCAGAAAATCTCGCTCGGCATTCGCCAGCTCGAAGCCAATCCTTGGGACAAAGCAATGGAGAAATATCCTCCCGGCACCAAGGTCAAAGGCAAGATTCGCAACCTCACCAGCTACGGCGCATTCATCGAACTCGAAGAAGGCCTCGACGGCATGATCCACGTCTCGGACATTTCCTGGACGCGCAAAATCAATCATCCTTCCGAAGTCTTCAAGAAGGGCGACGAAGCCGAAGCCGTGGTGCTCGAAATCGACAAGGCCAACCAGCGGATTGCCGTCGGCATCAAGCAACTCAGCACCGATCCGTGGGACAACATCGATAAATATTACAAAGTCGGCGACCTCGTCAGCGGGAAAGTCACGAAACTCGCCAGCTTCGGTGCGTTCGTTGGTTTGCAACATGACATCGATGGACTCGTCCACATTTCCCAGATCACCGAAGATCACGTGGATAAAATCAAGAACGTGCTCAAGACCGACCAGGAAGTGACCGCGCGCGTCATCAAGATTGACCGCGCCGATCGCCGCATCGGTCTCTCGATCAAAGCCGCGAGCTATTCCGACGAACAATTGAAGGAAGAGCAAAAGATGCTCGATTCACTGAAACCCGGCGAAGACTTGGTTGCCCTGCAACACGCTTTCGACGCTGCGGACGACATGGTGAAGGACGACAAAGAGTAATCGGCCAGCAAATCAATTGCGCAATGAGCGGACTGGAAACAGTCCGCTCATTTTTTTTGCTGCAAGCTTGGCAACGCGGCTTCTTTGTGAAAGGATGCTCCGCTTGAAGATTTGGAAATATTGCCTGATTATTGGTTGCTGCGTCATTCTTGCGGAAACGTCCTTCGCACAAAACATCATTGTGAATGGAGGATTTGAAGATCCATTAATTCCTGCCAATACGACTCGGGATGTCGATCCTGCCGAATGGTCTCGGATTATAACATTCGATGGGTCGACCATCACACACCTGTTTAACGGAAACGGAGGGATTTCGGAGGCCCCAACGCCTCACGGTGGAAATCAGCAGTTTTTTTTCGGGTTCCATGGCACTGGCATTTCTCAAAACGTAAGACTCAAAAAGCCAGACCAATTCCGCCTTGCTTGGTGGACGTCGACAGAGATCTCCGACAGCACCGCCACCGCACCTTACACCGTTCGTATTTGGGATAATAATGGCTCCTCTGTGCTGGTCTCAAACCGGTTTTATTCTCAGTCGGGTTCTTCGTGGACTCGTGCGAGTGCAGAATTTTACCTGCCAGCCGGGAGCTATGTTGTGGAATTTCGGACTGCTGGATCCTATTATGACCCGGCCCTTTTTCTTGACGACGTTACAATGATGCCAGTCGCAGACTCCGCTCTTCCGACTAATCAAGGGCATCATCAATCAGGCATCACAGGACAGGTCGTTGGCTTGCCAACATTTATTCATCAGTGCCATATCGGTATCGTTTCTTCAGATGGCGGTAAAGTCGATGCAGACATAATCACTGATACAGATTTGAGATTCCAAGTCGCGCTGAAGCCGGGGATTTACACGCTTGTTCCATACGTTGTGAACACCCCACCGCTTTTCATTCCGCCTAGCTCGCCTGTCGTTCTGCGCGTGGACAAAAAGGATTTCAACGAGGCTGTGTTAATTTACACCCCCCGGCCGCAATAGAAACTTGCTTCAGGGTTCACGACGCAGACCTTAGATTCCCATTTCCGCTTTGCCCATCAAAAAACGAAAAAGCCGGACCTTCGCCCAAGAATGAGCGGACTGGAAAACAGTCTGTTCATTTTGCGCGCTGGTTTCAAGCGCGCGCTGCGCAAACCAACCGGAGCGCCGACTTGCAGTCGGCTTTTCGCTCGATTGATTTCCAGCGGTTTGTTTCGGCCCGTTCCCCCAAGCAAGCCACTAAAGCCGGTTTGGAAACCGGCGCTCCGGCCTTTGGGCAACACGCCCTCAACTTGAGGATTGTAACTTTGATCTTGAGATCGGCACGTTCGACCACTTTCACGGCGACAATTTTTCACGGTGCGGCAAGTGGTCGCGGTTCCAGCGAACCAACGCTGCGTCACTGGTGTCTTCAAATAGAAATTTCAGCGTCGGCGATTCGACGTGGCCGTCGCAAAGAATCATTTACCTTTGTTTTGAATCAACTGTCTGACTTCGCTAATTGTAAAAGGTGGCTTCTTTGAATGAATAACTGCATGGCAATTCGGACATACTGGAACTAAATCAGTCTGCGGATTTACAACGTAGTCTTTGCCGATTTGATGTAGCGGAGTTAAGTGATGAACGTGAATGAATCCTTCCATGCTGCTGCCATAAATTGCGGCGAAATCAAAGCCGCAAACCGCGCAAATTGAACCAAATAGACTAATACAACGTCGGCGTGCAATCTGGTCGCGCTCATAGCGATTGACTGAAACACGAACCACACTGCCTTCCGTGAACACTTCATCTTCCAAAACTTCTTCCGTGAGCAATGATTGCGATGAAGACAGTTCTGAAATCAATGGTTTTTGGTGGAAGCGTGAGACGTCGGAGTATTTTCCCGTGTGAGACACATGCAGCACACCTTCTTTCAAAGTCGAATTCCACCTGATTGATCCATTCGCTTCGGAGTGTGTCAGGCTTTTCTCGATGAAGAGGTCTGCAACTTGAGAAATAGGAATAACATAATGATCGCGCTCGTTATTCGTCTTTGTGCGATACACAACCAGATTGAAGTCATTTCTTCCGTTTGCTTTTGCAGTAGCACGGCACTTTTCGAGTTTTTTTGGGAAGACAGCAAACCAACCGGTTTCCAAGTTGGCTCGAATTACGTATTCACCATTTTCCTCGAGAGCAGATCTGGTTTGTTCAACAATGCTCATAATCACTTCACGCCATCGCGCGGGCGATGCTGTTCCACCACGGGTCGTGCAGTTCGGTGAGCGGGGCGGAAAATTCGCCGCTCGCGGTTTTCACCGTCAGTTTGTCGCCGCCGACTTTGCCGATTTGCATGGCGGGAACGCCCATGAGCTTGGCGCGTTCGACAACTTTCACGGCGTCGAGCGGTTTGCAGGTGATGACGATGCGCGATTGTGTTTCGCCGAAGAGCAAAGCGTCGAGGCGTTGTTGGAGTTCAACCTTTAGGTTGCTCAGGTCAATCGTCGCGCCGATCAAACGCGGCGTGTCGCGGGCGATGAGCTGGCTGATGCAGCTCTCGGCGAGCGCGACGGTGAGGCCGCCTTCGCTGCAATCGTGCGCGCTTTTCACGAGGCCGCTTTGAATCAGGCCAAGCAGCGTGGTGTGCAAAGTTTTTGCCGTTTCCAGATCGCAGCGCGGGGGTGAGCCGGTTTTCTTGCCGTGAATCACTTGCAGATAAGCGCTGCCGCCGAGGCCGAGAATCGGATCGGCCTTGTCCACAATTTCGCCGAGCAGGATGATGGCGTCGCCTTCGTCCTTGAACCATTGCGTCGTGACGTGTTCCAATTTTTCGATGACGCCGACGACGGCGACGGTGGGCGTTGGGTCAATCGGGCCGCTGGGATTTTGATTGTAGAGCGAACAATTGCCGCCGGTGACGGGCGCGTTGAAGGCGATGCAACCTTCGGCCAGGCCGCGCACGCTTTCGCGCATCTGCCAGAAAAGTTCCGGCTTGTGCGGGTTGGCCATGTTGAGATTGTCGGTCGCGCCGAGCGGCAGCGCGCCGCTGCACGCGAGGTTGCGGCACGCCTCGGTGATTGCCGCCTTGCCGCCTTCATAAGGATCGAGATAAACGTAACCGCCGTTGCAATCCACAGTCATGGCGATGTATTTCTCGGTGATGGTAGGGACGCGCTGCTGCGCGTCCTGGCCGAGCGGCAGCTCGGCCCTACCGGAAACTTTCGCGGCGAGTTCCGCGCTCATCACGGGCAGTGAATCCGTCTTGATGCGAATCACCGCCGCATCGCTGCCGGGTAAAACCACCGAGCCGTCGCGCACCTGGTGATCGTATTGGCGATACACCCAGTTCTTCGACGCGATGCTCGGCCATGCGAGAAGTTTTTTGAGAACATAGGACACATGGGACTCATTCGACGCATGGGTCGCATAGGTCGTATCGGGAATGCCCTCCAAGCGAAACGCCCGAACATCTTTTAGGTAAGCAGGCTCAACCGCCTCACGCTGATACACCGGTGACTCGTCCGCAATTTTCCGCGCGGGAATGTCCACGACGAGTTTGCCGCCGTGACGCACTTTCATGTGGCCGGTGTCGGTGATGATGCCGATCTCGGACCACGGCAAATCCCACTTGTCGAAAATGCGTTTCACTTCCTCTTCGCGCCCCTTGTGGACGACGATGAGCATGCGCTCCTGCGATTCCGAAAGCATGATCTCGTAGCTGCTCATGTTCGGCGCGCGTTGCGGAACTTTGTCGAGTTCGATCTCGATGCCCGTGCCGGCGCGCGCGGCCATTTCACAAGTGGAACAAGTCAAACCCGCCGCGCCCATGTCCTGCATTCCCGCGACCGCGCCGGTGGCGAGCAGTTCGAGGCACGCTTCGCACACGAGTTTTTCCATGAACGGATCGCCAACCTGCACCGCGCCGCGCTGTTGCTCGGCGGATTCCTCGGTCAAATCCTGCGACGCAAACGCCGCGCCCGCGAGACCGTCACGGCCCGTGGCCGGGCCAACATAAAACACCGGATTGCCCACGCCCTTCGCCGCGCCGCGCGTGATCTGTTCGTGGCGCAGCACGCCGAGACAGAACGCGTTCACGAGCGGATTGCCTTGATACGTCTTGTCGAAATACACCTCGCCCGCGACGGTCGGAATGCCGAAGCAATTGCCGTAATGCGCGATGCCGCTGACGACGCCGGCAAAGAGGCGGCGGTTATTTTTCAACGCGGCTTCGTCCGCATCATTCTGGGGAGCGCACGCGTCTCGCGTGCTGTTTTCGGCGTCACGCCGAAAACCTCGTTCTTCCATTTCTTCAGTTTGTGTTTTGGAAGAATCCGGCGCGACGCCGGATTCCACACGCGGGACGCGTGTGCTCCCCGAATCGTCGGTGACTGGCCCAAACCGCAGCGAGTTCACCGCGCAGACGGGCCTTGCGCCCATCGTGAAGATGTCGCGCACGATGCCGCCGACGCCGGTGGTCGCGCCCTGAAACGGCTCGACCGCGCTCGGATGGTTGTGCGACTCGATCTTAAACGCGATGGCGATGCCGTCGCCGATGTCAATGATGCCGGCATTTTCCTCGCCCGCGCCGACGAGGATCTTGGGCGACTTGGTGGGGAACGTCTTGAGCAGCGGCTTGGTGTTTTTGTAGCTGCAATGCTCGCTCCACATCACGGAAAAAATGCCTAGCTCGGTGTAGCTCGGCATGCGTCCGTCGAGGATTTCCTGGGCGTGGACAAATTCTTCCGGTGTGAGGTTGTGTTTGGCAACCAACTCTGGGGTGATGGCGGGTTCGGTCATGGCGAAAACTTTTTATTCAATTTTTTAGGGCAACGTGCCGTTCTTCAGGCGACATTCATACGAGCTTTCATTCTTGCACCTGTTGATGATGGTCGTCTCGTTGATCGGATTGCCCATCGTCCAGTAGAGCAATCCGTCTTCCTCAAAGTAGATGTATGTCTTTTCGTAGAAAGCCCCCTCATATCCGTTCGAGCGAATGTGACGAACCAACTGCTCAAACAGATTCTCATCAACCCGATCACGAACAATATATTCGTGAGGCCACTCCGGCATTGTCTTCGCGAAAGTCCATTTCGAGGAGACAATGAACTGCCGCAAAGGATTAGGCAACGGAAGTGAATCATTCATTACTCGGGGTTTCTGCCAAATTTGGTTTTAGAACGGATAAAACACTCGCAATTTCTTTCAGACGTTCGGCTATGGCATCGGTCACTTGGTCCTTTTCTTCACCAAACTCGATGTTGATTGCCACATAAAAATTATCGTCCTCGCTGGCTGTAAAGACTCCGTTGTTAGTAGCCCAAGATTCGAGTAAAGGTCGCACCTCATGCGAACGCCCCCAATCCGTTCCAGAGAATACAGCCCAGAGTGGTGTCTCGCCGTGTTGTTTCCACAGTCCGAAATGAATGCCAAGCCACACACCAACTCCTTGCTCATTTGAAAATCTTGCATAGCGTCCGATTCGCTCCCAATCAGCTTGCGGCTTTAGTCGTCCTTTGTGCAAAGAGTATGCGCTGATCGCTTTTTCCGTTGCTTCCTTTACGATGGAACTTAACTGAAGAACAAACGCAGGTGTGCGTTGGTCGGACACCTCTTCAACTGATATTGGCACATCGGTGTCCGCAGCTTTGCAAAGCGCTCGCAACTGAAGAAGATCACTTCTCGCAGCTTGGTCATCCACAGCTTCAAGTTCCAAGGCATCAATCAATTTTTTCCATGATGTAAGAGCCAGCATCGGTCCTTTATCTGTTGAAACAGAATATACGATGCCAGAGGCGGCATGTTGGACTTTTGCTGTAATTCCAGCGGCTTTCAATTTGCGGCCAAGTTCGCGCCATGACATCTGTTCACGAGCATCGGGAACAACAACCAAGAGCATTGTTGGCTGGGTATATTTCGCAAGTTGCTCAATATATGAGACGGGTTGGTTTTCTGTAAAAGCAGCCCAAAACTTGTTTTCAACGTAAACGCGTGGATCGGCTTTATCGTAGCCCCACATATCAGGACGGCTATTGCCTTCTGTTTGCTGTGTTTGAAACCGAAGCTCCGGCAATTCTGGGACGACTCCACGCAGGAGTTTCATCATGCCTTTTCTGACTGCTTGGCTGTAGCCCAGAATATAGGAAAGCGCCTCAGTTGCGACATTTTCATTTTCTCGTGAAAGCAGTTTCTGAACGATATGACTAAAAATAGTGCTCATTTACTTTTTCTTCCCCTGCACCTTTGCCGCGACTTTCAGGTGCAGTTCGCAGACGCGCTCGGAAAATTTAATTGGCTTTACTAAATTCATGGTTTGGTTTTTGCCGTCGGAAATTTATACCCAATCTTCATCCGCGACTCCAGCATGCGGCGCGTCTTTTCAATTTCCTTTTCGAGCAGGCGCGGGGCGGGCAACGCCAGCTTGTATTGCGCGGCGAGGATTCCTTGGCGTGGACAAATTCTTCCGGCGTGAGGTTATGCTTGGCAACCAACTCTGGGGTGATGGCGGGTTCGGTCATGTAAAATTATTTTTCCGCGTTTGAACGCAAATTGTTTTGGATCCTAGCAATACTTTTTCGCCGGCTCAAGCAAAGCCGCCTTTGCCACTTCGGTGATGCTTTCACCAAATCCCATTGGGATTGTTTGGAGCGCGCCGTTTACGGCGCTTCACCGTCCGCATTTCGAAAGCACAACGCCATCCCTCGCGCTTCGTCACTTGTAAGCCACCGCCGCGCTCGACGGGCCGGCGAGGTGGATGACTTCAAAGCGTTTGAAGCCGACTTCACCACACCACTGGCGGAAGTCCGCGCCGGAATAATCAAAGGCGTCGCCGAATTCGATGAGCATGTTCAGCGACATCAGCAGCCCCTGGACATTCTCGCGACGGGCGTCGTCAATCAGCGCTTCGATGGCCACCAGCGCACCACCGGGCGGCAGCGCGTCGTAAGCCGAGCGGATGAGGTGCATCTTTTTCTCCAGATTCCAGTCGTGAAGAATCATGCCCATCGTGATGACGTCGGCCTTGGGCAGCGGGTCTTTGAAGAAATCACCGGACGCTGTGCCGACGCGATTCTCCAACCCGGCGGCGACGATGTGTTTCTTCGCGATCGGCTCGACGGGTGGCAGATCAAAACTGATGCACTTGAGATGCGAGTGTTTCTTCGCGGCTTCGATGCTGAGCAGGCCGGTCGCACCACCGACGTCGCAGAGGGTTTTGAATTTCGAGAAATCAAATTTGTTCGCGAACGCCTCAAAGTTGATGCGCGAGAGGCCGGTCATCGCGCCCATGAATTGCTCGAGCCGCGGCAGGTCGGCGTAGAGCTCTTCAAACATGCCCTTCTGTCCGTGCTTGATCTCGTTCTGCGGCCGGCCCGTGCGCAAGGCCTCGGGCAGGTCGTTCCAGAATTTGAAGAGCCGCGCGTTGAGCATGATGAGGATACCTCCGATGTAACGCGGGCTTTTCTCGTCGAGGAACAACGCGCCTTCGGGCGTATTAAAATATTTCGCCTGCGGGCCATCGCCTTCGCGGCCAAGAAACTTTGTCGCGACGAGCGCATCGAAGAAATCGGCGATGCCACGCGGGTGCAGTTTTAATTCCGCGCCCAGCTCCGTGCCGGTGAGCCGGCGGTCGGCAAGTTTGGTGAACAGGCCGAACTCGACAGCGGTGAGCAGGACTTTGGAGGACCAAAAAGAAAATGCGGTTTGAAGAATCGCATCGGGCACATGGTGTTGGATGGTCATGCGGAGAATGATGTTCAACAGTCCCAATCGCGCAATCAATTTTCGCACCCAACATTCAGTCCACTTCTGCAACCGCAACGCGGTTGTGGCCATTCTCGACACCGGCTCGCGTGAACGGGAAAGAGTTGTGTGTCTTCACGCGCCAGATGGCGACACTCATTGAAGCGGGTAAGCCGATCCGCCTCCGACTACGGATTTGGGGAGAGCAGGAGCGCAATCCAAGTCTCATGCGGGTGATTCGCGCGATCGGTGCAGTCGTCGAAAATGGCGATTCATTGAGCGAGGTTGTGGCGCGCTGTTAAAAATAATTTCAGACTTCAGTCGTATTTCAAATTTCGTGTTGCACAAAGGCATTTGTCCATAAGCAAGACAACGAATGAGAATTTGCGCGCGAATTACAGGGAAATACCTAACGGCATAACGGTTGCTGAAGTGGAAAGCGTCTGAGGATGCCCAAAATTTTCAGCGACATTTTATGAAGAAGTATTTGGTTTTTACATACTACGTTGGCCGCTCGTTCGGAGGCATCAAAGATTTCCTCGATGCCTTCGATACGGTCGATGAAGCGCTGGAAAACATTCTAATAGAGCGCAATCGCTATTACCAGATCGTGGACAAAGAGAGCATGCGGGTGGTTCGCGAAGGGTTGTCGATGTTCAAGAATTTCGTCCCGGAGAAATTCAGTGCCGAACCTGGATCCGAAGATTGAGGTCACTCCGAAATTTCTTCGACTAAAACGGTCGCGGCGCGGCGGGCGTTACGCCCAAATTTCACTTCCGGCAGCAACAGCAGTGTGGCCGTTAAAATCAGGCCCGCGCTGATCCAACCTAGACTTTCAAGACTGATTTTCGTGATCAGTTGGAACGCGCACAGCGGCGCAATGATTCCGCGAATGCCGGTGAAAAACGTGTGCACCGACATGTAATCGGCCACGCGATCGGCGGGAGCAAATTTCGTGACCCAAAGGCTCCAGGCGACGTCACCGCCGGCGTTCGATATGCCAAAAATAACGGCGGCAAAGATCAATCCTTTCAAACTGTCACTTGTGAAAAACGACAAAATGCCAAGCGCAAATCCCATGTTCAGCGTCACGCGGAGAATAAAAAAATTTACGTGATCGAAAAGCCAACCCCAGATGGGACTCAAGATCAGCCGCGCGATGTTGGGAATCACGCCAGTCAACAGGGCGATCATGCCGACCGTCAGTTCCATTTTGTATTTTGGATTCGCCAGATATTCGACGCGTAACGGCTGCATCATCAACGTGGCGAAGCCCATCAGCATCCAACAGATGAGCGTCAACCGGAAAAGCGGATCGTGTCGCACGAAGCCGAGCGCCCGGAAGGGATGTGTTCCCGCACTGCGCGTCAGTTTCCGAGTTGGGCAGCGAGCCAGGCAAAAACTCGCTGAAGCGAACGCCCCGGCGAAAATGAGCAGTAGCCATGGAAATTGTTCGATGCGACCGGTTAACGCTTTTCCTGCGACCTGGCTGAAGATGGCAGCGGTCGCAATTCGAATCATTAACGTGCGAGAAAATCGGCGACCCCGTTCCGATTCAGGATAGTTTTCCTGATACATTTGCGTGAGGAGCGGGATGATCGCTGACGAAGTGGACATGCCGCAAACGCAGGCGATCACGTAAACCGGCAAGAAAGGAAACAGCGCGGCCACGAGAAAACTTCCGGCACCGATTGCGGCCAGTCGAGAAGCCGCTTTTGAAGTTGGCCAGCCGAGATTCGCCACCGCCGAAACAATCCAGGGCGAAATCACGAGGCCAAATGCGCCTCCGCCAGCAATCACGGCTTTGGAAAATGAATCAGCATGGAACCAGCGCACCGCGATCAGGAGCAGAAAAGTGGTGCTGGCGGTTTCGAGAATTCCTGAGCTTAACGCCCGCCACCGTTCATAACGATAGGTCAATTGGGTGGCGTTTTGAGCAGACATCGGCAGAAAAAATAGATGCGAATTTCACTAATGAACACGAATTTAAAAATCCATATTTGCTCAGTAAAATTTTGCACTTCGGATTTATTTCCAAGTCCTGCGAGGTTGGGAGAATTTTTCTGCGCCCAACGGTGACAGCGAAACGATTACTCGTGGATTGTTCGAGCCGGGAAGTAGAGATGGAAGGTGGTTCCTTCGCCCGCCGCTGAATGCAAGTGCAACAGGCCATTCGCTTCCTTGAGCAAGCGGTGCACGATGGATAGACCAAGACCGGTTCCCTGGCCGGGCGATTTGGTGGAAAAATAGGGTTCGAAAATTTTTGAAATGATTTCCGGTGGAATTCCCGGCCCGGTGTCTTGCACCGCCAGCAACAGAACGGAGCCGGAAGGTTTGAAGCCGTCGCGATTGAGCACGACATCCGTCGAACTCGATTCGGCGATGGAAGCCATGGTTGAACCGTCGGGAAAAATGTCTCCCCAAACCTTCACGCGATGCGGTGTCTCGGAACATTGAAATCCGTTGATGGCCAGGTTGAGTAAAATTTGGATCAAATCGGTTCCGTTGATCTGCAAGGTGACATCTTTGGGCAAAGTTTTGACCATCAATTCATGCCCGCTGGAACTGGGCTGCGCGCGCAACAATTCTTCGAGATCCGTCAAAACCTGGTTCACGCGCACTTCGCAAAATTCCATGGAGCGCTGCCGCATGAAACTTAAATAACGTTGGGAAATCTCGATGCAGTTCGTCACCTGGCGCGTCATCCGTTTGAGACGATCCTTCACCATTTCCAAATCTTCACCCTCAACGCGATTGGCATCGGCGATGCGCACGTTGATGAGTTGAATGAACCCGGAAATAATCGTCAACGGCCCGTTGATGTCGTGGATGATACTGGCGTAAATTTCTCCGCGCGATTTGGTAACCTCTTCCTGCAACTCCTTGCTCTGCAATTGCGTTTGCAACTCGAGCAATTTGACGTTGTTGAGATGCATTTCGTCGGACAACGCCCGCCGCTCGATCGCCTTCTTCACGGCCCCGGTGACCACTTTGATATCAAATGGTTTATCGAGATAATCGCAGGCGCCGTAACGCAAAGCCTGCCGCGCCGTTTCGCTCGTCTCGTAAGCCGTCAACATGATGACTTCGATCCCGGGGTCAATCGTCTTTAACTTCCCCAGCAGTTCGATGCCCGTCATGCCGGCCATGCGAATATCCGAAATCACGACGTCCACCCGATTGGCCTGCGCCAATTCGATCGCCTGGACTCCGGTTTCCGCAAGCAGCATGGAATACTCGCCTTTGAAAAGGACGTTCAGTGACTGACGCGGACCCTCTTCGTCATCGACCACGAGCAACGTATATTTGCGCGGCTCACGGTCTGAATCATATTTTTCCATGAACTGAGTCAGCATGGGGAAAAAGATAGACTGAGCAAACCAATTTTCAATTCCCAATTCCCAATTCCCAATTCCCAATTCCTAATTTTGAATTTTGAATTTTGAACCTCAGGAAATGACCGCAGGTACCCTACAGTTGAAACTCAACGCAGAGGTGCAGAGAGGCAAAGCCAAAAAAATTCTCTGCATCTCGGCGTCTCTGCAGTTAAATTTTTTCGCAAACAGCCACCGCCATTCGGAAAATTTAAAATTTCTTTTTGATTTCCCCCGGCAAAATAATCCGCACCAAGCCAGAATGAGTGACCGATGGGTTCACGATTTCCAATTTCCCGTGGTGCGTCTCGATGATTTTCTGCGTGACCGTCAGCCCCAAGCCCAAGCCCACATTGCGTGTCGTGAAAAATGGTTCAGAAACTTTTTGCGCCGTCTCTGCCGTAAAACCGGTTCCATTATCCTCCACTTCAATTGAAACGTTCCCGCAATCGCGGGACCCCGGACCACCCGCCACACTCTCCGCACCTTTCGTTTCCTCCGTTGCTTTCGTTTTCACCCCAATTTGCGCATCCGCTGGATTGGCTTGCAGCGCATTCAACATCACCTCGGCTAACGCGTGCTTCAACGCTGCGCGATCTCCTCCCACCACGATCGATTCCTTCCCCTTGTCATATTTCAATTGCGACGATTTTCCCGGCTGATGCTTTTTGGCTTCCAGAAATGCTTCCTCAATCAACGGCGCCAGTGGAAATGTTTCCTGATGCGCAACCCCGTCTCTCGCCAGGAATCGCATCTGGTTGACCAGCCGCCCCACTCGCTTCACTCCATCCGCCAGGGCCACATCCAGCGAGGCGCGAAATTCGGCGTCCTTGTATTTGTCCGCCAGCAATTGTTGGTGCGTCGAGATCGGAACCATGGCGTTTCCGATTTCGTGCGCCAGACGGTCCGCCATCGTTTTCACCAGACGCAAATTGGCCGCTTCTATTTCCAATTGCTGCAACTGCTCACTTTGCGTCCGATCTTCCACCATCAACAATGCTGCATTGGGTAACGCCGCTTCGTCCCTTTGGATCGGAACTATCGTCGCGTAATAACTTCCTCCTGTTGCTCCCTCGTCTTCCGGGCTATAACGAAATGCAGCCAGCGCCGCCCCCGTTTTTAGCACCTGATAAATTTTCTTCCCGAGGGTTTCGGGCAAATCGCTGAATTCCAGCTTCGTCACCCCTCTCCGTCCGAAATATTTCCGCGCCAACTTGTTCTCGTGCACGATCGTCAGGTCCCGGTTCACCACCAGACACCCGCTGCTCTGCTCTCGCAATATGTCCGCCAACATCTCGTGATTCGCCGCAAGCTGGTCGTGCAACGTTATGTTCTTCACCGCCAGCCCCAGTTCTTCGAGCAATTGGAAGATCAATTTTAATTCTTCATTGCTCAACGTCTCCCCGGTGATTCTCCCGTCAAACGTCGCCACTCCCACCAATTTTTCCCGGTCCATAACTGGCACCGCCACCTCCGCGCCAAGCGTTTCGAATTCCCTTTGTATTTCTGCATCCCCCACAGCTTCCGCGCTCGTCCGCCTCAGTACTTTCCCGTTCCGAAACAGCACTCCGCCTATCCCTCTTTCAAAATTCATCTCAAAATGCTCCAACAATCCTGATGACAACCCGATCGCGCACGCCGTTTTCAAGCCGCGCACGGTCCCTTCTTTTGGAGTAGTTAAAAATATGGCCGCCCGGTTCACCCCGATCACCTCCCGCAAAAACAGCAGAAACTGTTTCAACATCGCCTCGGCGCAAAGTGAGTGCGTCAATATCGCCGAGAATTCCCGCAGCACTTCCAACGCTTGCAATGCTTTTAGTCCCGTTTCCGAGAGCGGTTGTCCCGGCTCACTTTTTTGACCTGCGGCGGTCGGCGACACCTTTGTTTCCACCCGTAATGTTGCTGGTGTCCAAAGTCGTTCCAAGATCGTTTGCAACAGCCGGGGGCGGACTGGTTTCGTTAAAATATGCGCCACTCCGTGCAGGTAGGCTTCCTCTTCCCACTCCCAATTTTTCGACTCGGCGTAGAGCAAGATCGGGCTGCTGGACAGGTTTCGCTTCAGTTTTTCGATCACCCAAATCCCTTGCACGTCGGTCAAGTCTGCATCGATGATGCTGGCGTGGATCAACCCGTGGATGAGTAAAGGCTCTGCGTCTTCCAGGTTGCGGCGGTGGATGACCTTGTATTGCTCCGGTTTAAGCGCAAGCCCAATGGACTCCGCAAGTCCAGGGTGTTGAGCCAGAACCAGCAATGTTTTCATTTGGGCGCGTTTAAAACAGAACCGTATTTTCCTCTTTTGAGGAACTTTTTAACATCATGTCCATCTTTCCCATAACTGCAATGTCTTTCCGGGTCACTTTTGCAATTATTACATTAGCAACTGTCAATCCAACGCGCTTATCCTGAAAAACCTACTCTGGAGTGATGAATTTTTCCCAAAATTGATCATTGAAAACGACCGTTTGCAAAAAATTTTCTTCTTCTTGCGAAACCGCTGGTTGCTTTGGGGTCAACGGCAAGCGCAGGTCGAACGTCGTTCCTTTGCCTTCGCTCCGAGCCCCGATGCTGCCGCCGTGTTGCTGGACGATAAAGAAACAAGCCATCAGATTTATGCCGTATTCCAATGGCGTGTCCGCCCTCAAGACAAATGGATCAAACACCAGTGGCAACGCTTCCTTCGGCAGCGCCGGGCCATTGTCACTGACTTCAACGTGGATTTCCCCCTCCCGTTGGCTAGCCGAAAGCCGAACCGTGCTCCCGGCTGGCAAACTCGCGATTTCATCCTTCAGCAACAATTCGAACAAGCGCCGGAACTTTTTCCCATCCACCTGCAACGGCGGCAGCGAATCCGCCACACTATTTTCCACGCGAATTTGTTTCTTCGCGAATCCTCCCTCCAATTGCTGGAGCACCGCTGCCAGAACTTCGTGCAGTCGAACGGTCTCTTTAAATTCAAACGTCGGTTTTTCCGCAGCAGCCCAAAGCTCTTTGAGCATGTCGTTGATTTTCACGATCTGCTTCTGGACACTTTGATGATACTCCTTCCAGAACTCGGGATCTTTCAACGTTTCAACTCTTTTTTCCTCCTCCATTTTCGCAGGAGCCAGATCGAGAAATGTTTTCACCGCCACGAGCGAATTGTTAATATGATGGCTCATCCCGGCCGCCAATAAACCCAGCCTCATGATGTGTTCGGCCGTCATCATGTTGCGCAACACCGCTATTTTTTCCCGCAACAACCGGTCCCTCTCTTGTTGCACTTCAAAAAACGCCAGCCCGCGTTTCAAGGTTTGTTCCAAGTGCGCCGGGTCCCACGGTTTCGTCACGTAATTGTAAATCGCACCCCGGTTCACCGCTGCAATCGCCGACTCCAAATCCGTGTAAGCCGTCGCCAATATCCGGATCATGCCCGGCTTTAGCTCCCTCGCTTGTTCCAGCAGCCAGACACCCCTTTCCCCAGGCATCCTCTGGTCCGTCATCAACAGCCCGATGTCCTCCTTGTTTTCTTGCAGCAGCTTCAACCCATCCCGCGCGTTCGTCGCCGTGTGGATCCGAAATTGCCCTTCAAACGCTCGCACAAAATATTTCAACGACATCTCCTCGTCATCCACGTAGAGGATCGCATGTTTCTTGTAATCAATCGGCTTCGCCATACGCTTCTATTTTCTTTACTGACCCTAACGGCTCGCTGGAATTTCCAAAGTAAATTCCGCGTATTTCCCCACCTCGCTCGCCACTCTTATTTCCCCCCCATACTCCCGCACGATCTTGTAGCAGATACTCAAACCCAACCCCATCCCTTCCCCCACCTCTTTCGTCGTGAAAAACGGATCAAATATCCTGCCCAAATCCACCTCAGCTATCCCGTTCCCGTTGTCCCGGAATACAACCAGACTCTTGTCCCCCACCATTTTTCCTGTGATCAATAGCGTCGGCTGCTCTCCTTCTCCGAAACTCTTTTCCTTCAGCGCATCCAACGCATTTTGCAACAGATTGATCACCACTTGGATCAACCGGTTTGGGTTCGCCCGAACCGTCTGCCCCTCCGGAACCCTTATCTCGATCTTCACCTTGTCCCGCCACTCGCTGCCCAGGTAGCGCAACGCCGATTCGATCACCGGCTCCACTTCTATTACCTCCGCACCACCCGTGTCCGTGTGGGAAAATTTCCTCAGATCCAGCACAATATTTTTCACCCGATTGATCCCTTCCTCCACGTCCCGGAGCACCTCCGCGAATTCCGCCGCCTGTTCCGGCCCGAGTCCACTCCCTTTATTCCGCAACGTGTAAAGCCCCGTAGTCGCGAAGTTCAGCGGGTTATTGATCTCGTGAATTATCCCCGCGCTCATGCGGCCCAACGCCGCCATTTTCTCCGTTTGCACCAACTGCAATTCCGTTTGCTTTAACTGCTCGATCGTCTGTTCCAGTTTTTTATTTTGCTCCGACAATTTCTCCTGGTAAACCTGCGTCGCCAGCAGGTTTTTTATCCGAACGTGGAGTTCCGTCGTCGAGAACGGTTTGGCCAGAAAGTCATTCGCTCCTGCGGAGAGCGCTGCTAGTTTGGTCTCCTCATCCGCCCGCGCCGTCAAGATGATGATCGGAATATTCCGAGTGGCTGTCTGGCCTCGCAACTCCCGGCAGACCTGTAACCCATCTTTTTCCGGCATGTTCATGTCAAGCAGGATCAACTCCGGCAGTTGTTCCGACGCAACCTCAAATGCCTCCTGCCCATCCCCTGCCTCGACGATTTGAAATTGATTTTTTAACTGCGATTTCAAAAACCGCAACATGTCCGGCTCGTCATCCGCGATGAGGATTCGTGCGGCGCTGTCGTCTGGCTTTTGTCGCGTGGTCTGAGCCGATTCTTCCTCTGCTCCCACCGTGAATAATGCCGCCCGCCGATACAGGTTGGCCACCCACTCTTCCGTCTCCATGTCTTGCGGCGGCGTGGGCGTGGGCGCTTCGTGGAATGCGGAACGCGGAACGGGGAACTCGGAAATTTCCGTCCCGCCCATGCGGGGCGTTCCGACTTCCGCATTGTAGGGCATCTGCACGGTGAACCGCGCTCCCTTGCCTTCCTCGCTTTCCACCCATACCTTGCCTCCGTGTAGCTCCGTCAATTCTTTCACCAATGACAGCCCGATCCCTACTCCTTGGTATTTCCGTTTGGAGGTTCCATCCGCCTGCCAAAATCGATCGAAGACATGGGACAAATTCTTCGCCGCAATTCCTATCCCGGTATCGGCGACGGCCAGCACGAAATCTTTCTCCTTTTTTTTCACTTCGATTTTTACCGTCCCTCCCTTGGGTGTAAATTTAAGCGCGTTGATGACTAGGTTCAATACCACTTTTTCCAGCTTGTCCCGATCCACCTGTACCGCGCCAAAATCTGGCTCCACGTAAATCTCAAGGCTGATGGTTTTATTGTCTGCCATCTGTTGCGCTGCGCTGGCTATGCCGCGGATGAAGGCGTTCATTTCCATCGGCTCCCGTTTGACTTCCATGCGTCCGGATTCAAGCCGAACCAGATCGAGCAGGTCGTTGATCAGCTTGAGCAATCTAATCCCATTCGCATGCATGATGCCCAATAGTGTTTTTGTTTCTTCGTCGAATTTTCGGCCCGGGCCATTGAGCATCGCTTCCAACGGCGAGAGCAGCAGCGTCAAGGGGGTGCGCAGTTCGTGACTGATGTTGGCAAAGAAGCGATCTTTGACTTGCCCCAACTCGACGAGTTTGTCGTTGGTCTCCGCCAGCTTTTTACGGTTCTTCTCCAATTCAAAACGCAGGACGAACTCGCGAAAATGGAGGCGATTGTAAAAATAATTTCCAGTTGTAATGATGATTCCGGTGAGGATCAGGAAATAGTTGTTGTTAAAAAACCGGTCGAATATTCCCAAAGGATCACCCTGCCAGAAGCAGGCAGCCTGATACATCAATAATACCGCTGTAACGCAAAACAGTGACTCCCATACGCTCCAGTGGACCACCACGCTGATGGCTAATAAAATCAAATTCAGCCCTGCGTAGTAGGGCGACGACGCGCCGTCTTTGAGGTAGATCATCCACGCGATGAAGAAGGCCGGCAACAACGCGATCGGCGGCCCTAGCCAACGATAATGTCTTAGTCCTATTTCCGTCCGGTAGAGCAACCAAATGATTCCGACCAATACTGAACAAGCCAGTCGTAGCACCAAAAACTGCGGCAAGTTTTCCCGGTCGGAAAAAAAATCGAGCGTGACGCCCGCTGGCATGAGGAAGATGACCAGCCCTGATGCGACTTTGCCGGTGTCAATCCGGTCCAGCCGTTCGTGGATGCGATACGCTTCCTTGAATTCTTTCGAATTCAGCGTTTCGTCACTTGTGGTCGTTTGGCTTTCTAACTTCAATGAATATGTTTACTCCGGTGTTGTCGGATTTGACGGTGCATTCGTCTGCCGTTGCTTTGTCGGGCTTCAGGGTGCGCGCCTCGCGCGACGTGCGATAGTTCAAATGCCAGTCCAACAAATGTTCCATCCCGTTTCTCAGTGGGTTGCTCCGGTCCACATTCGTCACCAGCAATAGACCTCCCGGCCGGATCATCTCATAAAAATTATTCATCAATCGCTGGCACACTGCGTCGGTGAGGTAATCGAATAGTCCTGCGCAATAGACCATGTCATAGCGGGGCTCCCGACTCGTCGAACCGCCCTTCCCGCCTTCTTTTATTATTTGTTGAACGGATTTCCTCTGGTATTCCACCTTGGTTCTGCGGCCTGTTTTGTGTTTGATTTCCTCCAATGTTTCGCGCGTGTGCTGGAGTGTTTCTTCATTGAAATCTACCAGGGTGAATTGGGCTCGGTTGCTGATTTCTTTTTCGTTGAGAAATTTTTGCACCTCCCACGCTGGGCCGCATCCGAGGTTGTAGGCCAGCATGGGCCGCTTTTCCCGCGTCGCACGCAGAGTTTCCTCCATCAATTTGTCGGCCAAAAATATCACCCGGTTCCGGTGCGCCTCGGCCGGTGGCTGTTTCAGAAACCAGTGGTTCACTATTTTTGCGAAGAGCGTGTTCCCTTCGGTTTTCCGCATCATCATGTTCACCATTTCATAATCGCCCGCATAGCCCAGCGGCTTTTGAAATGTGCGGTAGGCAAAGGGGGAGCAGAGGACCAACGAGTGCAGTTGCCTCCTCATATAGGCGTGGTGGACTCCGCGCAGTTCTTCTTCCAGCTTTTCTGCAATGGTTTCGAATTTATCGAAAAACCGGTCGATCACCTGTAGCACCGGCCCGGCCAGTTCCGTGACGACTTTCTCTTCTTGCGCCTCTCGTTGTTCTAGTGGGGCTGCTCCGATCTCCAGTTCGATGTCTTCCAACCACATTCGCATTTCCATGAGAAAACTTTGCAGGTCCGCGATCAGGATTTTATATTCAGGATCAATTTTAAAAACCTTTTGCCACTTTGTCAGAAAGCCGCCGAATCCCTGTCCCGCGTTTACGGGATCGGCCACCAAACTTTGTCTCTGCAAATCTTCTTCCTGCCACGGGTCATCCAATGTCACTTCGCAGATCATCGTCGCGCCGGTGTTCACCAGGTTGCGGATCACTCCCCGCCCTGCATACGCTCTTCGTGTGCCTGTTCCTATTTCCAGTCTCATGACCTCGGACATCTGCAAGACCAGGTGCGGATCGTAGATTTCCAACACCACTTGCCGCCGCGATAGTCTCAGCAGCGTGGTGTGCAGTTCTCTTCCCCGGCTCGTTTTACATACGATGCTCTGGGAGGCTTTGGCTCCGGGTTGCATGGCCACGGTTTTTGGTTTTTCTCTCCTGTTTTCCGGGGCCGTTTCTGATTTTATGCCGTTTAAAAAATTCACATGCCCATGATTTGGTAGCCACAATCGACGTAGAGCACCTGGCCGGTGATGGCGGCGGCACCGTCGCTCGCCAAAAAGGTCCCCGTCGCGCCGAGTTCTTCCGGAAGCACATTTCGCTTGAGCGGAGAGTGTGCCTCGTAGTGTTTGAGCATTTCAGTGAAACCGGAAATCCCGCGCGCCGCCAGCGTATTCACCGGCCCTGCGCTAATGCAGTTGACTCGAATTTTCTTTGGCCCCAAATCGTAAGCCAGATACCGCGTGCTGCATTCAAGGGACGCTTTGGCCACACCCATCACGTTGTAATGTGGAACTACTTTTTCCGCGCCATAATAGGACATGGCCACGATACTGCCGCCTTCCGTCATCAGCGCTGCTGCAGCCCGGGAGAGCGCAATCAACGAATAGGAGCTGACATCATGCGAAATTCGAAACGCCTCGCGGCTGGTATTTACAAACTCGCCTTCGAGGGCATCTTTCGGCGCAAAAGCAACCGAGTGGAGAAGCAAATGTAATTTTCCAAATTTCTGCGTCACTTCGCTGAAAACTTTCGCGATGTCCTCATCTTTGGTCACATCGCAGGGCATCAGCAATGTGTCCGGCCCGAACGCCCCGGCGAGTTCTTCCACATTTTCTTTGAGCCGTTCGCCCTGGTAGGTGAACGCGAGCTTTGCTCCGGCTTTGTGCCAGGCTTGCGCGATGGCCCACGCGATCGAGCGTTTGTTGGCCACTCCAAAGACTATTCCAATTTTTCCTGCCAGTGTTGTCATATTTTTGTAAAGTGAATCGCTGCGTCCTGTGTTGCGCGTGACCACTTTTAACTGGTTTCTTTTCGGTAACGCAACCAAATCAATCCGCAAAGGCCAATTAACAACAGCCCCGCCACCGACCAAATGCTGATTCCGGCGACGGCAGGATAGAATTGTTTTGCGCTGGCTCCCACGAGCGCACCCAGAAATGTTCCCAGTCCGATCATCGCTTCGTGCAAACCGCCATGCCTCCCGCTCTTGCGGGACGAGCCGCCCTCCATTGAATAATAGAGTGACGAGTAATAGATCAACCCGACCGACATGCCAAAAATAACTTGCGCCAGCAGCATTACCCAAAGCTGTGGAGCCAATAATACGCCAAGGAAACTCGCTACGAGTAGAATTTTTGCGCGGAGCAGAATGCCAAATCGATAGTGCCATCCGGGCCAAAGCCAAAATAATATGAACGCGCCCATCCGCGCAAAAAACCAGAGCGAACAGAAAAATCCCGCCCACATCGGCGACAAGTGGAATCGGTTTGCCACTTCCGGAATCATGGGAATGGCGGTGTTGATCGCCACATACGCAAACGGATTGGTCAGCAACGCGAAACGTAGAAATGTTTTTCGTGCGACGCTATTATTTTGGCCAACCGGCAAAACCGGTTGCGGCAAGATCTGGCGCGCGGGATCGTGCGCGACGTTTACTTTCGTTCGCTCCATCCAGAAAACCATCCCCAATTGGCCGAGGTGAATTAAAACGGGAACCCAGAACATCGACGCAACTCCAAGCTTTTCAAAAAGTGCGCCGCCGATAAAAAAGGAAACCGCGCTGACTCCCGACCAAACGATGTTGTAAATGCCCGCCATCCGCGGCATGCGTGAGCTGGATTCTCCTTCGCTGATGAGAGATTGCAACGTCGGCCAGGTGAAACAAACGCCAAATGTCCAGGCGAGCAAGACAACGATTTGAGCAGCGGAAGAATTCAGGAAAAACCCCGCGCCAAGGGCCGCCAACATGATGCTGAAACCAAGTTTCAAAGCCCTGTAATTTCCAACCCGATGCGCGAACCAGCCGCCGAGCCACGACGAACCTGCATAAACCAATCCGTGCAACGCAACCAACTTGAGATTTTCAGAAACCCCAAAATGAAGCTGGCGCTCCGTAAAAAAGAAAAGCCAATTGAAATAAAGTCCCGTGGCGAAAGCGTTTAATCCCTCAAGCGTAAAAACGGCGAGTTTGAATTGTCGAAAAGAAATCGCCATGCCATTTAGCCAGGCTGAACCGAATCCGCCACTCTGGAAATTTCGTCGATCGCTTTGCAACAATACCATTGCACGGCGCTGGACATGGGCGGGTCGAGACTTGGCAATTCGTCCTTCGAACACCAGCGGATGGCGTGATGCTCCGCCTCTGCGCATTGAACTTCAACAGTTTTCGGGCGCGCCCAATAGATCATCCCGATATGTTCGTGGGTTTCGCTGATTCGGTGGATGTCGAGAAACCGCGGGGCAATCAGCGCACGAGTCCCCGCTTCGGTTGTCGGAGGGCGTTCACCGATTAATTCAACATCAAGACCACTCTCCTCTTTCGCTTCGCGCAACGCGGCGATTTCCGGATCTTCGTCCAACTCGATATGCCCACCGAGGGGCAGCCACTTATTGAGCTTGCGGTGGTGAATGACTAAAATTTTTCCATCGTGAACCACGAAAATCGCAACCGTAAAATCAATTTTTTCATGAATGTGTGCCATGCAAAATCAACTTTGGAGATGGGATTTGAAACCGTCAACTTAGTTGGGAAAAGACGCTGATAATCCGCTTAAAAAAGAGATGACCGAACAAAACAATATCCAAATCTAATCGGGCTTGAAAGCCGAGAGGATGACCGCAAACTATTTCTTGTTGGAACGGCGTAGGCAACGTCCTGCAATAATGCCTGCCCCAATCAAACCAAGTGCAATCGTCGATGGCTCGGGAACATAAGTAATCGCCAAACCATTCCCGCCATCGACCAGCGAAATGAAAAATTGAGAGCCGCCGTTCAACGGATTGCTAAAACCTGAAATATTAAGATCGAACGCGTTCGCATCAAATCCGGTTATTCCACCCGTCGTTGAGGCGATGGTCCAAGTGTATCCAACTGAGTTATTAAAATTATTAACATTTCCAGCCGTGTTCGCCAAAGTCAGCGAGGAAATATATATGGTAAATTTATTTCCCGAGGTCGCATTAATAGCGAGCGTTCCATTCAAACTCAATAAATCCCAACCAGTGCCTGCTCCGCTGGACACATCCTTGATTTCCCAATCCATACCGGCTCCGCCGTTCCACGTTTGGTTTCCAGAGGTAAATGTTCCCACTCGACTTGCTCCGGCACTGTCGCCGGCAGAAATACGACTTCCAGAGTTCAACGTGAGGCCACCAGTGATGGTGCCTTTCCCGCCAAAAGTGCCGCCATTGACCGTGACGGTATTTGTTCCTGTACCGCTTCCAGTGGTGTTGTTGACCAAAACTCTACCAGCACTGACCGTAGTTACTCCTGAATAGGTGTTCGCAGATGTGATCGTCAACGTCCCGTTTCCGGTTTTATTCAAGGCACCTGCTCCACTCACAACTCCAGAAACCGAGGTGTTTGTAGCACCCCCAATGGTCAGGGCAAACCCACTATTATTAATGGGGCCACCGAAGGCCAAATTTCCCGTATTTGCGGTCCAAGTTTGAGCACGGGCTAAAGCCAATGAGGTGTTGATCGTCTGTAGAGTGGTTCCGTTATTGACAATGCTGCCACCGACCGTGAGCACTGCGGTTCCGCCGAAAGTATAATTATTGGTTGTGGCAGTAAATACGATATTTGAAATGGAGGTAGCCGAAAGAATAAGAGGGGTTACGGATGCACCAGCAGCCACATTTCCAAAAGTAGCGATATCAGCCACCCCAGGAACAGGAGTTACATTTCCCCAATTTTGTTTCTTGGCCCAATCTTCCAAATTGGAACCATTTCCAGCTTGTCCGTCCCAAGTAGCTGACGTGGCGTGAACCCATGAAGTGACTGAAAGCATGGAAACAATCATCAAAGAGACGATCCCTTTTGCTTTCACTTTTTCAAATTTACCTCTTAAATTCATACCTAAGTATTCCTTTTCCCTGCTATCAGTTTTCTTGGCTTTAATTTTTGTATCAATATTGTTCACCGAGGGCAATGAAAAAGTTGCAAAATTTGACAATAGTTATTCACAGGCAGATAAAGGAAATTTCGGCGAAATGGTGCGCGATACAGGGTTCGAACCTGTGACCCCTACCGTGTCAAGGTAATGCTCTACCACTGAGCTAACCGCGCACAAACTTGCAGGGCGCATAAAGTGCCATTCTTCTAAATCTTGGCAAGCGCAGAATCAATTTTCGGCCAAACTGAGGATGGACCCAGCGGCCAATCGGCTTTGGATTTCCTGAATGGCCCATTTCGAATGCTCCGCGATGAGCGGCTCGAGGTCGGTCGAAGCGCGTTCCAAAGCGGGTAAAGCTTCAACGCCTCCCACATTTCCCAATGCGACACAAACGTTGCGCAACAAACCACGTCGCTTGGTTCGCAAAATGGGCGTTTTCGAGAACTTAGCGCGGAATTGAGCTTCATCCAATTCAAGCAACAATATCAGATCGGATTCCGCCAATTCTGCCCGGCCAAAGGGCTTCATCATCGTCGCGGCTTGGGCAAACCGGTTCCACGGACATGCGTCGAGGCAATCGTCGCAACCGTAGATTCGGTTACCAATGGCGGAGCGAAATTCGATTGGAATGGAGCCTTTTAGCTCGATGGTCAGGTATGAAATGCAGCGGCGGGCGTCGAGTTGAAACGGGGCGGTGATCGCTCTCGTTGGACACGCGTCGATGCAGCGGACGCAGGAACCGCAGCGATTTTTTTCCGGCAAATCGGGTTCCAGCTCGATTGTGGTAATGATTTCCGAGAGAAAAAACCAATTACCTAAAGCACGGCTGATCAGGTTCGTGTGTTTGCCGATGAAGCCAAGCCCAGCCCTCTGGGCGAGGTCGCGTTCGAGTAGCGGGCCGGTATCGACATACCAAAGGGAACGGGAACGCGGGGCTAGTTGCTGAACGAACTCAACCAGCACCTTAAGTTGGTCGCCGATGACATCATGGTAATCGGAGAAGCGTGCGTATCGAGCAATCGTTCCGGAAAGCGGTTTGTCCCGCGTCTGCGGGACGCAGGTTTTTGAAATCTCTGTAGCAGGTTCGCCATAACTTACCGCGAGGCTGATAATCGTTTTGGCTTCGGACAAAACGAGTTGCGGATTCACCCGCTTGTGGGCATTACGTTGCAAATAGCCCATTTCGCCGTGGTGCTGTGCCTCGATCCAGCTTTGGAAGCGGCTCGCGTGATCGGGCGCTTGAGCTGTGGTGAAGCGGCAGGCGTTAAAACCCAGTTCGCGCGCTTTGTCCTGAATGGCATTTTTCACCGCTGTCGAGTGGCCAGATAGAACTCGTGCCCCACGTGTTGCGCGACCTCTTTGACCGAACGCACCTCGGTGTTCACCAAAATGTCGGCTTGGCGATAAATCGGTTCACGCTGAGCGAGTAACTCCCGGATTTTCGCCTGCGGATCAGACGTTTTCAAGAGCGGGCGATGGCTTTGATTTTGCACTCGCTGCCAGACGATTTGCGGGGGAGCCCAGAGGCAAACGACCAGCGCGTGGTTCTTCAAACTGGCCAGGTTGGCTTCGTTGGCGCCCAAACCGCCTCCGGTGGAAATCACCACCTGTTTCAACGCGCTGATTTCCCGCAGAATTTCCTGCTCTAGTTTTCGAAATACGGCCTCGCCGTCCTGCTCAAAAATTTGCGCGATACTTTTTCCGGCCTGCTGTTCAATCAGTTCGTCCGTGTCGAGAAATTTGAACTGGAACTGATCCGCCACCAGCCTGCCAACGGACGATTTGCCCGTTCCCATAAACCCAATGAGAGCGATGTTTTGAATGTTCCGAGTCATACTCACGCATTTCAATTAACGCAGAACCGAATTGCTGGCGCACGCAGTTTCTCTTACATCTGTCACCGCCACGCGTTACTCGCTCGACCAAATAAAATTTATGCGCCACAACTTGTTCATGAAAAATTTCTTCGTTGCCTGGGTTCTTACTGCGGTGATTTCAGAAATCTCATTGGAGGTGAGAGCGGAGTCCCCCGTGCCCGTTCGTGGAGTCGCATCCGCAGTCGTCGCGGACCGAGTGGCGTTGGCGCACACCGCACAATTGCTGCCGCTCAACCAAAAAGGCGAACTCGTCGGCAAAGGGAATGTCGAAAAACAAATTGCGCAGACATTAAAAAACATTGATCAAGCACTCAAGGCCGCAGGCGCAAATCTCGAAACCGCAGTTAAAATTAACGTTTATGCAGCCAACGAACAGATTGTTTCAAACCTACAAATGGCGCTCGCGAAGAAATGGAATGCAAAACGAAAACCCGCCGTGAGTTTTGCAATCGGCGCTTTGCAAAACACGAATGCACTGGTCGCGATGGATGCCATTGCGCCCTCAAAAAACTTCACTGAAACGAAAGCGAAACGAATTCAGGTCGCCGGATTGAGTAAACAAGTTTCCGGAGCGCAGGTGAGTATTTTGCCAAAGGGCGGCGTGGTTTACATTTCTGGGCAAGCGAAGCCGGGCGAACTGGCCGATGCCACCACGCAGACGATGCAAAGTTTGAGCGACACTTTGACTTTTCTCGGTTTAGGGAAAAGTGACGTGGTGCAAATCAAAGCGTTTATCGATCCGATGGCGGACGCCTCAGTTGCGCGGAAACAAATTGCCGAATTCTTCACCGGAGAGACGGTTCCACCGCTGGTCTTCGTCGATTGGATCAGCCCAAAACTTCCTATTGAGATAGAAATGATTGCCGCCGCTCCCGAAAATCGCGGTGCGGGTGAATCGATCAGCTACTTCACCCCGCCGGGATTTCAACCGTCGAACGTTTACAGCAAAGTGGCGCGCGTGAATTACGGAAGGCTGGTTTACATCTCGGGACTCTACGGAACGACACCGGGAAACGCGGAGCAACAGGTTTTGGAAATTTTTGAATCGCTGAAGCGCGCCGTCCAGGAAGCCGGCAGCAATTTTGATTCGCTGGCCAAGGCGACCTATTATGTTTCCGATGCCGAGGCGGGCAGTAAGCTTAATGAGCTGCGGCCAAAATTCTACAATCCGCAACGTCCCCCCGCAGCTTCAAAAGCACTAACTCATTCGGTCGGATTTCCAGGAATGAGCATCACGATGGACATGATTACCGTTATCGGGAATTAGCAGTGAAGTCAGGGGTTCAATCAGGTTGAACCCCTCGGGCTACACCACTTCTGATACTTCATGCTCAGATTACCCGGCTATCGCTACTCCTGGCGCGTCCGATAAAAGGCCGGGTTGCAGAGGCTGTCCGGTGTGACCACATATTGAATCTTCCCGGTGCCCGCCGGTGCCGTGTTGGTAACCACATCCTGCCAGTTGGTCAGACTTACGCACGACCGCTGAAGCACATACTGGTTTCCTGGAACACCCGAGAAGTCCAGGATCACCTGCGTAGGGCTGCTGTTGCTGATCGCCAAACTGAACGAAGGAGAGTTAGGGCCGAACTTAACCCCGCGAAACAACTGGTTCGGACTTGAAACGGAAAGGGTCGAGAACGGCGAACTAGCTCCCGTGTCGGTTACTTTGACCAAGCTGTTGGTGTTGGATGCACCGGTGGTTATGGCGTAGATCACCGGATTGGCGCCACTCCAATTGACCGCAAGTGACCTTAGCCCTCGGGTGAGACCCGTGTTCAGGCGGTTGGTAAATACATAAGCTCCAAGCGAACCGTCGAATATCCACTTTTCAATCCCACCAGCGGTCGCAGAAATCGTCCGGTCATCGGCGATGTAGATAACGCCTCCATCGGACGGACAGGTTGGGCAGACGGCGAAGTCTTGAATTCCGTTCAGGCTTCCAACCGGAGGGCTTCCAATCAAGACATCCGACGCAGCACGTGTGATGATACGGACGGGGGCGGCAGCGGTCATGGGTAATCCGCTGAACTGATAAAGCCCGGGAGTGGCATTGGCGAAGACGAAATAGAGATCGCCATTAAAAATATTCATCACACGGGTATTATCGATTGTTGTCTGAACATCGTCCTCGGGTGATCCAAAGCCAAAGTAGGGAGTTCCGCTGTTGCCCGCGCCGCCCCAGAAATTATTCGTCCCGTCCGTCACAAAGCTGCGTATGACCGACGCGGAAAACTTCGTGGTGGTCGTGACATTACGAATGAATCCGCCCAATCCATTGATCGTGCCGCCGGCACGAGGCACGACGGTGGAGGCCGCAGCGTTTAGCGAGGCGCCGAAATTTAGGTTGGTCGCATAGCCGGCAACAGCCAGGAACCAACCGTCGGGTGAGCGAGTCAAGGCGTCAAACGTTGCGTCCGACGAAGTGACGTTCTGCACCAGCGCTGAAGAACCGCTATCCGGGATCGTCACTGTATTAACGTAGGCACCCGAAGTTGTATATTGATCCAGGAAAACGCTGTTGCCGTTGACCGTGAGCGTTGCCGCCCCATCTCCCTGCCGGAGGACGACGAGGTTGGTTGGATAAAGACGCACGTTCCCAGTGATCACCGCCAGCGTAGCGCTGGCATTGGCGCTGCCGGCCAGATTGGTGACAACCACGGTATAAGTGCCCGCATCGGACACTTGCGCGCTGGCAATCGTGTAAGTTGATAAGGTTGCTCCAGCGATGTCCACACTGTTGGACTTCCATTGATAGCTCAGAGGCGCAAAGCCTGTGGCAGTGACGCCAAAAGCCACTTTCACACCTGCTGCCACCGTGCGGGAAGCGGGGGGAAAGGTAATGGTGGGCGGTGAGGCAACCGTCAAAGCCGCCGCAGCGCTCGTCACATTGGATCCCGCCGGATTCGAAACGACCACGCTGTAACTACCCGCTGTTGCGGTGGCGACATTGGCCAGCGTCAATGTGGCGGTATCAGCCCCGGAAACATCCCCGCCATTCACGAGTGCGGAAACACCTTTCTGCCATAGGTAGGTCAGTGTAGGTGAGCCATTGGCTGCCACGGTAAAAGTGGCGGTGGTTCCAGTTGCATTTGTCCGACTGGATGGCTGGGTGACGATGTAGGGATCGTTCACGGTCAGCAACGCAACGGAACTCGTAACACTATTGCCAATTCCGTTGGTGACAATAACCGAGTAGCTCGCGGCATCCAGGTAACTGACCGGGTTGACGGTTAAATTACTGCTCAACGCACCTGAAATATTTCCGCCGTCGGAGAGGCCGACGCCGTTCTTCAACCAGCGGTAGCTGAACGGAGCCGTGCCTGCCACACCAACCGTGAACGTGGCGGCTGTTCCGTAGTTGTTGGTACGGCTGGCCGGAGGGGATGTAATTGATGGATCAACCACTGTGAGAACCGCGTTGGAACTGATGAGGCCGCTTCCCAAACCGTTGGTTACCGCGCAGGTATAAGTTCCTGCATCACCAGTGGACACTGGTGATAAGGTCAGGTTGGCGGTTGTTGCCCCCGATATGTTTCCGCCGTTGTTCAAATCCACTCCGCCCTTCTTCCATCGATAGGTAAGAACCGGCGTGCCGGCGGCGACGACGCTGAGGTTTACCGTAGCGCCGGGTAACACTCCCTGGCTCGCGGTCGGCTGGGTTGATATGACAGGGTCAATGACCGTCAACGTGGCCGCCAGACTGATGCCTTGATTCACGGTGTTGGTGGCCGCCACGGTATAGCTTCCCTCATCCCCCTTTACCACGCCCGTCAAAGTCAGGGTAGCTGTAGTTGCACCAGCAGCAACGACACCTGAAGGTTGCACCCCGTTAGCGATGTTCAGGCCGTCCTTCTTCCATTGATAAACCAGACCAGTCGTATCCACGATAGGTGTCGTCGAAAAGGTCGCGATGGTTCCAGCGTCATTGGTCCGGCTGGTGGGCTGCGAGACGAACCGGGGGGTTACATCCGCCCAGGTCCTGCCTGCTCGAATTTCATCAGCAACCATGGTCCGGGGCTGGGTTGTGACGGTGTTATTGCCTCGTTGGAAAAGCACGACGGTCTGAATTGCGGTCATATCGGCTCCGGCATCGGTGGAACTTATTGCTCCACTTGCCTCACCCGCGCCTCCTAAGGAGCTCGGATCCGGGTTGATCCAAAGCTGACTGGCTGCACCATAAGTGTATTTGCAGACGACGAACACGGTATCCCCGACTGACCGCGCCACGGTGTCATACCCCGGTGCCCCTGTGGGTCGCTTGCCGATCCCTATCAGGTATTGGCCTGAGCCATTGTTCTTTAAGTAAACTAGGGACGCAAGAACGCTCGGAATGGTCGCCGTCGAGGCGGTGATGGCGGCGTTGTTGAACGTGACGCAGTAACCACCGGTTGTGTCCAAACTGCCGATGTCTTCCACTCGCAACAGCAATGAATAATAAATGCTGCCCGTGGTCACGCTATTGCCATAGAGATTCCACTTGGCGGAATTGGCGGCATCCGTCGCGGATTGCGCACCAAAACGAATGGAGTTCGATAAGGATTGAGCCAGACCGTTATAACTTAAATTGAGGTTAGTGATGGCGATCGGATTGGCTGGAGCACCTGAACCAGAGCCGGCAAACCACCAGGCGGAAGTATTGAGGTTTGATTGACTGTTCAACGAGGCTCCCACGACGTAGGTGGTAGCACCGGGCGAGAACGATTCCGTGGCTGGTAGGACGACTGCCGCTGTTGCAGACAAAGCGAAGGTCAGGAATGCGATGAGTGTGAATAATGTCTTCATACGAGTTGAGTCTGTGATGGTTGGCTTGATTGAAATAATTATTACAAGTTGTTTCACGGCAGGGTGGGTAAATCAAGAATTTTTATCGTCTTCTTATGTGTAGTAACATAGCAAGATTGGTTATCATTAGGTCAGGTGAAAACAGTCGGATAAGTGACCCTTCTCTTGACTTTCAAACTGTGGCCGAGGAAGTTTTACAAAAGTTAATTATGCATCGGATCTGCCGAAACGCGTTCACTCTCATTGAGCTTCTGGTTGTCATCGCTATTATTGCGATTCTAGCTGGCTTACTCTTGCCCGCCCTTTCAAAAGCCAAGGATAAGGCGCACAAAATCTCTTGTTTGAACAATTGCAGGCAGATGGGAACGGGGCAGCAGATGTTCGCAGACGATCATTCGCAGGGAAATTCGGTTTTCATCGGACCTCGCGGGAGTTTAACCGGGACTCTACTCAGCGGGACCACGGTCAGCGCAACCGGGACCGGAGCAGAACTGTCCGACGATGACATGAACTGGCTTCATGGAGTGGGAGATTCCCCTGTCTATATCCCAACCTTGAAAACTTTTGTCTGCCCTTCGACGAAAAATAACGTCAATGCAAATGTTAAAACGGTGCAAAATTACAACGGGCAACAGCTCGTGCTTTTGAACGAGCTTACCGATAAGGCCGTCAATAAGAACGCAACGAACGGTCATAGCTACGAAGTTTTTGGTTTTTGGCACACCTATAACCTCGGATCGTTCCCTCGGAAAACGCTACAAACGGTCCAAAGTCACATCAATGCTTCGACGCCGAATCCAAAGGCCAGCGGCCAAAAATCAAGTCCCTCCACGGTGTTCACCATTATGGATCGACTCTCACCCCACGCTCCCTACAAAGAAAATGCTCCAAATCCATTCGACGGCCACGGCTTAGACGGCGCGAATGTGGTTTTCGCCGATGGACACGCCTCATTCGTCTCGAGGAAAAGATGGTATGACGTTTACAGCATGTCCCAAGACGATAGCAGCGGCCAGGGTGTGACAACTCCCTAATAATCTGCTGTAGCCCAACGCGGATCCCCAAGCAATCAAACCGGACGGCTTGATCAAAATAAAATTGGCGGAAGGGAGAGGATTCGAACCTCCGGTAGGGTTACCCCTACTTCTGATTTCGAGTCAGATGCCTTTAACCACTCAGCCACCCTTCCCGCCAGTTCTTAATAACGACTTGAATCGGACTATTCTTTCTGATTTTTACAATCTCATACTGCCTGCATGAAATAGCGTCACGCAAAGTCCAATTCAGATTGGCAAAAAACACCGTGCGCGAATTTGATCCAATACAAACCGTCGGCCAAGTATTTCGCACGAGTTCGAGCACACGGCAAGCTGATTCGGCGCTCGCGGAAAACCACGACCCTTTCTGAGCGCGCCCCCTCTCCCGGCACGTCCAGATCAGAGGACGGCCCGGGAACCGCCGACGTGGCGAATCGCCGATTCTAAAATATCCAGAGCGCGCTCCATCTCTGGACGAGAGATGGTCAAGGCAGGAGTTAGCGTCACGATGTTGCCCATCGTCAACTTGAAGTTAAGCCCGTTCGCCAGCGAATGATACATCACCTGTTCCGCTTCGTTCACGGCTCGCTCCATCGTGGCGCGGTTTGTTACCAACTCGACGCCAATCATCAATCCAAGCCCACGGACATCTCCGATCAGCGGATGCTTCTCTTTCATGGCCTGCAATCGTTGCAAAGCGTATTCGCCTTGGGCGCGAACGTTGGCCAGGACTCCTTCTGTCTCGATGACCTCGATGGTGGCGAGGGCGGCGGCGGCGGCGACTGGATTTTTTTCGTGGGTGTAATGTCCAAGCGCACGGTCCGCCATCACATTCAACTCTTCGCGCGCAATCATCGCGGCAAAAGGCATGATGCCTCCGCCCAATCCTTTGCCGATGACGAGCATGTCCGGGACAATGTCGAAATGCTCGCACGCAAACATTCTACCGGTGCGACCGAGGCATTGTGGAATCTCATCGAGAATCAATAGTGCACCATGCTTGTCGCACGCGGCTCGCACTTTTTTCCAATAGTCGAGTGGTGGAACAAACGGGGTGCTTCGAATTGGCTCAGCGATGACTGCGGCAACATCTCCTTCCTTGGCCAAAACGTATTCAATGTAATCAGCGCACTTGAGGTTGCACGCCGCCCCGCAGGCGAATGGGCAGTGCCGATTGTCAGGAGGCGGCACATGTTCACAGCCTGGGAGGAGCGGGCCGATTCCGCTGCGGAAAATCGATTCGCCGCCAACGGAAATGGCATCCAGCGAAGCGCCGTGGAAGGAGTCCCACATCGAGATGGTTTTGAATCGGCCAGTGGCCACGCGCGCCAGCTTCAACGCCATCCCGATGGCACTGGTTCCACCCGGAGCGAAGAGCACTCGATTCAAATTGCCGGGCGCGAGTTCAATGAGTTTTTTGGCCAACTGGATCGCCGGAATATTGGTGTAGCGTCGTGTGCAGAAAGAGAGTTCCTGCATCTGCCGGGTGATGGCCTCGACAATACGCGGATGGCTGAACCCCACTTGATGCACATTGTTACCGTGAAAATCCAGCAGCCGTCTGCCTTGAAAGTCGATGACCTCGGAGCCTTCGCACCCGGACAGGACATTGAGGCAGGGAGTGGAAAGAGATTGGTGCAGAAAATATTTTGCATCCTCCGCCAGCCAGTGTTGCGTCTCCGCGTCGATATTCTCCGCTGCCCACGCGCGGCGGTTCGGAGAAAGGTTGATGTCGCCTTCGGATCGAAGGTGGTCCAAGGAACGGTCCGAATGCGTTTCTGAATTCATTTTTACCAAGGCAAGGAGAAGGTTTTAATGGTGCTCATCAACTTCATGGCTTCGATGACTCCTTCTTTGGCTCCCAGCCCTGAATCTTTGATCCCGCCGAACGGAGAATTCTCAATTCGATATCCAGGTACTTCATTGATATTTACCGTGCCAACGCGAAGTTTTTTTATGGCCTTGGTCGCCAGGCTCAAATCGTTGGTCACGACGCCGGCAGAAAGCCCGTAGGCGGTCGAGTTCGCCACCTCAATGGCGTCGTCTAAATCAGCCACGCCCAGCACAGGTGCCAGCGGGCCAAAGGATTCGCAGACCACCATTTCGGAGTCGCGCGGGACATCGGTGATCACGGTGGGCGCGAGTAAGGCACCGCGTCGTTCGCCACCGCATAAAACTTTCGCACCGGCGGTTACTGCCTTTTTCACAAGCGCTTCAAGGTGAATGGCTGCGGGTTCGTCAATGACGGTGCCGACGTAGGTTTCCGGATCAGCCGGGTCGCCGCATTTGTAGGTCTTGGTCAGGCTTACCAGCCGTTCGACGAACTCCGCTCGAATCGATTCCTGAACTAAAATTCGTTTCACTGCTGTGCAACGTTGTCCGGAGTTGCGGAAGGAACCTTCGGCAGCCAATCGCACTGCCAGGTCGAGGTCTGCATCCTCCAGCACAATCAGCGGATCGTTACCGCCCAGCTCAAGCACCAACCGCTTGTAGCCCGCAGTCACGGCCAGTCGCTTTCCGACGGCGACGCTTCCGGTGAATGTGACCAACTCGACTCGTGGATCCTGAGCCAGCGGGATCGCAACCTCCTCGGTGGGTCCCAGCAAAACGCTGAGCATGGACGCGGGAAGGCCTGCTTCGAATAACAGCTCTGCAAATTTCAAGGCGGTGAGCGGCGTCTTTTCCGATGGCTTGAGAATGACCGGGGAACCGGCGGCGATCGCCGGGGCCAGTTTGTGCGCCACCTGGTTGAGCGGATGGTTGAAAGGGGTAATTGCTACGATCAACGAAAGCGGCTCGCGCAGGGTGAAAATCTTGCGCGCCTTTCCGTTGGGTGAAATGTCGCAGGAGAAGACCTGCCCATCGTCCCTCAACGCCTCCATCGCCGCAAAGCGCAGCACATCGGAGGCACGCTTTACTTCATAGCGGGTTTCGCGGACGCAGAGTCCGGATTCTGCCGTCATGAGCTGCACAAAGGCTTCGTGGCGTTGCTCCAAAAGTAGCCGGGTGCGATCGAGAATTTCTGAGCGCTGGAACCGGGTTAACTCTTCCTGACCCGTCCGGGTCAACGAGATCGCTTGCGCGGTATGCTCTGAGCCAGCCATTGCGACGCGTCCCACTTCTCGTCCGTCGTAAGGATTTCGGACAGTAAGAAAATGGGTGGAATTAATTTTCTTTCCGGCAACGTAACACTGGAGATGGAGCGGTTCAGATTGAGAGTTCACGCGATGGTTCCGTTCATTAAAAAGTCGAAGAGATCAAAATTGCGAGGATCGCCTGCTGCCTTGGCGGCGTAGGTTTCTTTAAGAGCATGAGAGATAATGAACGGCACCATTTCCTCGTAACGCCCGCCGTGTGAGCGAAGCCCGCCATGCAATGCTTTCAAATCATGGTAGGCGGGCGTACGTCCGATGACGACGTCGCGCCCAGAGAGAACCACCCAGTCACCTATGCGATCCTCCGGTAGTTCCAAACGGCGGGCGGCACCAGCCCGATCGTACACTTCTGTGATTCCAGATTGCTGAGCGAGCCATCGACCCACTTCGTCGCGATGCTGCCCGGCACCGTCGTGGACGCAGGCAAATGATCCCAGAGCGCCATGGTGCGCAACATACGGGTCGGTGATCGGAAGAATCACTCTGAACCCAGGGCCGAATTGCGCTTCCAACCTTGTTTCCAAATAGATCACATTCGGCTCGCCATTGGCTTTTTGTTTGGCATTCATCCCGTGGTCGGCGGTCAGGGCTACGATAGCGCCTAGCTCCAGGAGATGTCCCAGCTCCTGGTCGATCTGATGGTAGAAGACAAGTGCCTCCGGGCAAGTCGGCCCATAGGCGTGCTGCATGTAATCAGTGGTTGAGAGGTAGAGAAAGTCAGCCGCTTGCTTGCGAAGCAAGGCCACACCGGCTTGCAAAACATAGAGGCTGATTTCGGCGCTATAAATGGGAGGCGCTGGTCGGCCTATCATTTTCTCGACTCCTTCGATTCCATGGGTTTCGCGCTTTGCCTCAGCTGCTTTTTCCGCAGAGAAGGCAATTCCCTTCAAACCGTGCCCAAGGATTTCCCTCAACTTTTCCTTGGCTGTAATGACGGCGACCTTGCGCCCCGCTTGTGTAGCACCCGCTGCGATGGTATCCGCGCGTAGGTATTTGGCCGAATTCATCATCACCTCTTTACCCGTGGCGGTGTCATAGAAAAAATTCCCGCTGATGCCATGAACCGAAGGGGGAACACCGGTGATTAGAGAAGCGTTATTGACGTTGGTAAAGGAAGGTAAGGCGCCGCGAGCCAGGCCGCGAAATCCGTTCAGCACCATTTTTTGCAAGTTGGGCATCAAGCCTCTTACCAGGGCCGCGTCGAAATATTCGTCCGCCGAACCATCCAGGCAGATGGCCACAACCGGGCGTTCTGGAGGTGTGTAGGTCCGGTCATTGACGACGAAGGATTGGCAGGAGATGGCTGATTTCATTAGCTGCCTTGGAAACTAATCGAAGCCTCAATGAGAAGGAAAGGACAAAGGAAAACGTTGTATTTTAACCCGAATCCCGAAATCAGATTTGGAAACAGGCGGTGTAGCGGCGGGCGTCCCGCCTGCCGTGGAGGGGCGGGCGTCTCGCCGCCCGGAAAGAACGTCCGGGAGTTTG
>JAYVSV010000034.1:0-3991 GCA_043775015.1 Verrucomicrobiota bacterium
GGGGCGGGAGCTGCGCTACTACCGGGCCAGGGGTTGTAAAGACTGCCAACTAAAGAAGCTTTGCACGCGGAACAAAAACAACCGGACGATCACACGGGAAGCGAATGAACATCTGATGGAAGCGATGGCGGTCCGGCTGAAGCAGTCGCCGGGGAAATATGCGCAGCGGAAGCTGCTGGCCGAACATCCCTTTGGGACGATCAAGCGGTGGATGAACTTCACCCATTTCAGCTTGAAGGGGCTGGCGAAGGTGGGGACGGAATGGAGCCTGGTGACGCTGGCCTACAACCTGAAACGGGTGCTGAACCTGGTGAGCTTCCAGAAACTGATGGCGGCGGTGGCTTGAAAGTCCGGCGGCGACGCCTGCCCACGAAAAAAGGGGTCAACGGCTCCTGCCAACGCGGATAACCCGTGGGGTCACCGGAAAGTTTTTCCACCCGCCACTTCCCCCTAAAAAAATTTCCCGCCAAAAAATCCTCCCGACCGGCCCTCAATCCTTCGGCGGTTAAAGAGTTTTCACACAGGCTCGCGCTTTAGTTGAGACAGGCCCGCAATTTGCCAAAGCGCAAATATGAATGCGATGGGAACGAGATATATGAGGAGAAGAGGAACTTTTTCACCGGCGGTTTGGTAAGCCTTGATCGGTCGGGTAAGAGAACTCACATGTCCGATGAGCCAAAAAGAACACCACACAGCTACGAAGTAGAAAGCAACCGGGCGTTTCATAATGGCTACCCTAAATCCTTCCGCACTTTTCCCGCCAGCTTTTTTCCTTCCTCCCAATTCAGAAGTGGTCTCGCGACGGGCGCGAGGGTTGCGAAGGGGAAAAGAAATCATCCGCGAATTACGCGAATCTGCGCTCATAAATTTTTGATTCGCGAAGATTCGCGTAAATTCGTGGGCGTCTCGTTTCTCTTTCTGCCAACCCGGCGGGTTGCGGGAGATGAGCCGGGGATAGCATCCCCGGTTTTTTGCAACGAAAGACATTCGCCCCGGAGGGGCGATGGAATCCGCGAGAATCCAATTTGAATTTCATCAGGCGATTTTCCCGCGCCCTTTTAGCCTGTTTGGAAAGTCGGTTAGTGAACGGCCCTGTAGCGGTGGGAGTCCTCGCCCGCCGTAGAGTCGTGTCGTCTCGCCCGGCGGACGAAACGCCAAAACAAGCAATGGGCCTTGATCTTTTTTTGCATCTCAACAAAAGCGGACGTTTGTTCCGGGCGGCGGGACGCACGCCCTCCATCCCGCCCATGCGGGACCAGAGGCCCGCCGCTACTTTTCAGACAGACTTAATCACCGCCCAGAACAGGCAGGAAAAGATTATGTTTAGAGAACGTTTAAGACCGACCAGTTCTTCCGTCTCCAAATTCTTATTTCAATGGCCGTGGAGCTGGAGCGGGGACGGGCAAATTAGTTCGAAAACTTATTCCCCTCCGCGTCTCGCTCAAGCCTGCTTCGACAAAAGCCCCAGCTCAGTCGCCATGGCCTTTTCTTCCTTCAACTCATTCACCGTCGCGTCGATTTTTGTGCGGCTGAATTCATTGATCGCCACGCCCTGCACGATTTCCAAGGTTTGCCCGTTGCTCCGAATCGGGAAGGAGCAAATAATGCCCTTTTCAATGCCGTAACTGCCGTCCGAACAAACACAAACACTGTGCCAATCACCCGCTTTGGTCGGGTTCGCGATGGACTTCACGCTATCGATCGCCGCATTGGCCGCGCTGGCCGCACTGCCCGCTCCCCGCGCTTTCAAAACGGAGGTGCCGCGCTGCGCCACGGTCGTGACGAAATCGGTTTTCAACCAGGTTTCGTCCGTGATGACTTCGGTCACCGGTTTGCCGTTGATCTTCGCGTTGTAGAAATCAGGGAACATGGTCGGGCTGTGATTGCCCCAGATGGCAAGATTGGAAACAGCCGAAATATCAACGCCTGCTTTCTTGGCGAGCTGAGTTTTGGCGCGATTTTCGTCCAGGCGCGTCATGGCGAACCAGCGGTCACGCGGGATTTCCGGCGCGGCGTTCATGGCGATCAGGCAATTGGTGTTGCACGGATTGCCGACGACGAGAATGCGCACATCCTTGGCCGCATATTTCTGGATGGCCTGCCCTTGGCCGGTGAAAATCTTACCGTTGATCCCGAGTAAATCTTTCCGTTCCATGCCCGGTTTGCGCGACACGCTGCCGACCAGCAACGCCCAGTTCACCTCTTTAAAACCTTCCTCGAGATTGGCCGTGGCGACGATTCCCTTGAGCAACGGCGAGGCGCAATCCTCCAGTTCCATCACGACACCTTGCAGCACCGGCAAGGCGGGTTCGATATCGACCAGGTGAATGATCACCGGCTGGTTTGGCCCGAAAACCTCGCCCGAAGCGATGCGGAACAAGAGTGAATAACCGATCGCGCCTGCTGCGCCCGTGACCGCCACACGAATTGGAGTAGAGTTCATAAATTTCGAGGGCGAAGTATGCGACGCCATTACAAGCGCGCAAGCCGAATGTGACTGTCGCGGGACAAAGTGCGCATCTTGACACTGCTACTAAAATGAACGGGAGGGCATTCCTCCGTCCTCCAGAACCAAACCTGTGTCCCCAAATAACCGATATGAAAAACGAATTGGAACGAGAGCCGACGCTGGCCGAGATGGAGGAGGAGGTGGTGACTGAAGGGCGCGAATGGATGCGCCAAAGATTGCAACAGAAATTGCAGGAGCGGGCTGATAAAATCAGTTCGTCTTTTCCCGCTCGGGCCACGGCGGCTGGTGCGTTGTCGAAAAAGAAAGCTGACGTTGCACAGCAGCGTCGGGAGCGTGCGGATCGAGACGGACTACGGGCAGGAAGCTCGTGAGGGAAACTGGCTCTGTCCGCAACGGGAGGTCTGGGGCATCGGGCCGCATCAGAAGATGACGCCGGGGTTGCAAGACCGAATCGCTTTCACCGTGACGATGACCGGTTCCTATGAGAACGCAGCGCAAGTGGCTGGCAAATGGGGCTGCCCGGTGGATGACTCGACGCTGCACGCCCTGGTGCAGCGTTTGGGGAGCAAAGCCGAAGAACAAAACCAACAGCGCGGCCAAAGTGTTCCACAGGAGCGAGCGCCCCAACGTCAGCCCGGCGAGTTGGGAGTATTGCTGGTCGATGGCTGGCACGCGCGCCATCGTGGACCGGGCTGGGGTGCTAAAAAAACGCAGCAAAACCGGGTGGAATGGCACGAAATGAAGATGGGCGTTTATTATCAAATCGAGCAGGCGGCGGTCAAAGAAAACGGGCGCGGGCAATTGGCGGAGAAAGTCGTCGTCAGCACTTTGGCCGACACGGTGGAACTGGGAGAGCGTTTGCAGTGGGAGGCGCTGCGGGCGGGATTGGGACGAGCCAAAAATCTGGAGGCGCTCGGGGACGGCGCCTCCTGGATTTGGAATTTGAAAGACCACCGTTGGCAGGAAGCGGTGGAAGTATTGGATTTTTATCATGCCAGCGAACATGTGTGGGCGCTGGGACGGCTGCTCAAAGGAGAGGAGCAAGCCCGGCCCTGGGTGGAGCCACTGCTGCATCAACTGCGGCACGGGCAAGAGAAAAAAGCATTGAGAACCATTGCCGGACTGAAAGCACCCAAAGGAAAACGAGGTCAAGCGGTGCGACGGGAGCAGAACTATTTTGCCGGGCAGGAACACCGGATGAGCTACCGGAAAATCGCGGACCGGGGTTGGCCGATTGGTTCTGGAGCAGTGGAGTCAGCGTGCAAACAACGCCAGTGTCGCTTCAAAAGACCCGGACAATTTTGGACCGCCAAAGGTTTACGAGACCTTTGCGCCCTGGAGTCCGCCCGACATAATCACCATTGGGAAGAACTTTGGAACCCAGCTAAACCGTAGCAGTGTCAAGATGCGCGCGGGGCGATCGGGTGTGATTAAAAGTGGGTGAGAAAAAGAAAGATATTTGACGAATAAAATGTACAAATTCAGCCAACTCTATAAATACCGTTGGGATGAAAGAGAAAA
>JAYVSV010000035.1:0-12470 GCA_043775015.1 Verrucomicrobiota bacterium
AGCAAAAACCCGTCCTCCTCTTTACCAATCGTCCAAAATAACCAGTCCTGTTTTGCTAACTACAAAAAAGTCCTGTTTTGAAAACTACACGACACTGCGACTGGAAGTAATTGACCAATTTCTTGAATCTGTTATTTGAAATGCTCTGAACATAAACGCACCCAACTCTGCCGAATCCCTGCACACGCCAGGAAGTGGTTGGACGCCTCCACGCCCCTTCATACCATGAGTCTTGAACAACGCCGCTTCGTGACCGCTGCTGAAAAGGTGGATTTCCTTTCCCCCTGGACTTTGGAGGAATGGCTTTGCCGTTCGGACGTTGTTCCAAACAAGGAATTACTCATGGTTCGCGCCAACATGGAAGCCGGGCGTTCACACCCGTTTCACGCGCATCCGACCCGCGAGGAAATCATTTACGTGCTCTCGGGCCGCGCCGAACAATGGATCGGCCTCATCGCCTGTTTGTTCCGACGGCAACTTCCGTCGCACCAGATGGTCTGTCCGGGCACCGGAACAGGATCGGAGTCAAGCCGACTTGTGTCCTTTTGTGCGATGTTCCGAAGGTCGCCAGCCGATCCACTTTTTGAAAGTCGTGGAGAAGACGAACGGATTTTGGTAGCCCACGGTCCCGGCGATGGTTTCCACTTTATCGCCTGTGGAAGTCAGCAACTCAGCCGCTTTGCGCATGCGCAGGTAAATGACCTGGTGCATCGGGCTGCGTCCGAGTTGCTGGTGGCACAGACGGCGCAAGTGTTCGCCGCTCAAATGCGCTTCGTGCGCGAGCCGGGAAAGGGTCCACTCCTCGCTCAGGTTGCCCGCGACTTTTTCCCAGACCTGCCAGAGCCGGTCGTCCACGTGCCACGGCTGGGCAAAGCGCAGCACGTAGGTTTGAATCAATTCCACCCAATGATGAATGGCCGCCGGCCCCCCCCCCCCCCGCGCGGCACTCATGGAACAAGCCGAGGATCGCCGCGCGCAAGGGTTGGGCGTCAAAGCGCACCAGCACGGGTGAAGCGGCGGAAGTGATCGGCTTCTGCTCCGGCGGTTGCTGATAGCGCACCCAGCAGAAATCCCAACGGGTTTGTGGCTCGGCATGGAACGCGTTCAGAATGTGCAGCGGTAGCAGACAGGCCTGGCCCGCGCGGCAAAGTTGCCAGCGACCATCCACGAGCACCCGGCCGGCGCCGCCGAAGCACGCCATGAAATAGATGCCGCTCTGCTTGGGCCGAACGATGCGGTACGGCGCCCGGGCTTCCGCAATCCCCACGTGCGCGATTTGGTGTTGGCCCAGCGCGGGGCAAACCAGTGCTTCCGCCAGCCACGGACGATCATCCTGCCGACTGACCCGGACGATCCACTGCCGCGTGCGCGCTCCGAGGATGTGCGTTTCGGATAGGTCTTCGTGCAATTGGCTCATGGCGACGATCTGTCAGGTTGGTAATTTGTAGATATGACCACCGTAACGAAAGTCCCGGCAAAAAGCCAGAGCGAATTACTTCACGGCAGTTTTTGCGAAACCAACTCAACCCTGTACCACGAAACAACCAGACCAACCACCCCCATGAAAACCAAACTCGTTCCGAAAAACCCGTCCCCGCTGCGATCCCGGATGCTCCTGCTTTGCCTGGCGTTGGGGATATTGGCGCCCTCCCTCTCCAGCTACGCTGCGCTCTTGGATATCTGGGATGCGAGCACGCTCACCAACACGATCAATCCAATTACCAGTTTGGTTTATACGAATGCGGACACGGTGGACCAGTGGTTGAGCAGCAGCAATCGGAATGCGTCTTCAACCATCAATGCGACCTTTACAATAAAGGCGCCGACGTTTTCGACGAACGGCACCCCTTCGGGCAAGCCGGTGCTGAACTTCTTCAATGCATTGAGCCGCATCGCCGACACTTATTCCGTTCCGCTGATCGCGCAGCGCACCAATTTTTCCATCGCCTACATCTTCCGCGTGGACACGAATTTTCCGCCCACCGTCAATGGCAACGAAAACTGGTTTAACAGCACATGCATTGTGGATGGTGAACAGGGTGGCACACAGTACGACTGGGGTACGGGCATCCGGACGGACGGGCAACTGGCCTTTGGGATCGGCGGTGTGGCCAACAAATCTGATGACCGAACGACGAAAAGCCAGGGCGCGAGCCTATCCGACGGGCTGTTCCACATTGTTGTAGTCACCTGGGGCAACGGCATCAGCCGGGTGTATGTGGACGGCCGTCCAGTAGTGGTTTCACCCTTTAATTCGACCGATCCAAGACGAAAGAACAGTTCGATTGATCCGGCCGACACCAGCCTCGACACGGCCGGGGATATTGTTTTCGGGGGTCAGCAGCCAGACGCCGGTTCCGGGGGCCGGCGGTTCCGGGGCGACATCGCGGAGATTCAGTTCTATGACACCAATTTACCACCGACCGAAGTCACCAATTTAATTTCAACTTTATCCACAAAGCATGGCCTCGGAGTCGCATTTTCTCCTCTGGCCATCAGTTCCTTCGCAGCGACGCCGACCGTGGTTGTTCCTGGCACAAACACTTTATTGCAATGGACAGTTACGCCCGGATCAACCGTATTGCTTTACACGAATATTTCGGCGTTCGGTGTCTCTGGAAATAGTACGGATCTGACGCCATTCACAACTGGTGGAGCTGGGAGTATCAACCTTGCCCCGGCGAATGACACCCTTTATACCCTTGTAGCCACAAACGCAGGATTCAGCATATCCTCTTATGTTCGGGTGGCGGTGGCCCGTACGGCCCAGAGTTCCCTGATTGATGTCTGGGTCCCTGCAACCCTAACGAATGATGTTATTGGCGCGGATAACGCGGCCATTTGGACATGGACTGGAACGAACGGACGTGTGGCCACGTACGACAATACCATCGCATCGGCCGTTCAACCATCGCTGGTGCTCAATGCCACTCCCAGCAACACGCCCGCAGTGAAGTTTACGAAAACTAAGATGAGAGTACCCAGCACGAGCAGTTTGGGCGGCGGGAAAAACGCGTTCACTGTTGCTTACGTCTTTAAACTCGATAGCCTTAATCCACCCATTAACAACAGCGGGATTTGGAGAAGCGGGGCAGGTGTGTTCGATGAGTTCACCGGTGCTGGCGCAGGCAGCCTTGAACGCAGTTGGGGCACCGGGATCAGAAACTTCAAGAGTTTGACGCCTGAAGTTGCGTTTGGGACCCGGAATCCCGGCTTCGCTGCGGGGAATAATTTGGATATAACCCTTAACACCTTCGGTTCAGGTATCGGGGATTTCAACTTCCATGTCGTCGTCGCCTCCTTTGGTGCAGGGCAAGCCCGTATCTTCGTGGATGGCCTTCCGAAGTTCGTATCGTTCGATCCGCCATGGTCAACGGATCCCAGAGATGTAAAAGCGACTGCCATTGGCGCCTTACAGAACGCGACAGGGTCACAACAGCATTTTTTTGGAAATCTCGCCGAGGTCCGTTTCTACGATGCCAACCTAACCGATTATGAGACTACGTGTGTGATCAAGGAGCTTGCCGCCAAGCATGGCGTCCCGGTGACGTTTCCGGCGCCAGCGTCGTTTAGCGTGACATCCACCGGAATCACTGGAGGCAAATTCGCGCTCAGTTGGCAATCCACACCCGGAACTGTTTACACGGTGGAAAGCCGGACCAATCTAACCACCGGAACTTGGGGCGGTATTGCAAACGTGACGGCCATGCTGCCAGTAACGGAGTACATTGATCCGAGCATTCTTGCGGCGCAAACGTACTACCGGATCAAAACCAAATAGGTTTGGGTTATGCCGGGCCATTTGGCGGTCTGGAGCTGATCCCGGCCGCCAATTTTCCAGAATCTGCACGACATGACAAAATGACTGAAATAAAGAAACAAGGTGGCGTGCAAAAACGAAACAGCGAAGTTCGGATTAATCGGCTCAGCCCGTATGAGAACGGGGCGGGAGGATTCTGTTCGCTACATGTTGGCAAACGTGCAGCCTTTACGCTGATCGAATTGCTGGTCGTCATTGCGATCATAGCCATTCTCGCAGCCTTGCTCCTGCCCGCTCTGAGCCGGGCCAAACTCAAGGCCACTGGGGCCGTCTGCCGCAGCAACCAGAAACAGATGGCTTACGCCTGGCACATGTATGCGGACGACAACCGCGATGTCATGATGGCCTCTTCGATGGACGGGGTGAATTACGACGGTGGCGGTTACTTTATTCCGCCTGACACTTCAGCCAATACAACTGTCGCTGAACAACTGGCCAAGGAAGCGTTAAAGCTTTCGCCGCTCTACAAATACGCTGGCAATCCCGGAATCTTTCACTGCCCTGGGGATCTCCGATACAAGAACCTCAAAGTAGGCGGCGGTTGGGCTTACGCCAGTTACTCGAAGGCCGATGGGATGAACGGATTCAACGCACTTGGAAACCAAACTCCCTACCAAAAACTCAGCTCGGTGCCGCCCCAGGCTTTTATCTTCATCGAAGAAGCCGACGCGCGCAACGGTCAGGTTGGAACCTGGGTGATGTCAAAGGCGAACTGGAATGATGGCTTCGCTGTGTTTCACGGCATTTTCACCACATTTTCGTTTATTGATGGTCACGCAGATTCCCACAGATGGGTTGACGAGAAAATTATCAAAGCGGCTCAAAACATGGCTCGGGGAATAAACGAGCAAAACTGGGGTGGCGGAGGCGCAAACAACCCGGACTTCGCCTGGACCTGGCAGGGCTATCGATTTGTGGAGTGGACCCCTCTGCCGTAGCCAAGACGAATCATAAGCAGCAACATGAAAACAAATACTGTGATGAGCGCACCGCTCTGGGACAAAAGGGTTCGCCAGCCGACATTGACGTGGGGGTTCACCCTGATCGAACTTCTCGTGGTCACCGCCATTATTGCGATTCTCGCGGCGTTGCTGTTACCGGCTTTAGCCAAGGCCAAGGACAAGGCCCTCCGCATTCAGTGCATGAACAACGTCAAACAAATAACATTGGCGACGCATCTTTACCTATCGGATAATAACGATTACCTACCCCCTCCGAATTGGTTTTTGAATCAGACAACGGACGGGCCGGGTTGGCTATATACACCTGATCCCAGCGACGGAGTCCCCAATCTATTCGTAAACCCGTATAGAACCAACCCATTGCTTGCTTATCAAGGTGGCCTGCTTTGGAGCTACCTAAAGAGCACCACCGTGTATCGATGCCCCTCAGATCGGACCAACAACACTTACTACAATCAGCGCGATCAAAAGTTATCCAGCTACCTGATGAACGGGGCGGTTTGCGGTTATGGTGCCGTATCACCCAGGTCCTACAAAGCCGGGCAGTTACGATCGGATGCTATTATTATATGGCAGGGGCTGGAAACCAACCAGAAGGACTTCAATGACGGGTCAAGCGCACCTAATGAAGGCATCACCACGTTGCATTCGCAAGGAACGACAGTTGGCGGAATTGATGGGCATATCGAATATCTTAAGACGAAAAAGTTTTACGAGGAGGCGGCTAACCGGGAAAAGAACCGGCTCTGGTGCAGCCCGGCCTTTCCCGATGGGCATTGAGTCGAGTTTCAGCACCGCGTCCCACCTCCAGCCTGGCGGTCAGTTGGCCGTCACCCGCGAAAGGAAGTAATTGACCAGGCGCTTGAATCTGTTAATTGAAGCGCATCTGAAAACAAACACACCGAACTATGCCGAATCCCTGGACTGGAAAAGGTAATCCCTACACGCGCAAAGAAGTTGTGGAACGGCTTCGCGGCACGCTCAAACGCGGCGACGCCATCATTGCGGCCGGCGCGGGCACCGGCATCAGTGCCAAATTTATCGAGAAGGGCGGCGCGGATCTCATCATTATCTACAATTCGGGTCGCTTCCGTATGATGGGCCACGGTTCAACTTGTGGCTTGATGGCCTACGGTGATGCCAACGCCATCGCCATGGAAATCGGCGAATACGAGGTGCTGCCCGTAGTGGAGGAAGTACCGGTGATCTGCGGCGTCCATGCCACCGACCCGCGCCGGCGCATGTGGCACTGGCTCGGTCGGGTCAAGGAGATGGGTTTCAGCGGCGTGAACAATTTTCCCACCCACACCATCGTGGACGGCCATTTCCGCGGGGTGCTCGAAGAAACCGGCATGAGTGTGAAGAAGGAATATGAAATGGTCGCGCTCGCCCGGAAAATGGATCTGTTTTCCGTCGTCTATGTCGCCACGCCAGAAGAAGCCGTGGAAATGGCGAAGGCCGGCGCGGATGCGATCATCGCGCATGTCGGCACCACGGTCGGCGGCAGCATCGGTGTGAAGAAAGCCGTCGTGGATTGGAACTTCGCAATCAAGCGCACGCAGCAAATCGTGGAGGCGGCGAGCCGGGTGCGGAAGGATATTTTCTTCCTGTGCCACGGCGGCCCGATCAACACGCCGGCGGATGCCGATCGCGTTTTGAAAAACACGGATGCCGTCGGTTTCGTGGGCGCAAGTTCACTGGAACGCATGGGGGTTGAGGCCTCGTTGACAAATCTCACGCGCGAATTCAAAAAGTTGAAAGCGCCCTTCGCAAAATCGTTTGGCAAAGCAAAGAAGAAGTGATGCGACTCATGCACGCTCGCGAAACCAGACTTCCGCCGGAGCGCGGCTGTGTGCGCAGCACCAGCCGCAGCGTATTTTTTTCCGAACGACGCCGTGAATCCGCAAGCGTCTCCCTTTTTCATCCCGCTGCGGCTGATCCTTTGGATATAGCCGCGCTCCGTTAATTATATGAGTCTTGAACAACGCCGCTTCGTGACCGCTGCAGAAAAGGTGGATTTCCTTTCCCCCTGGACTTTGGAGGAATGGCTTTGCCGTTCGGACGTTGTTCCGAACAAGGAATTACTCATGGTTCGCGCCAACATGGAAGCCGGGCGTTCACACCCGTTTCACACGCATCCAACACGAGAGGAAATCATTTACGTGCTCTCGGGCCGCCCCGAACAATGGATCGGCCAGCAGTATCGCATTATCGATCCGGGTGAAATGGTTTTAATTCCAAAAGGTGAGGTGCATGGCACTTACAACCCCTTCCGCGAGCGGCTCGTTTTCCTCGCCATTCTTTCGCCGGCCAATGCGCCTGAGCCAGGCATCGTTGATGTTTCCGCTGAAGAACCTTGGGCCTCACTCCGACAGAAGTATGAACTCCCTCATTGCGATTAAAATTTTTAACATGAAAAAAACTCTCACTCTCCTGGTTGCGACGCTGTTTGTCGGCATCCTCTCCACCCAAGCCGCAGAATCGCTCCGCGTTTTCATTCGCGGCGGAGTCAAAACCCACGGCCCCGACCAGCACGACCATCCGCGCTTCCTCCGTGAGTGGACACAGATGCTTAATGAACGTGGCCTCAAAGCGGAGGGCGGCATGGACTTCCCCGACGCCGCGCAACTGGAGAAGACCGACGTGCTCATCCTCCACGCCCAGGACGCGATGAAGATCGTCGGCAAGGATCGGGAAGCTTTTGAAAAATTTCTAGCTCGCGGTGGCGGCGTGGTTGTCATCCATGCCGGCGTGGTCGGCGGTGACCAGAATGAATGGATCAAGAAAACCATCGGTGGTGCCTGGCGCTGGCCGTCTCCCGAGTTACCCAAGGATAAAGCCACGAAATGGTTCGAAGGCGACGTCGGCCTTTGCTGGCTCGATACGGAACATCCGATCAGCCGTGGTTTTTCAAATTTTGATTGGAAGGACGAAATTTATTACGACATGGACATCGCACCTGATGCCAGCGTGCTGGCGACCAGTTTCCACAACGTCCACATCATTGCGCCGCAAATCTGGACTTACGAAAAAACCCTGGAAGGTGCATCCACTCCCTATCGCGCTTTCGTGAGCCTGCCTGGCCACGAATACGCCTCCTTCAACACGCCGCAATACCGCACCGCCCTGCTTCGCGGCATTGCCTGGGCGGGCAAGCGCGCCAATGTAGATGAATTCACCAAGCCTGACGAACTGGCGTCACTGCGTTATCCGCCTGGCGGCCCGCGCCCGGCGAAGGAGGCGATGAAAACATTCAACCTCCACCCCGAGTTCAACATTTCACTCGCCGCTGACGAAAACGTTGCCGAGAAAATCATGTCACTCGACTGGGATCCGCAGGGCCGGTTGTGGGTCGTCGAGACGCCAGAATATCCCAACGGGCGCGACATCCACAAAAACGATGCGAAGATCACGCCGTGGCGTGTGAGCGCTCCGGACAAATATCCCGTCGGTAGCAAGGAACCGCGCCTCGCCCGCGACCGCATCTCGATGCTCGAAGACACGAATGGCGACGGCATCATGGACAAGAAAACCGTTTTCGCCGACGGACTCGAACTGCCTACGTCACTCGTGTTCTACAAGGACGGCGTGATCGTTTCGCAGGCGCCGGAGACATTGTGGATTCGCGACACCAACGGCGATGGCAAGGCGGACAAGACCGAAGTGCTGTTCACCGGTTGGGGCACGATGGACACGCACGCGGTCACCAGCAACCTGCGCTGGGGAATGGATGGTTGGATTTACGGGAGCGTGGGCTACAGCTCGGGCGACGTAAAATCCGCCGACGGCTCGAAGAAATTTGGCCACATCAACGCGGGCATTTACCGATTCCGCCCGGACGGATCGGTACTCGAACAAGTCGTGTCCGGCTCATGCAACACCTGGGGTTGCGAAGTCGCTCCGGACGGAGAAATCTTTTTCAGCACGGCCACCTGCGGCGAACCGATCCTCCATGTGGTGCTCCCGGAAAAAATCATCAGTCGTGCGGGCGTTTCCGGAGTGCGTCCCGTTCAACCGATCATGCAGGAGAACAAGGTTTTTCCGTCGCGCCAGGAAACACGGCAGCCGTATGTGCAAATTGACTGGGTCGGCGCGTGGACCGCCGCCGCCGGTGCGTGCATCTATGATGGTGGTGCCTGGCCGGCGAAATGGCAGGGGCCGTCGTGGTCGTTCTTTTTGCACGAACCGACGGTCTGGCTCATGCACCACGAATTTCTCGATCCGGTGGGCGTGACCTACCAGGGCCGACGCGAGGAGGGTCGCCAGCAAACCCATTTTCTGACGAGCACCGATTACTGGTTCAAGCCCATTCACAGCCGCGTCGGTCCCGATGGCGCGATTTATTTGGTGGATTTTTACAACCAGATCGCCGTCCACAACGACACACGCGGTCCCGCTCACGGCGCGCGTAATGCCGCGGCGCGCCCCGACCGCGATCACCACTTCACGCGGCTCTGGCGTATCCAGCACAAGGAGTCCCAGCCCCTGCCAGCTTTTGAGCTTAATTCGAAAAATCCGGCGAAACTAGTCGAGATGCTGGATCACCCGAACGGCTGGGTGCGCACGTCGGCGAACCGACTTTTGAGCGAAGGGATGGGCCGCTCCGTCGCCGATGTATTAAAACAACAAGCTGTAAAAGCTTCCACGGCCTACGGTCGGATACAGGCTTTGTGGGTGTTGCACAATCTGAACCTGATCAACGGCGACATGTTGGTTGCGGCGGCGCGCGACCCGGACGCCGTGGTCCGCAAGAACGCCATGCGCATCGCCGCCGAACGCGACAACACCGGCGAAGAACCGCCGCCGCAACTTGTCCGCGCCATGCTCGCCGACCCGGATCAGCGCGTGCGCATCAACGCGCTGATCGCTGGCACGACCATCACGCCGAACGCCGAACTGGCAGACGCGCTTGTGCAAGCCTGGCCCACTTTCAAGAATCCGCATCTCGAAGCGGCGGCGCTGGCGATCGCGGCGAAGGACCCGCTGCGATTCCTGGACGCGGCCTTGCTGGCCTCACACCCGGAAGCGATGTCCGGCATGGTCGCGCAACTCGGCCGGCAGATCGCCAACCGGAACGATGCCCAGCTTGCTGCCGGGCTGGTAATCGTGCTCTCCCGTAGCACCTCCGGCTCCGATGCCCTCAAAGCCGCCGCGTTGCAGTCGCTCACTGCCAACCTCAAGTCCGATGTGAAACCCGCGCCCGCCGCCGCCCTTGGCAACGCGTTGAAACAATTGCTCGCCTCCGACGCAACCGCCGCCGCGGTGCTGCCTCTGATTGCGCGCTGGGACTTTGCCGGTCAGGTCGGTGATGCCGCCAAATCAGCTATCGGCAAAGCCGAAACGTGGCTTGCGGACAAATCGTTGTCCGACGAGGAACGCGGACAGATCGCCGCCAATCTTCTCGGCGTGCGCGCCCTTGATGCGAGCATCGTGTCTGCGGTCGCGGCGCTCGTCGGCAGCGATGCCAGTCCGGCGTTGCAGCGGCGGGTGATCGAAGCCCTCGGCACGACGGGCCACGCCGTGGCGGGGCAAACCCTGCTTGTGGCACTACCCAAGCTCGACCCGGAACTCCGTGAAGCGGCCTTTGGACAGTTACTCAAGCGCGCCGAATGGTCGGCAGCCGTCGTGCAGGCCCTTGCGGATCGCAAACTCGATCCAGCCCTGCTCGGCACGGGGAACCTGTATCGCTTGCGCACGCACAGTGATGCCGCGGTGGCCAGCCGGGCTGCGATGGTGATTGAGGAGTTGCGTGGCCCGGAGCAGAAGGAGAAGGACGCGCTCATTGTTAAGTTCCGCCCTGAAGTCAGCAAGGCTGGCAACCCTGCCAACGGCGCCAAACTTTTTACACAGAACTGCGCCGCCTGCCACAAGTTCAAGAACGAAGGTGCTGATTTCGCGCCGAACCTCAACGGCATGGGTGCGCATGGGCCGGAAGATTTGATCGTTCATATTCTCGACCCGAACCGCGTGGTGGAACCGAATTTCAACGCGATCAGCATCGAAACGAAGGACGACCTGAGTTATGACGGCATCGTGCTGCGCGAAAACAGCAGCGCGGTGGTGTTGCGCAACCAGACTGCCGAAACGGAAATCCGCAAGGACAACATCAAGTCCCGCCGCAACACCGGGCGCTCGCTCATGCCCGAGGGCTTCGAGCAACTCGGCGCGGAGGGCTTGCGCGACTTGTTGACCTATCTGTGCGCCGACGAAAAGCGCTTTCGCATCCTCGACCTCACGACGGCGTTCACGGCGGACACCTCGCGCGGCATTTATCTGACCGCCGAGTCGCGTGACGAATCGTTGCGTTTCAAAAAGTGGGGCACGATCAAGCATCGCGACGTGCCGTTTGATATCGTCAATCCGCAGCGCACGCCCACCGGCAAGAACGTGATTGTTTTGCTCGGCGGCGCCGGCATTTCCAAAAATTACCCGCAGGAGGTGGAGGTTAAGGTGGGCTTGCCGGCCACCCGGCTGCATTTCCTGGGTGGCGTCGCCGGCTGGGGCTTTCCCATCGGCGGCGAAGGCAAGCCGGTCGTGAAGGTGATCGTGCATTTCGCGGGTGGCGGCACGGAGGAATTCATCCTCAAGAACGGCGTCGAGATCGCGGACTACGTCGCCAAGATAGACGTGCCCGGCTCCGAGGCACTCGACAACCTGGATCAACTGTTGAACAACGGCCGCCAGGTTCGTTACTTCGCGAAGACCCTGACCAAGCGTGGAGTGGTTGAGAAATTGACCCTCGCCAGTTACAACAACGAGGTGGCCCCGACCTTCGTCGGCATCACGGTGGAAATCGGCGATGGCGCGCAAGCCTCCGGAACCGCGCCAGCCAATCCGGCCACGACTCCATTGCCATCGTTCAAGCGGGGCGCTGGTCTGAACGTTTTGATCATCGGCGGCGGGACAAGCCATGATTTTCAACGCTGGTTCAACGTGGCGGATGTCAAAACGCTCAACGACACCGGCGGGATCAATGCCATTTACACCGAGCCGACCGGCGGTCTGGCGGATCTGATCGCGGTCGCGGATGTGTTGATCATCAGCAACAACAAACCGTTCACTGACGACGCCACCAAGGCAGCGATCACGCGTCACCTTCAGAACGGCAAGGGCCTGATCGGACTCCACCCGGGACTTTGGTATAACTGGGCTGACTGGCCGGACTACAACCGGCAGATCATCGGCGGCGGCTCGCGCGGCCACGACAAATACGGGGAGGTTGAAGTGCTCGTAGCCGAGCCAGCGCACCCGTTGCTGCGAGGTGTCCCGGCGAAGTTCACCTTCAAGGACGAACTCTATTGGTTTGAACCCGACCCGCAAGGCGCGCCGGTCAAAGTGCTCGCGACGGCGCAGTCGAAACAAAAGAACAAGGCCTATCCGCAAGTCTTCACCGTGGAACAGGCGAAAGGCCGGGTCGTCGGCCTCACCCTCGGACACGATGGTGACGCCCACAACCACGCGGCCTACATCCAGCTTTTGCGCAATGCGGTGCTATGGACGGCGGGCAAGGAAACGAAATAGCGCGCGGAGATTCCACCGAGGCCACCTGGACTGTGAACGCAGGCCCGACGTTGTGTTGAAACAGGAAGCCGAAATAGAAACAGGAGGCGGAACTGCATTTCGGGGAGCACACGCCTCCGGCGTGTGGTTTTCGGCGTCGCGCCGAAAACCTCGTCCCTCAAATGTTT
>JAYVSV010000036.1:0-59664 GCA_043775015.1 Verrucomicrobiota bacterium
GCGCGGACATTCCTGTCCGCCCGCGCGTCCTTCCGCCCAGAGCGCTTGCTATTTTAGCCAAGCCCCGGCGGACAGGAATGTCCGCGCTCCGTTCCTTCACCCTCTTTTAATCACACCCTTCTTTTTCACACGACTAATCTTTTTGGCGACAACCTTCGCGGGATTTGATACCAATGGCCCATGCGCAAAATTCTATTTACCCTTTTGGTTTGTTTCGCCTCGCTCACTTCGCAGTCACAAGGCAAGGTGCCTTTCACCCGGACAGAAGATGTCATTTACGCACGAAAATTTGGCACCGCGCTAACGCTTGACGTCATCCAACCGGAAAAACCCAACGGTTTTGGAATCCTGTTCATGGTCAGCGGAGGATTTTTCTCCAGCCATGAAGCGATTAATCCTGGTTCTTACCAGCCGTTTCTGGAACGCGGCTACACGGTGTTTGCGATTGTCCATGGTTCGCAGCCGAAATTTATTATTCCAGAAATCGAGCAGGACATTCATCGCGCCGTGCGTTTTGTCCGGCACAATGCGGCGAAATACAAAATTGATCCGAACCATCTCGGCATTACAGGCGGAAGCGCAGGAGGCCACTTGTCACTCACCATGGGAACGCAGGGAACCAACGGCGACTCCGAGGCGAAAGATTCGATCGACCGCGAGAGCAGCGCGGTGCAATGCGTCGCTTGTTTTTTTCCGCCCACCGATTTCGCGAATTGGGGCAAGGCGGGCGATGACGCGGTGGGCATCGGGACGTTGAAAAATTTCCAGCCCGCGTTTGGTTCGGCCAGCGAGACGCCCGAAAGCCGCCAGAAATTGAGCAAAGAAATTTCGCCCATTCATTATGTCACCGCGAAGATGCCGCCCACTTTGATCGTCCACGGCGATTCAGACAAGCTGGTACCACTTTATCAAGCGCAGTCGTTTGAGAAACGCTGCCGCGAAGTCAATGCGCCGTTCAAACTGATTGTGCGCGAAGGCAAAGATCACGGCTGGCCGGGCATGGACGTCGACATGCGAATTTTCGCCGGGTGGTTCGACGAGCATCTGCGCGGGATTAAGAAATGATTTTTACCGGGAAGACGAAAAAGACGTGACGCGAATTTCACGAATTCACACGAATTTCCGGAAGGCTTTTTTAATTCGCGAAAATTCGTGAAATTCGTGTCGCTCTTTCCTCTTTGATTTCCCATATTCCGCTCATGCCGATTTACGAATTTCACTGCGAGAAATGTGGTGCCGACAACGAAATTCTTGTTCGCTCCAGCGCATGGGAAGGAACACCTTGTCCTGAGTGCGGCTCGAAGAAATTAACAAAAAAGTTTTCCACGTTCGCCGCATCCGGCAGCGGGCAGGACAGTGCGCCCGCCTGTTCGGGCGTGCCCCGCTCGTGCGGTCGTTGCGGAACCGGTACGCCGCATTCGCATTGAAAAGATTCGACAGAACTGAAACGCAGATTAGAGCGCAGCCAGCGTTCAACTCCCGTGCCGCCACGCTCAATCCTTGCCCAAAGTATTAGCAGAAGCTAAGTTCAGCCTGATTTTGGAAGAGCGGAGAATCGCTTTCGTCCCGTCCCGCTTCGGCGGAACGCGATGGAGGAGGAAAGTCCGAACACCGCAGAGCACGATGCCGCGTAACCTTCGAACGCGGAATTCGGAACGGGGAACCCGGAAATTTCCGCGTTCCGCATTTCGAGTTCCGCGTTGGAGGGATACACGCGGGCGAAACGCAAAAACGTTTTGACGGAAAGTGCTACAGAGAATCAAACCGCTCCCAACGCGGAACTCGGAACGGGAAACTCGGAAAGTTGTTTCCGCGTTCCGCGTTTCGATTTCCGCGTTGGGTAGTAAGGGTGAAAAGGTGGTGTAAGAGACCACCGCGCCAAGCGTAAGCGAGGCGGCACGGAAAACCCCATCGGGTGCAAGGCCAAATAGGGAATTCACGAAGCGGCTCGCTTCAGCGCGGAGCAATCCGCCGGATTCCGGGTATGGCTGCTCAGACAAATGATTCTCTCCGCTCGCAAGAGCGCAGACAAAAATCGGCTTACAGCTCTTCCAAAATCATTTTTCTTTCTCGTTACAAGGTGAAGCTCCCTCCGCTGTAGCCAATGCAAAGTCCAACCCACGCTCCCACCATCATCGCGCCCACCGCTGCATCGCCGATCAAGGCGAAAGGGGTGAGCAAGACACGAGTCGTCGGACCGCTTTTGCTTTCGTAAGTGGGCAAGTCATAGGGACCGATTGTTCCTTTATCGGTATGGATGACAAGATTCTTGCCCACCGTTGCGAACGGAAGTCGGTTGATTTCGGCATTGACGGGAATTGACGGCAGGTTGTTCGTGAGTTGCGGGTTCACAAAGAGTGGCTTTTCCCGGTTCGCGAGGCGGAGCACATTGGAACCAAGAAAAAACGCGCGACGCTTTGAAACTTCAGAACCCTCGTGAACCTCATTATAAACGATTAGAAAATCTTTATGGTCGGCGTCCTCAAAAACCTCAGTTCTCGGATTGAAAGCAGGCTCTCGAAAAGTTTTAAATTTCCAAACGTGGCTGGTGAGGCTGTATTTTTCCACGCATTCACACCCAGTCATCAAAATGACCAGCGCACAAATAAAACTCAGGCGCAGACATAAGCAGAGAGTTTTCAATTTAAAGAATTCCCGGTTCATTTTCCTCAGCGGCTTGACTCGATTCAATCATTCGGCACTTGAATCGACAACCACAAAAACAGGAAGAATCAGACACGCTTGGCCGGTTTTATCTAACGGAATAAAATGCAAGACGACTGGCAACCCGTTTCTGAACGTGCGAACAACGAATGGCGGCTAGGATTGCGCCAGATGACGGGCTTGCCGCTTGGGGGCAAGTTGCTTCGCTCGCGCCAATTGCACATCCTGATTCGAAACGAATGCACCCAGAAATTTCGGTTTTTCCGCTCGACCCGTGCGCTGCCAATCACGCCACATCACCTCGGCCACGGTTCGTGGTTTCATCGCAAGCTTGTCAGTTACAAATTGAAAAAGCAGTTCCGCCAGCCTGACCAGCGCAATGCTGTGCTGACGCCCAATTTTGGCAAATACCCATTCGCTCAGTTGCATCAGTCCGGCAAATGGCGAACCATGTTCACTCCAAAGCAGCGGAGTGGTTTCAACAAAATTTCCGCTGTTGCCGATCAAGTCCCAGTAACGGGCAAAGCGCCGCATTTTTTGCATCGTCGAAAAATCGATCAAACTGTTCTGCAAAATTTCGTAAGGCGGATCGGGATTGTAAACCATCCGAAACGTTTGATCGTGGCGGATGATCGGAGTTCCGCGGAGCCGTTTGAGAATGCCGACCTGAATTTCCTGCGGTCGCAATACGACAAGACGATCAAACCCTGCCGCAAAACTTTCCAGCGTTTCGCCGGGCAAACCGACAATCAAATCGGCGTGAATGTGGACGCCGGTTTTCTCGCGCAGGAAATGGAAATTATCAGCGAGTTTCGCGTAGTCCTGGCGGCGGCTGATATTTTTTGAAACGGCGACATCGAAAGTTTGAATGCCCACTTCAAACTGCAAAACGCCGACTGGAAATTTGGCAATGAGTTCACGCAGAGCCTCCGGCAAACGATCGGGAATCATTTCAAAATGGACAAACAAACCGGGTTGTAATCGTTCGAGGAAAAATTCCAGGATGGCGCGGCTGGTGTTGATATTCAGATTGAAGGTGCGATCAACGAACTTGAATTGCTGAAGCCCACGATCAAGCAACTGCTGCAAATTCTCCAGCAACAACGGCAACGGAACCTGCCGCACTGGAACATCAAGCGACGACAAACAAAACTCGCAGGTAAAAGGGCAACCACGGGAGGCTTCGACGTAAATGATGCGATGCCCCACGTCGTCATCCGAATACAAATCGTAGGGCAGAACAAGCCGCACCAGATCCGGTAAATCAGCAGCGATGATCTTGGCGGCGGGCTTATCTCCAGAGAGAAGTTGGGTACAAACGTCCGCGAATTTCAGGTCGGCTTCACCCGTAATCACGTAATCAGCGAGCTGGATGATTTTCTGTTGATCGACTTCGAAACTCACCTCCGGGCCACCGAGAACGATTTTAATTTCCGGACGAAGCCGTTTCAGCGCGCCGACTATTTCCGTTGTTTCCGTAACGTTCCAAATATAAACGCCCAACCCGATAATTTTTGGGTTTTGCGCCAACAAAATTTCCACGATGTCGAGAGGGCGTTGGTTGATGTCGAATTCGAGAAGGCAGGCGCGTGCCCGAAGCTCACCCAGGTTGGCCAAAAGATAACGCAAACCAAATGACGCATGAATGTATTTGGCGTTGAGCGTGGATAAAACAATTTCGGCCATGACAGCGACGAATATCGCTCAACGCGCCAAACCCGCAAAGCGATTTGTCGCGAGCTGCCTGCCGATTGCCGCCGTTCTCAAGGCACTATTTTATTTGTCGCAATTTTGCTTTGCATTTTTGAACCCAGGGATGTCCAATCGCATCTCAATCAAGTCTTAAACAAAACATTATGAAAAAACTATTCCGTTACGTTGCCGTTGCAGTCGTTGTCTCAACCTTGGCCCTCGCACAATCCGCCTTTGCGGGTGAATGCTGCAAGAAAGCCGCCGCTGATACCAAAGCTGGGAAAACCTGCGAAAAAGAACTCACCAACAAATGCTGCAAAGACGCCTCGGCCAAAGTTGCCAAAGCGGGTGAAGCCAAACCATGCGCCAAATGCGCTGCGAAAAAAGACGAAAAAAAATCCTAAGTCTTTATTGCTCACAAAATCCCATCCCGCAGAAATGCCGGATGGGATTTTTTATTTTGAATCGGGAATCTCGTCCCAGTTGTTGAAATTTCTTCGATACGTTTCTGCCGCCCGCACGCCGAGTTTGGCGATCATCGCTCGCGCCGTTTGTTGTCGAATGGTTTCCAAAGCTGCGTCGCGCTCGTCGCTGTCGAGGTTTGTCTTTTTAAACGCGCTCACATCTTTCGAAGTCGATCGCGCCATTTCATAGACTTCAAGCATCGTTTGCGACGACAGATCATATCGCCGCGCAAGCTTCCTCAAATTCTGAAAGCTGGAATCCTTTGATCGTTCATATTCTTCGAAACGCTTGTCTCCGAGCAACGCTTTCATTTGCTTCCCGACTTTTTCCTGTGCGGCACGATACTCAGCGCTTTTGACTCCATAATCCGGTGCTTTCTGATCTCTTGGCGCTGGCTTTTCGTTTGACGCCAAACGCGCCATCGCGCGCAACTCCTCCTCACTCGCGTTGAAACCAAGCAGATTTCCCCTCTGCTGTGCAACAGGCGAATTGCGCAAATTAAATTCTTCCAGTTCCTCAGCTGAAAGGATGCCTTTCTGGTCTGTGGAGGATTGCTCGTTCAAGAGAGCGATCTGCTTTTGTTTTTCCACACCGGGCAAATCATTCGTCTGAATCTTTCCCTGTAACTCCAGAAAATTTTTGGAGATGTCGCCCAGTTGCTGCAACTTTTCCGGTGGCAAAAAGTCATCCAGGAGCGATGCGTAAACACCTTGGTAAAAGTTTTCTTCTTTCGGCCCGGCGGTCGGCAAAACTTTCTTCAACAATATTTCTTTTTCTTCATCCAACGCCTCCGCTTTATCTCTAATTTCTTTTGACAATAAATCGTCTCCTCCGCCTTGGGCCATCAAATCCCAAAACTGGCTTTGCAGCGGACGGAATAAGTCCTGTCTGCGGTGGACGAACAAATCGTTGATCTCCGCCGTCAAAATATCTCGAACCGTTTCTTCAGGACAACCGATGCCGCGCAAGTTGTTCGCGTAAACCACAAAGTCTTCCGACTCTACCTGGCTCCAGTCAAATGGAGCGACGGATGATTGTGGAACGAAGTTGGTCTGCGTGACCGTTTCGATAACTTGTAAAATCCTGGCATGAGCAATTTCGCGCGGCATTTGGCCCACAAATTTTGGCGCAGGCTTTCGCAGGATCAATAGAATCGCGCCGAGCAGAACCAGGTTCAGCACGATTGAAATGAATGCGATCCAGCTCTTCACGGTTTTCCCAACTCGGTGATCCAGCTCCCCCCATTGGTGGAATAGTTCGCCATCGCCTTGGCCCCGAGCATTTGCTGAATGGCATCACGCGCCGATTGTTCGATCAATTGCAATTGTTGACGCATTTCCCTGCGCAGTAATCTATTATTTTCCTTGATCTGCAAAGATTCCAACGTCGCCGCCGATTGGACTTCAAAAACAGCCAGGGCGATCTGTGATCGCAACCCGTTTTTTTCAACAAAGTTGCAAAGCTGTTCAAATTCGTTGTCGTTCGCGCGCAAATATTGTTTGAAACGAACCTCGCGCAGATAATTTTTAACCTGACCAAGAAAAGTCTGTTTGCCCAATTCTTCCGGCGAGGAATCCTCGCCATCGAACTTGAGCAGTTCGTGCTGTAGGGGATTATCATATTGAGCTTTGAGTTGCGTGATGTGGCGCAGTTCCGGGCCGGTAATATGACACTCTTTTAGATCCTTGCTGTGGAAAATATAACCGGCGATGCAAACCGCCCGCAGTTCGCCTTCATCGAGTTCCGTTGAGGAGATAATCCCGCTCAACGCAGTTTTCATTTCAGAATACACCCGGGAATTTTCCTCGGCGTCTTCGGGAATCCGCAACCCGTCAGCGCGCCTGGCCACTTCTTGAATGCGCTCAGAAAATGTTTTGGCCACCGACAACGCGCGCTCCACCTGTGCATCAGGCAAATACGCTAAAAACATCCCGAGTTCTTTTTGTTTGTACCATTCCTGCATCACTTCCCAATCAAGATCGCTGTTGAGGAGTGTTTTTATGAGTTCCCGTTTTTCCTTATGCAAAGCAAAAACCTTTTCTTGTTTCGCTAAACGCGCTTTATCAATTTCATCACCCGTTAACCAAAACTTTTCCTTCACGTCCAACTTTTTTTCGCGCTCGGCGAAAAGTTTTTCGATGTCTGCGAACAGGATGTCGAAAATCGTTTTCTCCGGGCAATGGACCGCGCGAAGATTGGCGATGTAAGTCGGGTAATCTTCTGATTCGATGTCGCGCCAATAAAATTTCGTGGAAAACACTGGCGCGTTGGTCGCGTCGATCACGTTGGTTCTCTGGACAAGAGCTGGCGCGGATGAAAGTTGGATTTTTAATCCTCGTTCTGGCTTCACCGGAAGATGCGCCGACTTGAGGCAAAAAAGAAAAATGCCGAGCAGGATAAAATTTGATCCGATTGAAATGGCGCCAAAGTTACGTTTCATTTCGCGCAGACTAACGTAAAGAATTTTTTAAGCTCCGCGAGCAACAATTTCATGCTGCCGCCGTCAAATACTCCCTCATAGGTTGCACGAGCGAATCCTCGGGGCGGGAAGTCGCCTCCGACCACACACGCGAAAGGATTTCCAGCATCCGCCGATTTGTTTCTGCATCTTTAACAGCTATTCGTAACGCGTGCGTTCCAAGAATTCGGCCCATCGCGCCAGCATCGCGAAGAAACAATCCATGTATGCGACAGCGCTTGACAATTTCACCTGCGCTTGGTCCGCCAGCCGGCAAATGACAGAGCAAAAAATTCGCGATTCCGGGAATGATTTTCCAATTTTCAAAGGCTGCCAATTGTTCGGCAAGTTCGTTTCGCAACTCGTGCGTTTCTGCGAAACGTTCTGCGTAGTATTCCCAATCTTGCAGCGCCGCCACGGCAGCGACTTGTCCCGGCAAACTCACGGCCCACGGCGGCGTAATGGCGCTCAGTTCCTCCACGATCTGACGCGATCCGCACAAATACGCCGCACGCAGGCCGCTAAGCGCGTAAATTTTCGACATCGATTTGCACACGACCACATTTTCGCTGCTCACGGCAAATCGTTCCAGCGACTGATCGACTCCGGCATATTCGACATACGTTTCGTCTATCCAAACGTGCGTTGAAGCAGGAACTCTGCGTAATAGTTTTTCCAATTCCACCCGCGGCAGATGTTGGCCGGTCGGGCTGTTGGGATTGACGAGAATAATTAAATCGTAGTTGCGCGAAAAATAGCTCTCCAATTTTTCAGGATCAATTCGGTAATCGTTTTCGCGCGAAAGGACAAAGCGATCAACGCGGCAACGGATGACTTCTTCGAGCACGTGAGAATATTCACCGTAAGTCGGATCGAGAATCAGCACGCGCGATTTCACGTTCAGCCACTGTCGAAGTGCGAGAAAAATCAGATCGGACGATCCTGCGCCGGGCAAAATATTTTCGGCCGCAACGCCGCGTGCGCACGCGATGGCGCGAATGAGTCCTGCACAATTCGTCGGCGGCGACGTTCGCAAGAGCCACGGCAAATCCTCCTGCAGCGCAGCCATCACCTTTGGCGAAGGAGGAAACCATGCGTCGAGCACATCAGCATTGATGATTGTCTTGCGACGTTCGAGGTTGTCGAAGTCCGCTCCGATGGCGTCGAAAAATGCGCCGCCGTGAAAACAAGCCGCCGGTTTGTGGAATGGAATTTCAAGTTGCCAGTTCACGCCGCGCTTGAGCCGATTGAGCAGCACACTGTAATCTTTGATCCGCGCCCGCAAGTTTTTGGTGGACGCGCTCAGCAAATCGTAGATGACCGCGCCCGAATGAATCTCGCGGCCAAGCGGCTCCAGCCCGATGCGCAAATACATGTCCACGACTTCACGTCGGCCAATGGCGACAAAGCGTTCGCCGCCATGCGATTCCACCCAGCGAAATGCCGCATACATCAGCAGAAATGCGAGTTCACGTCCGCGATGCGGATTCAACACGGTCAACAATCGCACTTCGTAAAGTTTCTCGACAAGCAACTCGGGAAATTCTGCACGCAGCAAATATTTATCAATGGAGTAACCGCCGGAAGCAGGCGGCGTCACGGATACAAATCCGGCAATTTCATCGTCGAAAAGAGCGACGATGAAAATATTAAAAACATCCAGCGCGTCGCTCAATTTTCCATCTGCGTTTGGCGAGTGCTGCCGCAACTCTCGAGCGTAAATTTCGTGACGCAGACCGGAAATAATTTCGCGGTCGCCCTCGTTGGCGATGCGAATTGTGACGCGATGGGTATGGTTGAACGTTTTCATTTTTTGTTTGGTTGAATTTTAGACGGCTAATACTTCGTGGACTTCGTGTTCTTTTTGCAGGTGAATTTTGCGGTCGAACTTGGAAAAAATCTGCTGGCAGCGCTTCCAACTGACGTAGCCGCCGAGCCACTTTTCTTGTTGGAAGTTCAGACCAAGGTAAATGCCCGACACAAAACCAGGTAATATCCAAAGCCAGGCAATGAGCAGATTCAATTGAGGTGGATGAAAGTTCATTTGATATTTAAATTTTACAAAGTTTTTCCACTTTTTTTCAGTTTGATTAATGCGCAGCAAGAACATGAGCGGCTACCCAAACTGAATCCAAGCCGATGGTGACTCGAGTGCATAGCACACGTGTGGTCGAACACGGCACGGCGTCGTATTTGGGCAACTGAAAGTGTCCGACGTTAATCCCATCGCGATACAAGGTGAACTCAACTTGATTTATGATGGTTACTGCGAAATATCCCATCGACGGAATGGCGTTTGTATTCAGTGGCATGGACGCAAAGGTGGGAATGAGTTTCAGTTCATCATCAGACGGGACTTTAGTGAAAACGGGGCGTCGCTCGGCGAAAATAGGATTCGTGTTGGCGAAGAGAAAATAGGCGCGGGGTTTTGGACGCTTGCTGCTCGAATGTTCTTCTTCATATTGAACGAGAATATCCGCTGAACGGGCGGACTCGCAGAGGCGGAGTTTCGCGGGTTCAGCAAGAAAAAATCTTTCCGATGTCCACAATTCGCTCGTCGCGCCGCCGGTCACCAAACTCGCGCAGCCAGTCTCCAAAAGGAGAATCACGACCGCGCAACCGAAGAAACAAATATTGCCATTGCGAAAAAGACGCAGAAGCCAATTGTTGTTATCGCCAAGCACTGCGAGAACTAAATTGATTTGTGAGACCTTCATCTTCATTCATCAAAAGAGGAAACCAGATTCATCGGTTTCGGGGCTGACCATGTGGGAATCGAAAGTCGATCAATGATTTGAGCCGTCGCCTGTTCGCAAAAATTCTCAATTTCCTTACGCAGTGGTTCTGCATCGTTGGACGCCCACTCGGTGAATTTTTTCTCTGCGCTACGATAATTCATGGAGCACGCATAAAGCTCTTTACCTCCGCGCACTTGAACGAGCCGCGCCCGGACTTCTGCATTGAATGCCATTGACGGATTGATGATGCCGCTTGCTTTCAGCACCGGGTAAACGAGTTCGATTTCCAGCGCGGTGTCGATTCCCCGGCTCGTCAGATAGTATTCCGGCGATTGGCCGTTAGGTAACCAAGCAAGTGTGCCCGCCATGACACAACTCATTCGCGAGAACTCACGCTCCGCGCCAGGGGGAAATGGTTTCTCAACCACGACCAGCGGAGAATCGCTCAACGTGCGAGCCTGTTGCGAAACTTTCGCGCGCAGGGCTTCCTGTAGATCGACTTCTCCAGCCAACTTGGTCAGAGCAAGATCCGATCGTTCAAGTTTAGTTGCGGGAACTCCCTTTATTCCACCAACGGTTTGTTCGATGAGGCTTTTTGGAAGCACGATGGGAGTAATGAAAATAGTGGCCAACCCCTCGATATTCCAATCATTAAAGCCGAACCACCCAACCATGTTATCGTGGCAATGCGCCCAAATTTTTTCCGAGTCGGCGCGCGCTGCCAGCATCGCGTTGTCCTTGGATAAAGGACGTTGAATGGAAAGTTTCGGCACCGAACTGGTGGAGATGATTCCTACTTTCCCGAGGTTAGCCAAAACTTGTTGAGAGATGGGTGGCGCGTTTATTTGCGTGAACCCGGAAGTTCGCCGGATGGCGCAACCCAATTCAAAAGTTAACAGACTGGCACTCAGAATTCCTACGCAAAGTGATTGGCCTCCTGGCAAAAATCTTTGCACATGGAATGTCGGATGGATGTGGCGCGTTGTTTTCATGTTGTTTCTGTAAACCCAATCTCAATCCGAGCGTTAATCGAAAAAACTTCGCTTGCTATCGCTTGCCTCAATGGAGGAAAGTCGCCGCATAATTCACAGGGTAAATCGGATCCGAAGACTATGAACGTCCATCACCTTGAGCTTTTTTATTACGTCGCCAAACATGGAGGCATCAGCGAGGCGGTGCGGAATATTCCCTATGGCATCCAGCAACCGGCGGTCAGCGGACAAATCATTCAGTTGGAAGAATTTCTTGGCACCCCGCTTTTCCGGCGACGCCCATTTGAACTCACGCCAGCTGGAGTTGAGCTATTCGACTTCATCCAGCCCTTCTTCGGGCACCTGAGTGCGGTCACTGAAAAACTTCAGGGCGGAACTGCGCACCAGATTCGCATCGGCGCAGCGGAAATTGTATTGCGCGATCACTTGCCTGCATTGATTGAAATTGTTCGCAAAAAATTTCCCCGTCTGAAACTCACGTTGCGCGAGGCCTATCAGCCGCAACTGGAAACTTGGTTGAACCAGCAGGAAATTGATCTCGCGCTGACCTTGCTTCAGGAAAAATCGCCGCCCGGAATTCATCACCTCGCATTGCTCGCGCTTCCGCTAATTCTTCTGGTAAACAAAACGAGCAAGTTGAAAACAGCCGATGATCTGTGGAAGAAAGACCGCATTGACGAACCATTGATTTGTCTGCCGGCCAACGAAGCGATTCCGAAAAATTTCCAACGCGGACTTGCCGCGCTCGGAATCGATTGGTTTCCCAGCTTCGATGTCACGTCGTTAAACTTGATTGAAACTTACGTCGCCGGAGGTTACGGCACTGGCCTATCGATCGCGATTCCTCGTGGCCAGTTGTGTCCCAGTGTCCGTGCTATTCCGCTACCAGGATTCGAACCGGTCACGTTCGGCATTTTGTGGCGTGGAAAACCTTCCCCGCTCACACAAGCCTTCATCGACGAACTTCATGTGCGTGCTCGCTATTTAGTCGAAGACGCGGACGTTTGGACTAAATTGCGGCGATCAATTCGCCCAATTTTCTAAAACCAACGATCCATGCGAAGTCAGTTTCACCGAAATCACCCAGAAATGAGTTGTCAAAATTGGCCTGAAATAGATCCGGTCAATTCCGGCGGTAAGCAACGGGCATAAACGGGCAAATTTGGCTAAAAAAATTACTGAACGCCCGTGCGTTTGGAAAACTGCGCCGTCAAAGTCGCGTAAGCAGCGTTGACAATCTTCGAACGGTGCTCGGCCATTTGCTGCCAATCTTTGTTCAAGGTGGCAAATCGGTCTGGATGGCATTGCTTAATCTGCCTGCGATACGCCGCCTTGATTTGCGCCAGCGATGCGGAACGTGACACGCCCAAAATTTTGTGTGGGCCGGGGGGTTCTTCCTCAACAATCGGTCGGGGCGGCGGTTGCGGTGGCGGCGCAGATTTGGTCTGCCTATAAGTTTGCCGGTCAAATTTTGGCTGAGGCTCCAGTTTAATTTTCACGCCTAGTATCCGGCTCAATTCCGCGCGTACGTCGCTCGTCAAAGAAATTCCGCACGGTTCATTCTGGAGAAAGATGACTCCAACAATGTCGCGCAGTTGCGGAAAGATTTTAACCGCGTTGCATTCCGGCACAAGTAGCGCCAATTCAGTGAACGAGACGCGAGAACCTTTTTGCACAAGGACGACTAGAATTTTTGCACAACTGCCAATGTCCATCTGCAGTAACGTCACCGATTTGTAAAACATCGAAATCGCCGAGGCAAACCATTGCGGGCCGGTGTAAAGCATTCGCGCCAAAATCCCATCTTCGCGACCCGGACCGGCGAGGAGAACGTTCAGCGCCTGGCTTAATCCAGCAGCGGAAACATGCACCTTTGCGGTGCGGTAGCGAGCCTGGGAAAATAATTCCGCGTTCCTTCGGAAATGGCTGACAAACAACCAGACCAAAAATGCCGAGCAAATAATTTCGCAGAACAAGGTTGAGTCGCTTAGTTTGTAATCGAGATTCGCCGCGATGATCCCGGCAACGGTTTGGAACAAAATAAAACTGGCGAGCCAAACGACCAGCGTGGTGAGGGCGAGCGCGATCAAGCTGGCGATCAGACAAATCAGACCGACCGGCACATTAAGAATTGCATCGGTCAGCGTCTGGTTGATCAACCATCTTTCGACGGCGGCCGTTTTCATCTTCTTTCAAACTTAAAGGGTCGCTGTGCTCAGTTTAACTTTCAGCGAAGACATCTTTCCGGGCGCGAGCACCAACTTATTTTCCGAAACATTGCCCGACTCCACACAAACCATTCGCAAATATTCTTCATCGCCAAAGTCGGGCATCGCTTTCGCTTTTCCGATCCACGGATTCCAAACCACGGTGGAATTTGATCCCGTTTTTTCGACGATGATGCGGCGGCGCAATTTTGTATCGCGAATTTCGGTTGTCCTCGTCGTACTCAGGTAAACGCGATCCGTCTCGCCTGAAAAACCGATTTGTTCAGCCGTTTCCATTTTGCGCGCGAAGCCTTCCACCTTGTCCAAATATTCTCCCCCTTTCAAACCGCTGACCGTCACTGCGCTGATTTCTCCCACGGTGAAATAGGTGTGCAGGCAATCTTCCAAGGTCAGACTTTCGCTCGCTTCATTGGCAACCTGCAACTCAAGCGTGAGCGATTTGCCAACCGTCACAAAATATTTCGCGGAGAATTTTGGAAACTCGGCGGCTTCGGCTGGCAGGGGAAATTGAAATTGCAAGGCGATCGACTGATCCGGGTTGGTGGAAATTTGTTGCAGTTCCCAAGCGTGGTTGCGCCCAAAGCCGTGCATCGGTTTGCCTTCACGCGCGCCAAACCACGGGAAAATAATCGGCACACCGCCACGAATGGGCTGGCCGGTTTCGAATCGACTGCTGCCGCTCAAGAAAAGAACCGGCTCCTCATTCTTGCGCTGGAAATGCGTGACGTGCGCGCCGTGCAAATAAATTTCCGCGTCGCTCACCGGCGTGTGAACCTGGATTTTCGGCAAACCGCCGTTGCCGTTGCTGAAGATGATTTGTCCGGATTTTTCCATAAACATTTCTCAATTCGATTTTCGTGAATTGGGATTTGTTCTGCTCAAGAAAGCAATGATGAATTTTCTGGAACTAAATTTTCTGTTTTCAACCGCAGCAAAACTCCCTTAGCGTTCGCCCCACTTATGGCGAAATCATCTTATAAATTTTGTTTTGGTCCCTGGAATATCAGCGAAGGCTCTGATCCTTACGGCCCGACGACGCGCCCGGCGCAAACATTCGATTGGAAACTCGCGCAACTAAAAAAGCTCGGCTTCGACGCGATGATGTTTCACGACGACGACGCCGTCCCCGACATCGACAGCAAATCCAACGCGCAAATTTTCAAGGAAGCCAAAGAATTAAAAAAACGTTTGGACGGCGAAGGCATCGCTGCCGAAATGGTCGCGCCGCGACTTTGGTTCGCGCCGCAAACCATTGACGGCGCTTACACAAGCAACGACCCAAAGCATCGTCAATATGCGATTGATCGTTCGCTTCGCTGCATCGACATCGGAAAAATTCTCGGAACCGATTTGCTCGTGCTCTGGCTGGCGCGCGAAGGAACTTATCTGCGCGAAGCCAAGAGCTGCAAACGCAGCACGGAATTGTTGGTGCAGGCCTTTGATAAAATGCTGGCGCACGATAAAAAAATCCGCCTCTCCATCGAGCCGAAGCCAAACGAACCGATGGATCACGCCTACATTCCGACGATTGGCCACGCGCTCGCCATCGCCCAGCTCACCCGCGATCCAAAACGCGTCGGCGCGTTGATCGAGAGCGCACATTGCATTCTCGCCGGACTCGATCCTTCCGACGAAATTGATTTCGCCATGACGTTTGGAAAATTGTGGTCACTGCATTTGAACGATCAAAACGGTTTGAAATACGATCAGGACAAACCGTTTGGCAGCACAAATCTTCGCAGCGCGTTCGATCAAGTTCGCGTTCTCGAACGAAACAAATACGGCAGCAACGGGGAATATGTTTGCTTCGACGTGCATCCGTTTCGCACGACGAAAGTGGAACATTGGCTCGCCCACTTGGACAACAGCCGCCGGACATTTTTAAAGTTGGTTGAGAAATCTCGCAGCTTCGACGAAGCCAGGGCGAAGCAGTTGATCGCAGACCGAGATTATCAAGCGCTCGATCAGATGGTCATCGAACATTTGTTGGGGAAATAAAACTGACGATTTGACACGTGATTCGGGTGGCATCCGTCAGACGCAGATGCTACCCAATCCTCACGAACTGGCGCTGGTGTAATGTCGCATCGCGAAGCGCCAACCTAATTCCGAAAGCACAAAACAAAACAGAGCCGTCGCGAAGAGCAACGCCATTTCCCACGGCGTTTGTAATTTTTGCGTGATCAATTTCGCGGGCACGTTTGCGACGAGAAGCATGGGAATGGCGAACGTAAAAAATGCTTTAAAGAAACCATGAAACGCTGAGTCGGGCATTCGCGAAATGTTAAACAAATTGTAGTAGCCCCAAACAATTCCCTGCGCGCGCACGGTCCAAAAACTAATCGTCGCGAGCAGAAACATCAGCGAGTAGTGAATCAAAATCCCCGCGAGGCAGAGCAGAAGGAATCCAATAATGCTGGCAAATCCCGGGACGAGATGAAGCTGTTTTGCCGCGTAAGTCATAACGGCAAGACCGGACAATCCATTGACGAATCCGCCAAGATCGACTTGCCGCAGCGAGATTAAAAACCGCGTGTTGACCGGAAGCAGCAGCATGAAATCAAGTTTGCCGGTGCGAATGAGTTCCGAGAGTTGCGTGCAATTCACGAGGAAGAACGCCTGAAATATCTGCTGAATGAAATGGCTCGCGCCAATCAGCAACACGACTTGCCACTTCGTCCAATCGCCGATGTGATCGGTGTGGCTGTAAATCACGGCAATGAAACTGAGTTGCAATCCAAACCAAAGCAGCTCGACAAAAATCCAGAGGATAAAATTGGATTTGAAACCCATTTCACGCACGACGGAATTTTTCCAGAGTGCGCCGTAGATTTTTGCGTAACGCTTGAAATTCATAAGCTGCGGAGATTACGAGTAAGAGTAGGATTATGATTAAGAGCCGGAAGGCATTTTTTAAATCTCACGCTTAATCCTAAGCTTAATCTATCCATCTTCATTCATCCTCCGACTGCGGAATATTTCCGAATCCCCCTGCTCCAGACAAATCGGGCCAGTGTATAAAAAGCGATCACCCAACCCATTTGAATCAGCAAGCCGCTCCAGACCGCAGTGCCTGTGGTTTGTCCCAGGTAAACGCTGATTGGGAAAAAGAGCAAATAGGGAAAGGGCGTGAAGTTCAGGGCGGTGGCGACGGCTGGCGGCAAAATATTGAGAGGAAATAAATGTCCGCCCGCGATGTATTCCAAAGCGAACAGGATGAAAATAAAGGTGGAAACTTCCAGAACCCAAAAGGCAAGCAACGCCATCGTGTAAGACATGAAGAATTGCAGGAATGCAGTCATCAACACTGAAATGAGAAACAAGCCAAATGTTTTTAAGTTTGCCGGCCCGACGAAATACTCGCGCAAGTAGTAGATAAAAAGTCCAATCGGAATCAGCGCAACGAGGACGTAGATGAAACGTCCGGCCATGAACAAACAAAAGCGATAGGTGAGGTAGTCGATCGGTTTCAGCAGAAATTGGCTGATGTTTCCATCTTTGATGTCAATGGCAATTTGCCAGTCGTCTTCGGTCACCGCCGTGAGTGCGTCAACAATTGTGACAAGGAGATAATACGAAATCATTCCCGCCAAACTGTAACCAGCCACGCTGGAACCGATCTCTTTGCCTTCGTAAATTTTTCGCCAAAGATAAATCGTCGCCATCAGTGGGATAATTCCGAACGCCGCGCGAAATAAAAAATTCACGCGGTAAACCATCATGTTCTGAATTCCCGTATTGATGACATGCCAATATTTGCGCACCGGAAAAAGAGTATGGCTTCACAAAACATTCGCAAGCAGTGGAAAAATGTTTTACGCTGGTCGCGCGACTCCGATTTTGCATTTCAAACTTGGTGTTGGTTCCGGCATCGGTTAAATCAGCCCCGTGCCAACAAAAGTCATCGCGGTCGCAAATCAAAAAGGAGGCGTCGGAAAAACGACGACTTCCATCAATCTGGCGGCGTGCCTGGCGGCGGCAGGAAAGCGCGTTTTGCTTTTTGATCTCGATCCGCAAGCCAACGCCACAAGCGGAGTTGGTTTGGAAAAAACGGAAGGCGCCAGCGCGTATCGCCCTTTGCTCGGCGAAGGCGCATTGTTGGAAAAAATTAAAACGACGGCGTTCGAGCGGCTGGAAGTGATTCCGAGCGAAGTGGATTTGTGCGCTGCGGACATCGAGTTGTCGCGCATGGACAATCATCTGTTTCGCGTGAAGGAAAATCTCCAGCCCATTCTCGATTCCCAACGCTTCGATTTTATTTTGATCGATTGCCCGCCTTCGCTCGGCATTTTGACTTTAAATGCTTTTACGGCATCCGACAGTTTGCTCGTTCCTCTGCAATGCGAGTATTACGCGCTGGAAGGAATTTCGATGATTCATCGCATCCTGAGTCAGCTTCGCGATGGCGGAACGAATCCCCGACTGGAACTCCTCGGCGTTCTTATGACGATGTTTGATGGGCGAACGCGGCTGTCGCAACAAGTGGTCAGCGAGGTGCGTGAACATTTCGGCACCAAAGTTTTTGAAACCGTGATTCCGCGCACCACGCGCCTCGCCGAAGCGCCGAGCTTTGGGAAACCGATCATTCACTACGACAAATACAGCGCGGGAGCGGCGGCATACGAAGTGTTCACGGCGGAATTTTTAAAACGCGTCTCTTAGCTCGAATCACCATTGCACAAATTGCCGACTTCGGTCACGTTTTAGCTCTATGAATTTAAAGAACATTTGTTTTGGAATTGCTTCCACTTTCCTCGGTCTGACTTCACTTCAATCCGCCGATTGGCCGCAGTATCGCGGGCCAAACCACGACGGCTCCACGCCGGAAAAAATTTCCGTGAAATGGCCGCAGGAAGGCCCGCGCCAGGTGTGGAAGGCGGAACTGGGCGATAGCTTCGGGTCATTCGCCGTGAGCGGCGGAAAAGCCTTTTGTTTCATCCAACGCAATGTGAATGGAACGGACTCCGAAGTCGCGGTCGTACTTGACGCCAACACCGGCAAAGAACTTTGGGCAACGTCGCTCGGCAAACCGACTTATGACAAGCAAGGCGGAGATGGTCCGCGCTCTACTCCCACGATTGATGGCGACTCCGCGTATTTTCTGGGCGCGTATCTCATGCTCAGTTGCCTGGACGCGAACACCGGAAAAGTGCGATGGCAGCATGACTTGGTTAAAGAATACAACGGCAAGGTCATCAGTTGGAACAACGCGGGGTCGCCCGTTCTCGATGGCAATTTGGTTTTTGTGAACGCCGGCGGCGAAGGCCAAGCCTTTCTCGCGTTCGACAAAAAAGATGGAAAGCTCGTTTGGAAAAGCGGCAGTGATAAACCAACCCACGCTTCTCCAGTCCCGGCGACGATTCTCGGCGTGCCACAAATTATTTTCTTCACACAAAGCGGTTTGGTTTCCACCGCGACGACCGATGGCAAAATCCTCTGGCGCCACCCGTTCCCCTATAAAACTTCCACGGCGAGCGATCCGATTGTCTGGAACGACATTGTTTATTGTTCAGCCGGTTATGGAGTCGGCGGAGGCGCCTGCAAAATCTCGAAAACTGCAAACGGTTTTTCTGCCACGGAACTGTGGCGACAGGAAGGCGGCACCATGAATCACTGGACCACGCCCGTCTGCAAAGATGGATTTCTTTACGGGATTTTTGGATTCAAGGAATTTGGGACCGCGCCGTTGAATTGCGTGGAGATCGCGACTGGGAAAAAAGTTTGGTCGCAGCCCGGGTTTGGTTCGGGCGGTGGGACAATTCTGGTCGGTGGATCTCACGTGCTGGTGCAAGGCGATAAAGGCCCCTTGGTTCTCGTGGAAGCCACGCCGAAAGCCTACATCGAAGTCGCCCGCGCCCAGCCGCTCGGCGGAAAATGCTGGACCATGCCGGTGGTTAGCGGCGGACGCATCTTCGCCCGCAACACCAAGCAGGGAGTTTGCCTGGATGTCGCGCCGCAAGTCGCGGGGAAATAATTTCGTAGCCGCGCCTCGAAAGAGCGCGGGGATTATTGCTGGAAGAATAAATGACCGCGCTCTCAGGAGACGCGGCTACGAGAAAGATTGTTTCTTTACACAAAGCAAATCCCAATTATTCTCGCGCTTTCCGAACAAAATTTGAATTGCTATGGCCAAACAAATTGCAGAAATGCTGATCGAGTCGGTCACCATGGAATTGCCCGACACAAAAACGCTCCGGCTCAAATGGCCTGAAGGTTACGATGTCGATTTCAAAACCGGCCAATTCATCACGGTCTATTGGCCGGACACAACCACCTACAAACGCGCCTACTCACTTTCCTCCTGCGCGCTGGATCGCGGCGCGTTTGAAGTCACCGTGAAACGCGACGGAAAAATGGGAACGCGCATCGTTGATTGGGCGAAAGTCGGCGACAAACTTTGGGTTATTCCGCCAGTGGGAAAGTTTCTCCCCGTGCTGGACGACAACAAACATTTGATCTGCATCGCGGGTGGCTCCGGTGTCACGCCGTTTCGTGCATTCGCTCGCGAAGCCACACGCCGCAAATTGAAAACCAAAATCACGGTTCTCTACAGCGTCCGCACGACGAACGACATCATCTTCAACGAAGAATTTCGCCAACTTGAACAGGAGAATCCGAATTTTAATTTCTACGTCACATGCACACGTCTTTCCGCCGAAGATCCGTGGACCGGCCGTCGCGGGCGCATCAATCCTGATTGGATTCACGAACACATCCACGATTTGCCGAACACCGTTTTCTACGCCTGCGGCCCGAATGAACTTGTGGAATCAACCGAGACTTTGGTGATCGAAGAATTGAAAGTGCCGAAGGAACAGATGAAGACGGAGAAGTGGGGGTGAAATTATGGGACGGGTTCGACGAGGCGGTTACATCCTTTTCTGGTGGATTGCTGATCACGATCCGCGTCACGTTCATGTGCGAACCGCAAAAGGAAAGAAACTTGGTCGCGTGAATTTGGAAACGCTGGAAGGATTGGAAGATTGGACTCCGCCAAAAGATTTGGTAAATATAATCAACGAATTGAAACGCGAAGGCCGTCTATGAACCGATCACTCACGCATCTTAAAAAACCATTTGGCACTGCCAAAATGGTGGACATCACCGCCGTGCGCTATCTCGCGTGGGAAGATACGTTTGAAATAGATTTCGAGGACGGCCTCAGTTTTCTCGAGCCGCACGAATCCATCCGCAAGGCCAACAAAATTTCCCGCAAAGCTGAAGTGGAGCGCGTCGAGATTGAAGATTGGTGTCACTCCGGCTTTTATGTTTATTACAACAACAGCCAAGTGGCAGAAGTTTCCTGGGCTTTCATCCGTGAATTGCCGCCGAAGAATTGTTCGCACTGCAAATAATCGGGAAGCACATTTGGAAAAATGAAACGCACACCACTTTTTTCCTCGCACCAAAATCTTGGCGCGCGTCTCATTGATTTCGGCGGATGGGAAATGCCGGTGCAATACACCAGTATCGTTGATGAACATCTGGCCGTCCGTTCTGCCGCCGGGATTTTCGACATCTCGCACATGGGCGAACTCACGGTCAACGGTTCCGCTGGAGCTGATTTCCTCAATCACCTTTTCACCAACGATGTTCGCAAGCTCGCCATCGGCCAGGGACAATACACGTTGATGTGCAACGAAACCGGCGGAGTGATCGACGACCTTTACGTCTATTGCATTGCCAGGGAATTTTTCCTGCTCATCGCGAATGCGTCCCGGGTTGAGGTCGATGCGGCGTGGATTTCACAGCAACTGGAAAAATTTCCTCAGCGCAATGACATCCAATTCGCAGACGGTTCCGACAACTATGCGGCGGTTGCGGTGCAGGGTCCCAAGGTTAAAGAGTTTATTGCTGAGGTTATATCTGGCAAATCAGTCGGCGGGACGAGTGTCAGCTCTGTCACAGAGTTGAACAAAAACGAGATCGGCATTTTCCATTTTGAAAAGGCAAACGTGTTCGCCGCGCGCACCGGCTACACCGGCGAAGACGGTTTCGAAATCATCGGCTTCAACGATGCGATCCAGAAAATCTGGGACAAAACTTTGGCCGTCGGCAAATCTTTCGGTTGCGTTCCCGCTGGGCTCGGCGCGCGCGATACTTTGCGCACGGAAGTTTGTTACCCGCTTTACGGCCACGAACTCGACGAGAACACCACGCCGATTGAAGCGGGCGTCGGATTTTTCGTCGCGCTGGATAAAGGCGATTTCATTGGCCGCGAAGTTTTGGCCGCGCAAAAGGCGAATGGCGTTTCCAAAAAATGTGTCGCGTTCAAGATGACCGACAAATCCGCGCCGCCGCGACCGCATTATCCGATCTGGATCAATGGCGCGAAAGTCGGCGAAGTCGTCAGCGGCACGCAAAGTCCATCGCTCGGTATTGGGATTGGGATGGGTTATGTGCCGACCGAGTTCGCGAAAGCTGACACGAAGATTGAAATCGAAATTCGCGGCAAACGCGCAGCAGCGGTGATTGTGAAGAAGCCGATTTACAAAAAAGAGTGACGCGAATTTCGCGAATTAACGCTAATTTTTTAATTCGCGACAATTGGCGTAATTCGCGTCAAAAAAATTCTTCTTTGCCTCTCGCTGTGTTGCTGGTGAACTTCCAGAAAATTTTATGAACAATGTTCCAAGCGATTTAAAATACGCCAAATCTCACGAATGGGTCCGCGTCTCCGGCGACACCGCGACGGTCGGCATCACCGACCATGCGCAACACGAATTGACCGACATCGTGTTTGTGGAATTGCCCGCCGTCGGGCGCAAAGTGAAAGCGGGCGAAGCCTGCGCCGTCGTCGAGTCCGTGAAAACCGCGAGCGACATTTATTCGCCCGTCAGCGGAGAAATTTTGGAAGTGAACCAAGCCGTCGTGGACAAACCGGAATTGGTCAACACCGATCCACACGGCAACGGCTGGTTTTACAAAATCAAATTGAGCGACGCTGCGGAAGTGAATGCGCTGCTCACGCCGGATAATTACAAGGCGCAAATTGGCAGATAGCCAAAGAACTTGGGTTGGTTCTTCCGCGTTATTAGTATGAAAAAAATTATTCTTCTGATTATGACGTGGAACATGGCAGCGCTCTTGTTGCTATCAGGATGCGGGGATTCTCCGGAGTCCATCGTAAAAAAGAAACTGTTTAGCCCCACTCCAGAAAAAGATGTCACGACATCGCCCGAATACAATTTTTCTCCGTTCGCTGGAACCGTTTGGAAGACCAAAACCAAAACGGCCATCGCCGAAACAAAAGGTTATACGGGTGCTCGTAAGTTTAGCCTGCTGCCACCCGATTGTTTCGATCCGACAGACCCCGATTTCACTACAATACCCGACATGAAATTGATTTCTGTGTTACCCCCGGGCACTCACCTGCGCTTTACACGCCTGTTGCAAGACCAAGGGGCGTGGGGCGGTTTTATAGTAGAAGCGAATGTTGAGGACGGGACAAATGCTCCAAAGGCTGTCTATGTGAGTAGCTTTTTTTTGACGAATGTTTGGTGGGCGTCCAAAGGACCAACCTCCAATACAAACTGGGGTGTAAATCCTGACATGCTGGAAAAGTGAAGTCGCCCGCCAGCCATTACACACGAGCAGTATGTTTCACAACTTGCCCGACTTGGTTCTTCTGATTAAATTACGCGCATGGCTACAACAACCTTAGACCGTGTGCTGGCCAGCGCCGAAGCTCTCCCAGCCGATGAACGGGCAATGCTGGAAGAATTACTGCATCGTCGGCGCGCCGAAAACTGGCGCACCGAAACCGCCGCCGAAGCCGTTGCTACCGTTAAAGCTTTTCGCTCGGGTAAACTCAAAGCCGAGTACGCTACCAATGTCATTGCTATACTTGTGAACCATGAGCACGACGGAATTAATCAAAGAAATTCAAAGCCTACCGGAACAAGAGCGCGAACGGATTTTTGAATTTGTTTTGCAATTCAGAAAGCCCCGCGCCGGTTGGCGCGAGGACTTCGCCAAAGTCAAAAAGGAAATCGCGGACGAAAAATTTGATTTTGCCGAGTGCCAATCAAAAGATGAAATCGAGGAGTCCAATTGGTTCGCCGAGCGTGGACCCAAGATAATCGTTCCATGAGGATTGTTTAGCTCCGTTAGGAGCGGCATATTTATAGAAACATCCCAAAACCGATCAAAGCTCCGTAGGAGCGACATATTCCGCTCCTACGGAGCTTTTCTGTATTGAGATGCAATTTTCTATAAATATTTCGCCCCTACGGGGCTTGGCATCCGTCGAGAAACGACGCAAAATAAAATTCGGTTACAAACCGGCGGCACCGTTTTAGAAAAATAATTTGACACCCACAAACTAATTCATCAATGTATCCGCATTCGTTGATATAACGAATCTCATTCAGAGTGGTGGAGGGACTGGCCCGATGAAACCACGGCAACCGGTTGGAGCGCGTCTTCAATGTCCAGGTGCCAATTCCAGCGAAGTTGTAGCGCGCGGTCTGTCCCGCCGAGGCTTCGAAAAGATGAGAAGAGCGCACGAGTTTTCCGACCTCTTCTCTCACTGAGAAGAGGTTTTTTATTTCCACGAACCGTAGCTGCGTCTCGGCAGAGCGCAGGTGATTGAAAAGAAAATTGCCGCGCTCTGCCGAGTCGCGGCTACGAAAAGAATTTATGGATAAACAAACTGGATTCATGAAAGCGTTGAAGTGCCGCGAGTGCGGGCGCGAATATCCGCTGACCGCGACGCACGTTTGCGAATTCGACTTCGGTCCGCTCGAAGTCGCCTACGATTACGACAAGATTAAAAAGTCGCTCACGAAACCGGCGATTCAATCGCGCGGAAAAAACATGTGGCGTTACCGCGAGTTATTGCCCATTGCCGGGGAACCGACGGTAGGCTGCGAAGTTGGTTTCACGCCGCTCATCAAAGCAGACCGTCTCGCCAAACGCCTCGGCATTCGCGAACTCTGGATCAAGAACGACACGGTCAATTATCCGACGCTTTCGTTCAAGGATCGCGTCGTCAGCGTGGCGCTGAGTCGCGCGAAGGAGCTTGGTTTCACCACCGTTGCCTGCGCTTCGACGGGAAATCTGGCGAACTCCGTTGCCGCGAATGCTGCCGCCGCCGGATTAAAAGCTTACGTTTTTATTCCTTCTGATTTGGAGCAAGGCAAAGTCGTCAACTCGCTCGTCTATGGCGCGAATGTTATCGGAATCAAAGGTCACTACGATGAAGTGAACCGGCTGTGCGCGGAAATCGCGGGCAAATACGGCTGGGCATTCGTCAACGTGAACATGAGGCCGTATTACGCCGAAGGTTCCAAGAGCATGGGCTTTGAAATCATCGAGCAACTCGGCTGGAAAATTCCGCAACACACGATTGTGCCGATGGCGTCGGGTTCGTTGCTCACGAAAATCCAAAAGAGCTATCAGGAATTTGTGAAGCTCGGCCTGGTGCATCAAACCAAATATTCGGTGCATGGCGCGCAGGCGACGGGTTGCTCGCCGATTTCCGTCGCGCAAAAAGCGGGACTCGATTTCTTCAAGCCGGTGAAGCCGAACACGATTGCGAAATCGCTCGCCATTGGGACTCCGGCAGATGGTTTTTATGCGCTGAAAGTGATGAAAGAAACCGGCGGCGCAGCGGATGACGTGACGGACGATGAAATTCGCGATGGAATCAAAATGTTGGCCGAAAGCGAAGGCATTTTCGCCGAGACAGCGGGAGGAGTCACGGTAGCCGTCGCCAAAAAATTGGTCGCCACCGGGAAGATTCCGGCAGCGGATTCAGCCGTTCTCTGCATCACCGGCAATGGGTTGAAAACCTTGGAATCGGTGGCAGGTCACGTCGGACAGGCACGCGAAATCAAACCGAGCTTGCGGGAGTTTGAGGCGTTGCTCGATGCAGAGAATAAATCAACCGTTGCAGCCTGATATGCGAATCAAAGTTCGAGCGCAGGAACCATTGCGAAAATTGTTGGACAACGAACAAGTTGTCGAAGTATCCGGCTCGACGGTTCTTGAGGTGATCAAGATTTTGCAGACGCGTTATCCGCGTTTTGTCGAAAGGTTATTGGAGAGCGACGGCTCTGTGCGCCGTTTTGTGAATGTTTACGTAAACGAGGAAGACATTCGCTTTTTGCAAAATCAACAAACGGTCTTGCGTGACGGTGACGAAGTAAGAATCATTTCGTCAATCGCGGGCGGTTAAACAATTTTAGTTTTTGAGTTTCAAATTTTAAGTTCGCAAATTTTGACAACTCAAAACTCAACACTTAAAACTCAGGAAACTATGCCAATCAACGTAAGAATCCCAACTCCACTCCGCAAATTGACCAACGATGAGGAAGTCGTGCAGGTCGATGCGAAAACTGTTAGCGAAGTCATCGCGCAATTGCAGAGTCGCTTTCCTGGAATCCAGGAGCGGCTCGTTGATGAAAGCGGTGCGGTGCGCCGTTTTGTGAATGTGTACGTCAACGAAGAAGACATCCGCTTTTTGCAAAATCAGGAAACGGCGCTGAAAGATGGCGACGAAATCAGCATCATACCGGCGATTGCTGGCGGTTAAAGGATTGAGCCATGCCACAAAAGAAAACCAAAAACAAACCAGCCAGCGCCAACCAGTCTCAGCAGACGCGTCTCTGGCTGATGTATCCTCCGAAACTCATCACCACGCCGGTCGTTTGGCAGTTGGCGAAGAAATTTCCGGTCATCACCAACGTTCGCCAAGCGAGCGTGACGGACGAGATCGGAATTGTTTCGCTCGAACTCCAAGGAAAGCGAACGGACGTGAAAGCCGCCATCAAGTGGTTGGAGAAAATGGGCATTAAAGTTGAGCCGGTGGAAATCAACGTGATCGAGAGTTAGCCGATTCGCCCTTGACCCGCCTTGACCCGCTCGTTATACCCGACGCTGTTGGTTGACATTTCCCAGCAGCAGAATATGACAAAGCGCGAATTGGTAGTTCGGATCAGCAAGGAAACCGAGTTGGGTCAACAAGATGTTCTCGATGTCGTCCAGAAGACTCTCGATTACATTGCCGAATCTGTCGCCAAAGGAAACACGGTGGAGTTGCGAAACTTTGGCGTGTTCGAAGTGAAGGTCCGCAAAGCCCGCATCGGCCGAAACCCAAACGAGCCGGAAAAAAACATTCCCATCCCGCAGCGCAGCGTGGTCAAATTCAAGCCTGGCAAAGAGATGCGCGAAGCGGTTCTTAAATTGTCTGGAACCGGCGATTCGCTTCCCTCCTAAAAACTGGACGCAGAACAACCGTTCCCCCCTCGATCACACTCCGTCGCACTCACTGGAATCAGAAATAGCTTTTTCAATTCAGTTCTATTGTGCATTTTCGCCGCTGATTTATGGAACGTTTACCCGGTTTCCGCGATTTCTATCCTGAACCGCTCCCAAATGCAGACGCATGGAGCGCCGACGCCCGCCAATTCATTTTTGGCAAATGGCGCGAGACTGCACGCCGTTATGCCTTTCGCGAGTACGACGGACCGCCGCTGGAGCCGCTGGAATTATTCACTCTGAAGAGTGGCGAAGAAATCGTTGGCCAACTTTACAATTTCGTGGACAAAGGAAATCGAGCCGTAGCGCTCCGTCCGGAAATGACACCGACGTTGGCGCGAATGATTTCGAGCAGCGAACGCAATTATAAAAAGCCGATCAAATGGTTTGCGGTTCCCCAATTATTTCGCTACGAGCGTCAGCAAAAAGGCCGTTTGCGCGAACATTTCCAATTCAACTGCGACATCTTCGGCGAATCCGATGTATCCGCTGAAGCAGAATTGATCGCGCTGCTGATCGATGCATTGCGCAGTTTTGGTCTGACTGCGGAAGATTTCGTCATTCGCCTGAGCAGTCGCAACGCGTGGCAGGAGTTTTACCAACGCGGAACGGGGAAGGCGGAACGCGGAATCGATGAGGCGCGCGAATATCAATTTTATCAAATTATCGACAAGCTCGAACGCGAAGACGCTGAGCAAAGCAAAATCAAATTAAGCGCGCTCGGCATTTCATGGGATGAGGTGAATCAATTCATCAAGAGCGGCTTGCCAACGATTGAACTGGATTTGATTCTCAAAAATCTGACTGCCCGCGGTTTGGGCGAATTTATCAAAGTGGATTATCAGGTCATTCGCGGACTCGCCTATTACACCGGGGTGGTGTTCGAAGCGTTTGATAAAAAGGGTGAGTTTCGCGCCATCGCTGGTGGTGGTCGTTACGACAATCTCGTGAAACTGATCAGCGGCGGAAAAGTCAACCTGCCTGCCCTCGGCTTTGGCATGGGCGATGTGGTGCTACTCGAACTTTTAAAAGCGCGCGGTCTATTGCCGAAATTTGATTCGCACATTCACGCGTTCTGCTTGATTGAAGACGAAGAACTGCGCCCGGCTTCCTTGGAAATGATTCATGATTTACGAGGCGCTGGTTACGCCATCGAATATTCGCTCACGCCCGCGAAATCTGACAAACAGTTCAAGCGTGCCATGGAGTTAAACGCTGCCTACACGATTAAAATCGAGCGCTCGGCGGAGTCTGAAATAATGGTGAAATTGAAGAATCTCCGCACACGCGAAGAAAAAATTATTTCTCCCAGCGACCTCCACGAAAATTTGGGGTAAAAAAAGAGCGAGGCCGAAGCCTCGCTTGCACAAAAATCTACCGAAGGTTATTTCGCTGCTTCAACGGCAACTGGTTTGGCTTCGCTTTTTTCTTTCTTGTCCGCAGCAATTTTGGCTTTCGCAGTCTTCTTGTCGGCAGCTTGGGCCTCGCGTTCAGCGGCGGTCGTTCCGCGTTCTTTGACCAACGTGGCGCTCTTGCCGATGCGCTTGCGCAGATAAGTAAGCTTCGCACGACGGACTTCGCCGCGGCGTTCCACTTCGATTTTTTCGACGCGGGGAGAATGTTTTGGGAAAATACGCTCGACGCCTTCACCGTAGCTAATGCGGCGCACCGTGAACGTTTCGTTCAAGCCGTGTCCACGCTTGCCGATCACGACGCCAGTAAAAATCTGGACGCGTTCCTTGTCGCCTTCAACGACCTTGGTGTGGACGCGCACGGAATCGCCAACGGCGTATTTAGCGTCGTCTTTGCGGTACTGGGATGATTCAATTTTATCTAATATTGCCTGGTTCATAAATTTTCTTTCCTGTAGCGGCGCGTCTGTGACCGCCGCTAATTAAATTGTTCTTCGATTTCAGCGGCGGGCACAGACACGCCGCCACAAATTATTCCGACAAATCTGGCCTGCGTTCTTTCGTCCGCGTTTTGGCCTGTTCACGTCGCCATTTTTCAATTTCAGCGTGATTGCCCGATAATAAAATTTCTGGAACTTTCATCCCGCGAAACTCCGCTGGTCGCGTGTAATGCGGATATTCCAATCCCGCGCCTGCGGGATGACTGAACGATTCATCCGCTGAACTTTGTTCGTCACCCAAAACGCCGGGCAACAATCGTGTCATCGCATCAATCAACACCATCGCTGGCAGCGCACCGTTGGTCAGGACGAAATCGCCAATTGAAATTTCATCGTGCGCCAATGTACGAATCCGTTCGTCAAATCCTTCATACGCGCCGCAGAGAAACAACAAATGTTCCTGTTGCGAAAGTTCTCGCGCGATCTGCTGGTTAAACTTTCGCCCCACCGGCGTCAGCATCACCACGCGCGTTTTTTCGTTCGCCAAATTTTCTACCGCTTCAAAGATCGGCTCCGGTTTCAGGAGCATTCCTGGTCCGCCGCCAAACGGCTTATCATCCACCGTTTTATGCCGGTCGTGGGTGTAATCGCGAAGATTCACCACCCGCAAATTCAAAATTCCCAAATCCCTCGCCCGTTTGACCATGCTGTGATCCAGAGGACCAACAAACATTTCTGGAAACAGAGTGAGCACATCAATTTTCATGCTCAGAAAACTTCGGCGGTCACAGACCGCCGCTGCAAAACTACTCCGGTTTCTCCTCGACGATTTCGATTGTGCAGCGCAAACCTTTTTTCGCGCTGCCCGCGAGCAAGAGCGACCGGATCGCATTGATCGTCATGCCTTGTTTTCCAATTACTTTTCCAACGTCGTCCTGATGCAAACGCAGTTCATACACCGTCAGCCCGTTTTTCTCGACGGGAGTGACCGTCACCGATTCGGGATGATTGACCAGTCCTTTGACGACAAAATCAAGGAAGGCTTGCATGGTAAAAAAATCTTAAGCGGCTGGCGCAGCGGCGCGGCCTGCTTTTTTAAGGAAGCTGGCCACGGTGTCGCTCGGTTGCGCGCCTTTGCTGACCCAATAATTGGCGCGTTCCAAATTGACGGTGAAATTGTCGCCCTTTTTCAAAGGCTGATAGGTTCCAATCTCCTCGATGAATTTTCCATCACGCGGACTGCGGCTATCGGCCACGACAATGCGGAACACCGGCGTGTTCTTTGTTCCGACCCGTTTCATGCGAATTTTTACTGACATAAATTTAAAATACCTGCGGCAAATCAATTTACCGTATCTCTTTCTGGGTTTCCAAAAAGGGACACGGAATCTATGCGTCGAACTTTCGGTTGGCAAGTCCTGTTTTTCCAAAATCGGCCTGCCAAACGAAAGGTCAAAAACAGCACTGGACCCTTCATTTACCCAGCCCAACTTAAGCGCTTGTTCGACGTTCGGTTTGTTGCTTTTCTGTCGGAAGGAATGTTCACCAATCAAACCGCCCAGCTCACGCTCCGCTTTTCGCAACCCAGGCGAAAAACCGCTTTCGCGGAGGAAATTAGTACGTTCCACGAATTTGGCCAGCCGTCGCGAGAATTAATTACAGAAGCCAAAAACGGTGAAAGTGCGCCCATTTGCGTTCCGACTTACGTCAACGAATTCTGGACCGCGAAACAGCGCGCGGCCAGTCGCCTCCAGGAAATTTCCTACCGCGCCTGTTTCAAGCCGCAACTGCCGCGCTTCTTTATCGAACGACTCACGCGAGCCGGCGACATTGTCTATGATCCATTCATGGGCCGGGGAACAACCTTGGTTGAGGCCGCGCTCCTGGGGCGCACTCCTTTTGGTTGCGACATCAACCCGCTCAGCGTTTTCCTGACCAAACCGAGACTGAATCCGCCGTCCACGGAGGAAATTGCCAGCCGACTCGATCAAATCGATTTCAATGACGCCGATGAGGTTCCCGCAGACCTGCTGGTTTTTTATCATCCAGAAACGTTGAAACAAATAGTCGCACTCAAAAAATATTTACGCAAGCGCACCGCGGAACGGACCCTTGATTTCGTGGACGATTGGATTCGAATGGTTGCGCTAAACCGGCTCACCGGCCATTCGCCAGGTTTCTTTTCCGTTTATACTATGCCGCCCAATCAGGCCGTTTCCATCAAATCGCAGCAAAAAATAAATCTTACCCGCAACCAGATTCCTCCCGAACGCGACATCGCAAAAATTATTCTGAAAAAAAGCCGGATTTTGCTGAGCGACACTGATGAAACCGCGCGGAAAAATCTGGCGAAAAGTTCCCGGCGCGCATTGCTCCTGACGCAGGCGGCTTCCGCAACTCCGCAAATTCCAGAAAACTCTGTTTCGCTCGTTGTCACATCGCCGCCGTTTCTCGATATCGTCGATTACGCGGGCGACAATTGGCTCCGCTGTTGGTTCGTTGGCCTTGATGCGAAAACCGTGAAGCTGACCGTCCCCGGCAAACTGGAAAAATGGCAAATCGCCATGACTGAAGTTTTTCGCGAACTGCATCGCGTTTTAAAACCCGGAGGGCACATCGCATTCGAAGTCGGTGAAGTTCGTGGCGGAAAAATTAAATTGGAAGAAGCCGTTTTGCCGTGCGGCATCGACGCTGGACTGAATCCAGAACTGATTTTGATCAACGACCAGAAATTTACCAAAACCGCCAATTGTTGGGGCGTGGACAACAACGCCAAAGGGACGAATACGAATCGGATTGTGTTGTTCCAAAAAACTTTAAGGTAGGGCGCGTCACTCCGTGCGCGCCGAGTTCGACACTGCAACAAACGGCGCGCACGGAGTGACGCGCCCTACCAGCCGTCTCCAAATTCATTCGTGAAATTCGTGTCTCCATTTGAACTTCGTTTCTCTTGCCCTTACATTCCGCCGCCATGTTGAAAAAGTCCGCGCCTAAATTCATTCGCCTTCGCGGCGTGCGGCATAACAATCTCAAAAATTTCGACCTCGATTTGCCGCTCGGAAAATTAATCGTGATCACCGGACTCAGCGGTTCGGGAAAAAGTTCGCTCGCATTTGACACGCTTTTCGCTGAAGGCCAGCGACGTTACATCGAAACTTTTTCGCCTTACGCGCGGCAGTTTCTCGACCGCATGGACAAACCGCAGGTCGATAGCATCGCAGGAATTCCGCCAGCCATCGCCATCGAGCAACGCAACACGGTCAAATCCACGCGCTCGACCGTCGGCACGATGACCGAGATTTGCGATTACGCGAAACTGCTTTGGACGCATCTGGCACAACTTCATTGTAAAAAATGCGGACAACTCGTGCGCAAAGATTCGCCACAAATGATTTTGGAAAACGTGGTAGGGACGCGTTCCACCGCGTCCCAAATTTCTCCGGCGGGCGCGCGGCCAAAAGACAAAGTCAGGGACGAGGTGGAACTCGTCCCTACCACAGTTTCGGAAATTCTTATCACGTTTGATATTCCTCTTTCTGAGAAAATTTCACTGGAAGAATCGTTGGCGTTGATTTCCAAACAAGGCTATCAACGATTGCTCGTTGGAAATGAAATCCTCCGCATCGAAGAATCTCTCAGCACGTTGCTGAAATCAAAACCGCCAACGCTGACCGTCGTTCAAGATCGAATCAAATTAGCGGACTCCAATCGCAAACGTTTCGTCGAAGCCTGCGAACAGGCTTATCACTTCGGGAAAGGAAAACTGGCGATTCGCGAAGTCAATGGAATGACTCCGCGTTTCTTTTCAAATCGCTTTCATTGCGCGCATTGCGACATCGAATATCGCGAACCGTCCCCTGCTCTGTTCAGTTTCAATCATCCCGTCGGCGCGTGCCCGACCTGTCGTGGATTCGGTCGCACCATCACGATTGATTACGATCTTGCGATTCCTGATCGCTCAAAAACTTTGGCTGAAGGCGCGGTCAAGCCGTGGCAAACCGAAACGGGCGCGGAGTCGCAGCGAGATATGGCGAAGTTTTGCAAGCTGCGGAAAGTTCCGATGGACGTTCCGTTCAAAGACTTGCCCCGCAAACTTCAAGACTGGGTCATCGAAGGAGATCCCGGTTACGGTAAAGATGCCGCGCACGAATGGCCGCGCGCCTGGTATGGCGTGAAAGGATATTTTCGCTGGCTGGAATCCAAGGCTTACAAGATGCATGTGCGCGTTTTGCTCTCGCGGTATCGAGCATATCGGACGTGCGCGGATTGCGGCGGGACTCGGTTTCAACCGGAAACGTTACTATTTAAAATTCCCGTAGCCGCGTCTCGGCAGAGCGCGGGTGACTTTAATTCTTTTTCATCAACCGCGCTCTGCCGAGACGCGGCTACGAGCACGGAATTAAACATCGCCGACTTTTACCAACTCTCGATTCAGGAAGCTTTGCAATTTATTGAGAAAATTTATGCGCGGAGAAAAAATCTAAAATCATCCGATCCTCTCACTCTTGCGCTAGATGAAGTTCGTTCGCGTTTGAATTTTTTGGACGAAGTCGGCCTTGGCTATCTCACGCTGGACCGCGCCACACGCACACTTTCCGGTGGCGAAACGGAACGCGTCAATCTCACAACCTGCCTCGGCTCCGGCCTGGTGAACACGTTATTTGTCCTGGACGAACCGAGCGTCGGTTTGCACGCGCGCGACACCGTGCGACTGATAAAAATTCTCCAACGACTTCGTGATGCGGGAAACACCGTCGTGGTCGTCGAACATGAATCAAGCGTTATGCGCGCTGCCGACCAAATCGTTGATCTCGGTCCCGGTCACGGTGAATCAGGCGGAGAATTAGTTTTTCAAGGAACCTTCGGCGAAATTCTAAAATCCAAAACTTCGCTGACCGGCCAATATCTGAGCGGAAAAAAAGAAATCGCAATTCCGGCACACCGTCACATTGATGTGCAGACACCCAAGCTGAGCATTTCTAACGCGAACGTTCACAATTTAAAAAATCTTTCGGCTGAAATTCCACTGGGACGATTTGTTTGCATCAGCGGAGTCAGCGGCTCGGGAAAGACCACGCTCATTCGCGACGTTTTGTTACCGGGGCTGGAAATGAATTTCAAGAAACAGGAGACAGGAGACAGAATTCAGGAGTCAGAAGCTGGGGAGGAAGAAGATTCGGAATCCAGAATCCAGAATCCAGAATCTAGAATTGCAGGCTGGGAAAATCTTGGGCGCGCCGTTCTGGTTGATCAATCACCGCTTGGAAAGACACCGCGTTCTAATCCTGCAGTTTACATCGGCGCGTTTGATAACATTCGCGAGTTATTTGCGCAAACGGATTTAGCGAAACAACGCGGTTTAAATGCGAGTGCTTTCAGTTTCAATTCAGCGCAAGGCCAATGTGAAAAATGTCGCGGTGCCGGCTTTGAAAAAATTGAGATGCAATTTCTCAGTGATGTTTTTATTCGTTGCCCGGACTGCAGTGGCCGCCGCTATCGTCCGCACATTTTGGAAATTAAATTAAACGCGAAACGGGGAACGCGGAACGCGGAAACGCACCGTCCGTTGCGTTCGGTATTGCAGGGTCCCCATTCCGCGTTCCGCATTCCGCGTTCCGCGTTAAAATGGAGCATCGCTGATTTGCTGGAAGCCACAGTGGATGAAATTATCGCGTTTTTCGCGGGCTTTTCTGAATCGCGACACGCCCAGCGCGCATCGGAAAGTTTAAAACTGCTGCAAGAAGTTGGACTAGGTTATTTGCGCCTCGGCCAGCCGATCAACACGCTTTCCGGTGGAGAAAGCCAGCGACTCAAACTGGTCAGCCATTTGGCCGAATCGCCCATTGCCAATCGCCAATCATCAGTTGAAAAACCGACTCTATTTCTTTTCGATGAGCCGACGACTGGCCTGCATTTCGAAGATGTTCGCGTGTTGCTGAAAGTTTTCCAGCGACTGGTCGATGCGGGCCATTCCGTTGTGGTCATCGAACATAATCTCGATGTCATTAAATCTGCGGATTGGGTCATCGACCTCGGCCCGGACGCGGGCGAACGAGGCGGGCAAATTGTGGTGGAAGGCACTCCGGAAAAAGTGCTGCTTTGCTTGTCAAGCCACACCGGCGCGGCGTTGCTGGGCATTATTCCGGCCGACAAAACAACCTGCGACCAAACGAAAAGCGCGGGCGCATTTGCATGAAGAAAATTTCTCCCATACAGCCGCAAAAAAGCGCGCGCAATCCGAGCAATCAGGAAGTCATTTCCATCCACGGCGCGCGCGAACATAATCTGAAGAATCTCTCAGTGGAAATTCCGCGAAACCAATTTGTCGTCATCACCGGCGTGAGCGGCTCGGGCAAAAGCACGTTGGCTTTTGATATTTTATTCGCGGAAGGACAGCGGCGTTTTCTCGATTCGATGAATGTTTACGCGCGGCAGTTCGTGGAGCAACTGTCGCGGCCTGATGTAGATTTGATCACCGGAATTCCCCCGACCGTGAGCATCGAGCAGCGCAATTCTCGCGGGGGCGGAAAGAGCACCGTCGCCACCGTGACGGAGATTTATCATTTTATGCGGCTCCTTTTTGCGCGCCTGGGAACTCAATACTGCCCTGACTGCGACCTGCCCGTTGTAGCGCAAACCCGTGACCAAATCGCAAAAAAGCTTCAGGCAGAATTGAAACGGCGCGGCGATTTGCTGCTGCTCGCGCCTGTCGTGAAAAATCGAAAGGGGTTTCACTCCGAAGTGGCGGAATGGGCGGCCAAGCACGGTTACGCGGAAGTGCGGGCGGACGGAAAAATATATTCCACCAGCGAACGGCTGCGCCTCGACCGGTTTCGCGAGCATGACGTTGAAATTGTGGTTGGCGTTTTGGAACGTAAACAAAGTAAAGCCGCGCCGACGGCGCAACAATTGATCGATGAAACATTGCGGCTCGGCAACGGGACGTTGTTCGCGCTGGCGAATGATGGCAAGACCGTCGTCCATTCCACGTCGCGCTCGTGTCCGAGCTGCGGCCTGTCGTTCCAAGCGCTTGATCCAAAGATTTTCAGCTACAATTCTTCGCAAGGCTGGTGCGCCAAATGCCGTGGTTTTGGCGAACTGTTTTATTTGCCGGAAGTCGAGCGTGGCGCACGCGCCGATGCCATCGAGGAATCGTGGTTTGGATGGCAGGAAGGCAAACGGGAAATTTGCCCTGATTGCAACGGGACACGCCTAAATCCGGTGTCACGGGCCGTTCGACTGATCGTGGCCGCGCCTCGTCCAGGCGCGCCAATTTTAGATCAAAAACAATCCGCGCGCTCAGGCGAGGCGAGGCCGCAACCAACCATTGTTGATATTGGCAACGCCGCCGTGGAAGATTCATTAAAGTTTTTTTCCACGGTTAAATTCAAAGGACGCGAGGCGGAAATCGCACGCGACATCTTGCCGGAGATTCGCGAACGGCTGAAGTTTCTTTGCGAAGTCGGCCTCAATTATCTGCAACTCGGACGTAGTGCGACGACTTTGTCCGGCGGCGAAGCGCAACGCATCCGTCTCGCCGCGCAACTCGGCTCCAATCTGAGCGGCGTTCTTTACATTCTCGACGAACCAACGATTGGCTTGCACGCGCGCGACAATGAACAACTTCTTTCCGCGCTCGAAATTTTGAAATCGCGCGGCAATTCACTGGTCGTGGTTGAGCATGACGAAGAAACCATGCGTCGCGCCGATTATGTGATTGATCTCGGTCCCGGCGCTGGAGTTCACGGCGGGAAAATTGTGGCGACTGGAACGTTGAAAGAATTGATGCGTCATGCGGACTCCATTACCGGCAATTGTTTGCGCGAGAAAAAATGTTTTCCGCAGTCAGGAAAACGGCGTCTGGTTTCTGTAGGAGCCGACGTGAGGAGGCTCACTTCAAAAAAAATTAGTGGGGGAAAAAATCAGAGCCTCGTCACCTCGGCTGCTACGAATCATTGGCTCACGCTTCAAAATGCTTCCGTTCACAACCTGAAAAACCTCACCGTTGATTTCCCGCTGAACCGATTTGTCGTCGTCACCGGTGTGAGTGGTTCAGGAAAAAGCACTTTGGTTCGCGAATGTTTGCTGCCGATGTTGCAGGCGAAGGTGAAATCCAAAAATGCGAAAGCCAATCGACCATCGACAATTACCAATGGCCAACCGATGAAGATGAAAGGTTACGAATCGATCCAATCCGTTTATGAAGTCGATCAATCGCCGATTGGCCGGACGCCGCGCTCGATTCCTGCGACGTACGTCGGGTTCTTCGACGAGATTCGCCAACTCTTTGCGCAAATGCCGGAAGCACGAATGCGCGGTTATTCTGCGAGCCGTTTTTCGTTTAACAGCGCGCAAGGCCGTTGTCCCGAATGTGAAGGCGCAGGAATTATCAAATTGGAGATGAATTTTTTACCTCCTGCGTTTGTGAAATGTGAAACCTGCAGTGGTTGCCGATTTAATCGCGAAACATTGGATGTCGAATTCAGCGGAAAAAATATCGCGCAAGTCCTCGATCTCAGCGTCGCGGAAGCAATTGATTTTTTTGCCGCGCAATCTCGAATCCGCCGTCCGCTTGAAGCGTTGCGCGACACCGGACTCGATTACATCAAGCTCGGCCAGACGAGTCCGACCTTGAGCGGCGGCGAGGCACAGCGCATGAAACTTGTCACGCATTTGCTCTCTGGTTTTCGCAATCAAAAGCTCGACGCGAAACTTCAAACCAAAAATCAAACCGAACTTCAATCGACGACAGAAATTCGCAATCCAAACGCATCAATTTTCATTCTCGAAGAGCCGACCATCGGTTTGCACATGGCCGATGTGCGCAAGCTCGTGGAAGTTTTGCAACGTCTCGTTGATTCCGGCCATTCCGTCATTGTGATCGAACACAACCTCGACCTGATCGCGGAAGCGGATTGGGTCATCGACCTTGGACCCGAAGGCGGCGCTGGCGGCGGAGAACTGGTCGCCGAGGGAACACCCGAGCAAATTGCGGCAAACCGCCGCTCGCACACGGGCCGGTTTTTGCATAAAGTCCTGAACCATGTCTGAGCCTTACGAAGAAATTCTGGAAGGCGAAACATATCTGCGCAGCTCGCCCGGTCTGCGGCACGAAAAAATTTGTTCATTTCTCCACGACAAAGTTGCGGCCAGCCTCGCGGAAATCCCCGGCTCGCGCTTGTTGCCGCCTCGTTCCGTCATACAGCTCACTGCTGGAACTTTAGTGCGGCCCGATCTCGCGCTGATCACCACCGCCAATCATCGGCTCTGGCTCGCCGCAGAAATCATCAGCTCAGACGATCATCGTTTCGATACGGTCCTGAAGAAATCGATTTACGAAAGCACTGGCTTACCACGGCTATGGATGATTGATCCCCGCTACGACAACGTAGAAGTTTACTGCGGAAGCCAATACGGTTTGGCTTTGCGACAGATTCTCGCGGCCCGCGAAATCTTAACGGAAAAACTTCTGCCCGCGCTGCAACTTCGAATTTCTGAGCTTTTCATCGCCGAATAGCACCTTCGCACTTGCGCCATTGCTTGGGTTTGTTACAAACCTCCGCATGTCCGACAGCCGTTTTGATCTTAAAAAATATTTGGAAGCGCGAATTCTTTCCGTAAACCGCGCCTTGAACGGGTTCCTGCCGCGCGCCAGCACCAAGCCCGCGACGATTCATAAAGCAATGCGCTACTCGCTTTTTGCCGGTGGAAAACGGATGCGCCCCGCCGTGTGTCTCGCTGCGGCTGAAGCGTGCGGCGGTTCGGAACGTAACGCCATGCCGCTCGCCTGCGCTGTCGAATGCATTCACACCTATTCGCTCATCCACGACGATTTGCCGGCGATGGACAACGACGATTTCCGTCGCGGAAAGCCGACCAATCATAAAGTTTTCGGCGAAGGCATCGCCGTTCTTGCTGGAGATGCGTTGCTCACGCAGGCATTTGAAATCGCTGCGAAGAGCAAAGGTTGGCCCCGCTATTCTCATCGCGACATTATTTTGGAAATTGCGAAAGCCTCCGGCTCTCTTCAACTCATCGCCGGGCAGGTGGCTGATCTCGAAGGCGAAGGAAAAAAAATTTCCGCCGACCAATTAAAATACATTCACGAGCGCAAAACCTCCGCCCTGCTCTGCTGTTCCGTTCGCCTCGGCGGCATGAGCGCAAATTGCACAGCGGCTCAACTCAAAGCACTGACTGATTTCGGTTACAATGTCGGCCTCGCCTTCCAGATCATCGACGACATTCTTGACATCACGCAAACCACCGAGCAACTCGGCAAAACTGCTGGCAAAGACACCGCCGCGCAGAAAGCGACTTATCCTTCGATTGTTGGCTTGGAAAAATCCCGTGCGCTCGCATCTCAGCTCACCCAACGTGCCTTTGCCGCATTGAAAATCTTCAAAGGCAAAGCCGTCGCGCTCGAAGCGTTGGCGGAATATCTATTGCGCCGGGACCGATAACAGGCCGGGTTTTTCGGACTCAGATCACCGACGCGGTCACTCCGGATTACACTCAAAAATCGCGAAGGCTAAGATTGAATGGCATGTTCTGAGAAAAAACTTGAATCGACGTCGATATTGATAGATTGTTTGACTAATCCTTTTAAAGAATATGCCTAGCAAGAAAAACAATCCGTCGGCAAGAAAGTCTGCGAATCACGGACCATCTCGTCCGTCATCTCCCATGCGTGCGTTCACGCTCATTGAACTGCTGGTTGTCATTGCCATTATCGCCATCCTTGCGGGTTTACTCCTGCCCGCACTGAGCAAGGCGAAAATAAAAGCGCAAGGCATTCAGTGTATGAATAATGGCAAGCAAATGATGCTCGCGACACACTTGTATGCCGGTGATTACAACGATTTATTACCGCCCAACCCTGACGACGGCAATACAACGCCAGGTTACAATTGGTGTCCCGGTCAGGCCGGTATCGGTGGGGGAGAAGAGTTTAACAGCGACATCTTAAAAGATGCGACCCGTTCCCTTCTCGTCCCGTATCTCGGGAAGAGTGTAACCATGTTCAAATGCCCAGCCGACAGGCGGATTGGCCCCTCAAGCGCTCCTTCAACAGTGGGGCAAAAAGTTCAGGCGGCGAGAACCTTTTCCATGAGTCAGGCCGTTGGCACCAATCCTTATTTGTCTAAGGGACGGGTTCCTGTGGACGGCCCGTGGCTGGATGGATCGCATGGCCACAGAGCGAATTGTTCAGGAGCCAACTGCTATCAGGTGTATGGCAAATTGAGTTCATTTATCAAACCGCCCCCCTCTCAAATTTTTGTTTATCTGGATGAAGATGCTCGCAGCCTCAATGACGCTGGATTTGCTGTAACCATGGTCAGCAACAAGTTGTTGGATGCGCCGGGAACCTATCATAATGGGGCCTGTGGCTTTTCTTTTGCAGACGGTCATTCCGAAATCCATCGCTGGAAAGACCCCCGAACCATAATCACCGGCAACTCGTTTAATGCCGTTACCTACAATCCGATCAATGTGGATGTCGTCTGGCTTCAAGAACACGCATCCGCCAAGAAATAATTATTTTCGGTAATGGGTCAGTTTGAAATTTTTAAGGTTGGGAGTTCCCCGTTTACACGGTTCGGAATCACCACGCCACTGCCGGGCGGAACTCCGAACCCGATTGAGCCGCCACCTTATTTTCCGGCGTAATACGCATCCACCTTCGCGCTCACGTCTTTGTAACCAATGTCCACTTCGTAAATTTGTTTGAACTGCTCGATCGCTTCCTCCGCTTTCCCCATTTTTTCCAGCACGCAACCGAGCGCGTAGATCAAATCCTTTTTCTCATCGTCGAACGTCAGCTTTTCTTTCAACGCATCCTGTAATTTTCGCGCAGCCATGTCGTTCATACCGCGTTGCGCAAAACATTGGCCGAGCAAACCCATCGCCTGTAATTTGCGATGCGGATTGTTCTGCGCCTTTTGCAATTCCTGGATCGCTTCGCCAATCTTTCCTGTTTTGAAATAAAGCTGGCCCAGCTCAAACCGGATTTGCAAATCGTTCGGATACTTCTCCGCACGACTTTTGCATTCTTCGAGGAAAAAGCTGTCGCGCTCCGCCTTGAGCTGCGCCGTTTGCGCTTCGTAATCCGCAACTTGTGGATCCAATTGCTCCATCGCCTGGTCTAGCTTCTTCATCGTGATTTCGGAAATGGTTTTCTCCAAAGCCGAATCGGATGCGCCGTCCGTGGCCGATATTTTCCGATAATAAACCAGCCCCTTTTCGTAATCTTTTTTCTGAACATACAACTCCGCGACCGAGCGCAGCAGTTTCATGTTTTTTGGATCAGCCTCAATGCGAACTTCGTAATCACGAATCAAACGGTCGGCGACATCCACGGATTTGATCTGCCGATTCTCCTGCTCCAGCGCAGTGGCCTCATCCTTGTTTTTAAGAATATCGCGATACGATCCGCCGCCGTCAGCGAGAGATTCGTAACCCCCATCGGTCATGGTTTGTTGGGCGGAAAGATTCTTCAACGCTTGCGAAAGACTCGGGTCGCCCGGGTAAATTCGAAGCAAGTCTGCGTAAACCGCTTCCGCTTTCGGATTCTGTCCCGACCGTGCATACGCCTCCGCCAATTCTTCACTAAGCTGGCGATCTTTGGGTGAAGCGCGCACCAGAATTTCCAGTGATAAAACAGCCGTCTTCGGAAAATCGGCGGCGAGGGCAGCGTCAGCCACCAGCTTATGACCCGAACCGCTGTTGGGATCGCTGTTCAGGATTTGCTCCGCGATATTCAACGCTTCGAGCGGATTATTGCGCAAAGCCAATTGCCCTTTGGCGATCAATGGAGAAGAACTTGCGCCGCTAAAAACCTTTTTGAAAAATCCGGTATTCGCACCGGCCTTCTTGAACTGCGTGGCCCGCAACGCCTGGCGACAATCGTAAAGACCAGGTTCCTGCACCAACACCTGCGTCAAAATCGCCATCGCATAATCAAGATTGGATTGCTGAAAATTCTTGAGTCCCTTTTCGTATTGCTCTCGTAAGGCTCGCGGAACTTGATTCAGACTTTTCTCTGGCATGGAAAAAAGATTAACGGAACGCGTAAAAAAATCTACACGAAATGCGGAAGAGCGTGCGGCCAAAATTGTCGTGGAGAAAAACCATCGCGATCAATTACCGCAAATTACGGGGCCGCTCGATGGGTTTAAAACGTTTAGCCAGCAGCGCAATCCAAAATCCACTTGCGAAGCAGGCAACAGACTGGTTCATTAACCGTCGGTTGCGCTTATGGTGGAATTGGCAGACACGCTACTTTGAGGTGGTAGTGGGGTAACCCGTGCAGGTTCAAGTCCTGCTAAGCGCACCACTTTTCCTAAATTCCTTACTTCTTCTTCTTTTTGAAAAGATCCAGCGCATTGTTGAGCAGTTGCTGATTTTGAGACGGCTGGGTTGGAGTAACATTGTTGGTGGTCGGAGCCGGAGCATTGGTGGTCGGCGTGGTTGGACCGCCCAAACCTTTCAAAACTTTTCCTGCATCGCCACCGATCAGTCCACCGCCCGCTTGAATCGCCAGCGTCGTCAGACCTTTTTTGTCGATCTCGGATTTCGGATCGCCCAGGGTGCCTTTCAAACTGACGAGTGGCGGGAGTTTTACATATTGTCCGTCGGACGAAGCGGGGCCGTTGGCGAGGCCGATTTTCGACGCCCTTTCCGCGAGCGTTTTACGCAACTCGAAACCAACGGGAATTTTGTTGAGCGGCGAATTGGTCAACACATCGGCAATCGGAATCACCGCTTGCACACTGGCACGATAGGATTCACTGACGGCCACGAAGTTTGAAAGGGTGATGTTCCCGCCACCAAAGTTCAGCCGCGCATCCAACCAACTGATTGGCGACTGCGAAATTTCCGGAACCTGCAGCGCGAGGGAAATCGGGGCCAGAATGTTTTTATATTTGCGATCGACGATTTGAAGATTGGCGTTGGTGAAGGTGAGGCTCACGTATCCGTCCAAGCTTTTTTTCAAATTTACGCCAGTCGTGCCCGCCCCTTTTATTTTTGCATCCGCCAGGATCAAGCCTTGATACGCTCCCTTTTTCTCCGGTGGTAAAAACGAATTCGCCAGCGGCTCCAGCGGAACTTTGTCGAGCGATCCCGAAACCGTATAGGTGTAACCCTTCACTCCAACATTCACATCCGCCTCCAACTTGACCGGCGCGCCATTCAACGTCAGTTGAAACGGACTTAACAAAACGCGGTTCCCTTCAATCTTCGCTGTGCCGCGCCAATCTTTGATTTCCACCTCGCGCAAATAAAATTGTCCGATCTTAATTTCCGCCACGACCTGCTCGATGGGGAGTTTCATCGCCTCCGGTTCCTGGTTTGCGGGTCCCGTAGCCGGCACAGTGGTTGGAGCGGGCGTGTTGCGCTCTGCGGCAGGCTGTGGTTGCGCCGCGTAGAGATCGTAAAACGGTGTGACGTCGAACGCGTCCGATTGCACCAGCAATTTGCCTTTCATCGCATTCGTTTTCGAGAGGTCAATCTGGCCGGTGAGGTTCAATTGATTCTTGGCACGCACCGTCGGTGAAAGCGTCACTAGAAATTCCTTGAGATCAAATACTTCTTTTCGCATTGAACCATCGAGTTGAAATTGCGCCGCCAGCGGTTCGTCCGCCTTGGCCTTCTTCGGATCGCGCACGACAAAATTCTTCAGGTCGATGTTGCCTTTGAAGCTCGATTCGTCCTCTTGCAAACGCGCAGACGTATTACCGTTGATCGAAATGCTGACGAGTTGTTTTTCGCCCAACGATTTTGCCAGAAACGGACGCAGCGCATTTTCGTTTAAGCCAACCAATTTCATCTCGACGGCTCCCGTCTTTTTCTCGGTATTAAAACTCCCGCCCACATCAAATGTGCCGCCCGGATTTCCCGCCTGCTGGAGCGCTCCGGCTAGTTTGCGAATCTGTAAATTCGCTCCGTTCATTTCGAGGTCAGCATCGAAGCTTGCGCCAAATCGGTCCAGCGGCGAACCAGCATAGCTTCCCGAAAAATTCACCAGCGCAAAATTGCCCTTCACGAGTTGGGCATCTTTGCGTTGCGTGATCTGCCCATCAAACTTTACCGTGCCGTCAGTCGCGTTGACATCGGGCAGAACAACAATCGCCAGGAGTCGCGCCAAGGTTCCTTCCATCGAGGCTTTGATATCCGCATCGCTCGTTTTGAGATCGAGAACGCCTGAGCCGCTCAGCTTCAAAGCGGGTTCGCTATTTTGCGCGATCTGTAATGAATACTGGTTTAATGAAATTTTTTTCATCTCGGTCACGCCCGCTTTTGCAACCAGTTCCAATGTGGCTTGAGAAATGTGATTGCTGCCAAACGTCGCCGACAAACGGTCAATTCGCGTAGCAACATTCAACGTCAATTGTTTCCCAGCCTGTTGCGAAAGAACGTCGAGCGTCGCATTCACCATTCCCGAAGGTGCGGTGTCGCCGAGGAATGATTTCCAATCGGCAAGATTCAAATCGGTGATGGCGAGTTGCAAGGCCGCTTCCTCCGGTGCGCCTGTAGAACCGCCCCAGGAAATCGGCATCGGCTTGGTAATCGACGCGCTCAAAAACTTCTGATCGTTTTGTGTGCCGTTCAAATCCAGCTTCTGAATCAGCGCCGTCTTGGCCGTTTGATCCACCTCCACTTGATAACCAACCGCGAAGTTGAGCGTCGGCGTGGTTTGTTTTGCTTCTTTTTTCGTGAGGCTCAAACGGCTCGCGTTGACCTGGCCGCTGACGGAAATCGAATTGCCCTTTTGCGCGATGACCAAAGTGTTTGTCGAATTGATAACGGTGGAATTAAAATCAATTCCTTTCGAAGCGCCCACGAGATTCAAGACGCGACGATCAATCGCCGAGAGTTCCACATTCAATTTGCCCTCGTTGTTGGCGAGCGAGAAAGGGCCATTCACGCGAAGCTCACCAAGCGGTTGGCCGGCTTGCTCGAACTTCAGACTGAGTTGGCGAATTTCTTCCGGCGTCAAATCGCAAACCACCACCGCCGCAAGTTTCGCGAGGTCCGCCATATCTCCGTTCGCGTCCAAAATGTCGAAGCGCAAATTTCCTTTTGCCGATTCCGGCATGGCTTTCTGTGTGAGTTTGAAATCAATACTGCCGTCGAGTTTTCCGCGCAACGCTCCGGGAACCGAATTCGTCGTCCCTTTCGACGGAACGCGATCGGTGCGAACATCCGAACTCACGGTCAGCTTCCCGGCTTGCCCGTTGACCAACTGATCAAGCGTCAGGTTCAGATTGGCAATTTCCGTCACTTCACGTCCACCACCCGCCAGATTTTTTGTTTTCTGCAGAAACGCGTTCTTCAGCGAAACATTTTTGATGTTCAAATTAAGCGGCTCCTCGGATTTCTTTTTTTCCGCCGCCGGCTTTTTCTCGCCCTTCGTGATCGGATCCAGATTGCTGCTGTTGTCCGCCGCTTCCACGATGGTGATGGTGGGCGAAAGGATCGCCACTTCGTCCACGGTGATTTTTCCTGAAATAATATCGCGCAAGTTGTAGCGCAACCGAACTTCATCCGCCTTGAGCAACGACTCTTTGCCAAACGGCTTCACTTCGAGCTTGGTTAAAACGACGGTTGAAAAAGGGCTGATCGACGCATCGGAAACCGTGATGGCTGCATTCATTGATTTACCCGCGCGTGGCAGAATAAATCCTTTGAGAAACGCCGCGCTCGTCGCGACGAAATAAACGATGACCAGTGAAACAATCAGAGCCGCCAGAATAATCCCGATGATTTTTCCGAGGTGTCCTTTTTTGGGTGTAGCTGCCGCCGAAGATGATGTCGTCATAAAAATCCTTTGTCTTTCTCTGTTAAATTGCCGTGCAATCAGTGTAGTTCACTTTTTTCATGTCGCCATTAACTCTGACCGCCAGCAAGGGAATTCTGTGCAAATTAACTTCCCTGATTTACGTTGTGTTTCAACAATGAAAATTTCCATCGTGGTTCCCGCATTCAACGAAGAAAAGCTGATCGGGAAATCGTTGGAGCGGATAAACTTGGCTGCGTCCGCATTTCATCGGCTCGGTTGGCAAACAGAAATAATAGTTTGCGATAACAATTCCACGGATCAGACCGCCGAAATCGCGCGGGCCAACGGAGCGAAAGTTGTGTTTGAGCCGATCAACCAAATCGCGCGCGCGCGAAATTGCGGTGCCGCCGCCGCGACCGGCGAATGGCTGGTGTTCGTCGATGCGGATTCTCAGCCCAGCACGGAACTTTTTGCGGATGTCGTCAGCGAAATCAAAAAGGGTAAAGCGATCGCCGGTGGCAGCACCTTGCGCTTGGACCACCCCGACCTCGGAGCACGCGTCGTGACCGAATTCTGGAATCGCATCAGCCGGGTCACGCACTGGGCGGCGGGCGCTTTTATTTTTTGCGAAACAACCGCGTTTCGAACCATCGGCGGTTTCAGCAATGAATTGTTCACCGGCGAAGAATTGGATCTCTGCAAAAAATTGAAACGACTGGCGCGAAAAGAAAAACGGCTGGTTGTGATTCTGAGCCGGCATCCGTTGCTTACTTCCGGGCGAAAAGTTCAGCTATATCGCCGACGCGAACTCGGACGTTTTTTTTTGAAAGCGCTCTTTCGCCCGATGGCGACAATGAAAAACCGCGACGCTTGCAGCCCTTGGTACGACGGACGGCGGTGAGTTTTCAATTCATGAGGTAGGGCGCGTCACTCCATGCGCGCCGGGTTCTATCTTGCAACAAGCGGCGCGCACGGAATGACGCGCCCTGCCTTTGCCCTCAGACCGAACAAGGCGCGAGAATCGCATCGCGCATTCCATGCACGATTTTTTTATCTGTAGGAACGATTGTCGCCAGCACTCCGCCGAGATTCGCACGCGCCGAATCGTTTTCTCCGGCAACAAAATAATACGGACAAAGCCGCACGCGCCCTTGCATCGGAATCAGTTCGTTCTTTTCAAAATCAAACCAGTTTGCTTCCACGACTTTCGATTTGTGAAAACGTTGCAGCACGAACGGAGAACGGCCAAAGCAACTCAGCGCTTGATCCACCGCCGCGCTCCAATCGGCTTGAGATAAATCACTGCCGAGATAAACGCCGCGCGATCCCCACGCCAGCTCTGAAAAGCCGGAAATTTTTAAAATTAATTCGCGCTCGCGTTGCGAGAGGTTTTTGAGTTGCTGCCAATCAGTCAGATTCAATTCAGGAAACGCAGCTTGCGGCGTCAGCGGTGTTGGGTCAATGACCCACGTGTAAGGAATTATTTTTTGCAGGCGCGCCAGAAAACTTTCGCCCAGTTCCTGCCGCCAGAATTCGCGCAGGTTGCGATTCCACAGCAGTGCGAACAAAAGTTTCTCCTCGAAAATGGGTTTGGGCGGTGGAGTCAGACGAATTCGTTTTTCCAAGGCGAGTTGGAAAATCTGTTTCGCGTTCGGCACATTCGCGATGTCGAACAATTCAAAGAAGCGATAGACCGCGTCGCCATCTTGGAATTCAGAAAACTTTGAACTTTGAATTTTGAACCGTGAACTATCGAGCTGCCGGGCAACCCATTGCATTTCTGGCCGGTACGTCGCGGCTTCTTCGGAAACTACGATGTGAACATTTTTTGCATCGCCAAAAATTCCAGCAAACCCTTTTAACATGCCGTCCGCACCTCCGATTATTTCTCCTGACTCCTGACTCCTGACTCCTGAATACGTTTTTCCCAACCACGCCGTCAGCCCGATTCCGCCGGGAACGCTGTCGAGTTCCGTGATGCTGAAGCCATTTTCAGCCAGCAAAATATCAGGACGAATAACGCGCGGGACTTCATTTTTAAAACTTGGATGACGCTGAAGTTCGATAAGTTCGGCGGGCTTGCCTTGATCGAGCCAGCGAGAAATCCACGCCGGCTGTTTGCCTTCGACGCTCTTGCGATAAAGCAAATTGACGGCGCGATTGAACTGCAAAATTACGCGACCGAGCGTTTCCAATTCTTTCGTCATTTCCGCGCCGAGTGAAAACGGAGCGGGAGAAACGCGCCACTCTTGTCCGGCAAATAATCCGTTGGACGGAAGCGCATCGCGAATGGCGATCGCTGCTTGTTGGGGCGACATGGAAGAAATTACAGACGTTTTGCAGTTAGAGAAGACTACTTCACCGCTAGAACTTTTTTCTGCTCTCGTATAATTCCTGCGAGAGCGCGCAAAGAACTATTAACGGCTTCGGAATTTGGAAATACTTTTGCTACATCCGATTCCAAAACCACCACATTGGTTCCTTGGGCGAATCGGCGCGCATATTTGTCGCGCACACCACGCGAGAAATCATATTCATCCCGCATTTGTGGTTCGGATTTGCTATTTGCTTTCTTCATACGCTATGCGTTCTCGTTTGCTGGCGCGGCGCGCGCTGATCACTCGGATATTATCACCTCATTCCGTGTGGACGACAACCAACAATTTTCGCTGGTTGTGGAGAACTACTTTACAAACTCGCTTCGTTTTATAGGCTTTCGCCCATGCCAGCGATTGCCACTCCCGACAAGTATGCTCAAAAGAAGGTTTTTCATAACGAGTGGGTCAATGTGTATCCTACGGCTCTTCGACTGGACGAAATCCGCTTTTGGAAAGAGAACAACCGAACCATCTTCACATTTGAGCGTTTGTGCAGACTGAAAAAGAAAAAGCTTAACGAACTTTCGATTGAGGACATAACTCGGTTTGTCGCGGAACAGGATATTCACAAACTTCAGGTTCTTGCGGATTCAATCGGAAGAAACGGGGTGCAAGTGCCTCTAATCATTCGGGATGACGGAAAGTTGTTGGATGGCAACCGCCGATACTTTGCTTGCCAGTGGCTCAAAATGCAGTGTGAGGAACGTGGCAAGGAATTGCCAGAGTTCTTGTCCCGCATACCTGTGCAAATCATCCGAAAAGCTGATTTGAAGGGAACGCTCGAATTAAAAATTTTGGCTGAAGCGAATTTCATCGCGGATCTTAAAATTGCATGGTCGCTTGATGCTCAAGCTCGTGCTGTGGAGGAATATTACCGGCAGTTCCGAAAAGAAAAAAATGCAGATCATGATACCGCTATTACTGAGGTGGTAAGTGTTTTTGGAATCTCCAAGTCACGCGCCACAGACTTGTTGGATACCTTTATCGCTGAAGGTTCTGATGATGATGAGAGCATCAAACGCCGCGAAATAGTGGAAGACAAATTCGTCTATTACTGGGAGTTTCGCAATAAAGCTATGAAGGGGCGTGGCGCGTATGATAACAAGACCGAACTGGGTGAGGTCAGGGAAATGTTTTTCAGTTTGATGGCGAAAGGTCGTGATAACCCGATTACAAACGTCAAGCAGGTCGAACCTCTCGTGCAGGCTAGGCGAGATTCGGTGGCGTGGGCTATTTTGAAAGAGTCAAAAGGCGCGAAGCTGTCCGTTGTCGTCTCGATGATGAACGAGAAAAAAGAAGTGAGAAAGGCAGAGGACAAGATTCGCGTGTTTCTCGCATGGTTGAAAGAAGGGGAAGAATTGACGCCGAAAGCAAAATCTTATCTCCGTGAAGTTGCAGAACTCGCCGCGAAAAAATCCCACGAATAAAAAAATATGCCTCCCCCAACTATCTTTTGTCCCGGAGGTGCAGACAGCCAATCTGGAACGGCTGTGAGGGAGCGTTACCCAGATGCCATCATTAAATCCTGTGGAACAATTCCCGCTCCACTTTCAATGCTGGAAACCGACGATGGGCCATTTGTGATCTCGATATGGAATTCGCATGAAGGTGAAGTAAAAAAGGCCTCGTATGTTTGGGACTGCATTCAAGACGCAAAAATCAAGATTACGGACGGATGGGCAAAGAGCATTGAGTTTTGGTTTGTGAGGCGTTCAGGTTTGCCAACTTCACACGGCAAAATTGGAAGTGTAGACGTCGCCGGAACACAGTGCTCTGGTTTTTTCCAAAAGCAAAATGCGACATTGGAAAGATGTGACTTAACGACAGTGGCTTTCGATAAATACCGAGAAGGTGCGGCTTGGGATGGAGTTCTGGTTGCGCCGGGACAGGGCGCGAATGAAGCGGGTTATGAAGTGGTGTCAGAGCAGACCGTGAACCCAAACAATTTTACTTCGTTCGTGAGGTTTGTTCCGTCGCGGGCATTTGTTGTGAGTGGCGCGGATGCAAGTTCATGGCTTACCGGCGTAAGAATGCGGTCGTTTGGTGCTTCTTTGGGAGACGCCGAACAAGAATTTTTTGAGCAACTACTCGCTTCAGTCAGGGATTTGAACGACATCCCCAAGTTGATTTTTGTTTTCAACCGTGATGCGAAGGTTGGTTTGCTCTTTGAGGGAACACAACTTCACGCAGGCGATTTGTTGGACGCCGAACAATTGGAAAGTGACGACATTTCAATCTACGAGAACGCAGGCGTGACGGTGAAACTCTATACCAATGAATTGAACGGCTTGTTTGACCGGCAATTTCCAGCGTTGAATAAAGATGACTTTATTCTTCACTCCGGAGTCAGCACTTGTCTTTTCGCGTGTCCGCCACTTGGCCTTTACACACACGGCTATCAAATTCAAACGGTCGAGCCAGTCGTGCGTTTTTACATCAGCAAACTTTTCCAGCTTTGGGATGACAAGGTTTTAAAATGCACGCCCGTGCAGACTGAATTTTTTGAACGATATAAAGACGCTTGGTTGGAGAAAGGGTCTGCATTCATGCAGTTCAAAGTTATCGGCGCGACAGGCGAATAACTCGCCAAACTTAACGGCTTATGCGGCAACCAAACTCATCCACTTGCGTGCAGCTTTTGAATCCTGAATTTTCCTCAATCGTGGCGGATTGAGTTTTGTCTTTGGCCTGTCTTTAAGACGCGACTCAAGCACAGGATCAGCACAAACCACTTTTCCAAGTCGAGCCTTCCCCTCGCGTTTTGATTCTAACTTTGCAGAAGCTCGCATTGTTTTGAGCAACATCAAACCAATTGCGCGCCCAAGACCAATCGGAACGGCATTTCCAATCTGAATATATTTTTGGCGCGTCGAACCGGCAAATTGCCAATCAGAAGGGAACTGCTGAAGCTTTGCATATTCTGCAATTGAAAGCGGGCGCAATTCGTTTGGATGACAGAGTGTCGTCGCGCGACCATCGGGTGCTGTCGTCAATGTTGGCGAAGGTTTATTCCAATCCAACCGGCGACAGAAGCCCACGCGTCCACCCCAAGATTCAAAAGCCGCACCCAAAGCTGCTCTTTGAAGTCGCACTGGTAAATCAACCCAATTCTGTCCGGCCTTCAACCTGCGTAAGAAATTGATTCTTTCGGGTGTGAACTGCACAAATTCAGAAGATGTTTCATTTAGTTGACCGATGGTTTGTCGGAGTGTCACCCACCTTGGACTTCCCAGAGTTCCGATTTCAGAATGTGTCGGTTCGGGAATTTGGATGCGTTCACCATCGCGGCTTCCGATAAAAACCACGCGAAATCTTTTCTGCGGAACGCCGTAGTCAGCACAGTTTAATAAACTAAAAATCACATGGTAGTTCAATTCAGCCAACTCGTCACAAATGACATTGAGGGCAGAGCCGAATTCTTCTTCGAGCGAAAGCGGGGGCCAGCCCGGCCCTCTTTCATTCAACGGTCTGTGTCTTACCGCTGCCGACAAAACTCCCTTCACATTTTCCATGATGAAAAAGCGTGGGCGAGCCTCCAGCACAATCCGCGTGAAGTGGCGAAATAATCCTCCGCGCTTTTCGTCACCCAACGACTCTCTTTTCCCAACAGTGCTAAAACTCTGGCAACACGGTCCGCCCGTGACTGCAAATGCCTCGCCCTGATTTAAGCCAGCAGCCTTCAAAATTTCTGCCGTGCTGACGTTTTCAATCGGACTGTTGAAAACAGGAAGTTTGGGATTGTTTAATCTAATCGTCTTTACAGCTATCGGATTGATCTCTAAAGCCACGGCTGTTCTGATGCCGTTCTGGGCAGACTCCAATCCCAAATCTAAACCCATTGCTCCCGAGAAGAGAGATATGATTGGTTTATCAGTAGCCACAACTTAACAATACATTTTTTCCAGAGTTGGTCCAGACTTTTCCGTGTTAGTTCCTAATTTGTCCACTGCCGAAGCCGAGCCACTTGTAGCTGGTCAATTCTTCCAAACCCATTGGGCCGCGTGCGCCGATTTTGTCGGTGCTGATACCGATTTCTGCGCCCATGCCGAACTCGCCGCCATCGGTGAAGCGCGTGGAGGCGTTCCAATAAACGGTCGCGGAATCGACTTCGGCGAGGAATTGTTTCGCACGTGATTCGTTCTTCGTCACGATGCTGTCGGAGTGTGACGAACCATAGTGATTGATGTGGTCGATGGCTGACTTCAAACCGTCCACAACGCGCACGTTCAAAATGTAGTCGTTGTATTCGGTGAACCAGTCTTGTTCGGTCGCCGCTTTGATTGTCGATTGCCGATGGCCGATGGCCGACTGGAAAAGTGCGAGCGCGGCTGCATCGCAACGCAACTCGACATTTTTTTCTGCTAGTTTCGGCGCAAGCTGCGGGAGAAATTTTGCCGCAATCGCTTTGTCCACGAGCAATGTTTCCATCGCGTTGCAAACGGCGGGACGTTGCACCTTCGCGTTGAGCGCAATTTCTTCGGCCATTTTCAAATCCGCGTCGGCATCGACGAATACATGGCAAACGCCTTTGTAATGTTTGATGACCGGAACTTTGGAACATTCGGTGACGGCGCGAATAAGACTTTCTCCGCCGCGTGGCATGCACAAATCGACGTATTGGGTGAGCGACAAAAGTTCCTTGATGGCGTCGCGGTCAGTTGTGCTGACGACTTGAATTGCCTGTTCAGGAAAGTGGTGGGGCGAGGCTACTGACGAGCCAGCTCGCGAGGACGCTCGCCCCACCAAAGCTTCTCTGCCCGCGTTGACCATGATCTCAGCGATGATCTGATTCGAGTGAATCGCTTCCTTGCCGCCGCGCAGAATGGTCGCGTTTCCAGATTTAAAACAAAGGCTCCCGGCGTCGGCAGTCACGTTCGGACGTGATTCGTAAATGATGACCACGACGCCAATGGGCGTGGAAATTTTTTGCAGCTTCAAACCATTTGGCCGAACGCGTTCATCGAGAATTCTTCCAACGGGATCAGGCAACGCGGCCACTTCGCGCAAACCTTTGGCCATTCCGGCAATCCGTTTATCATCGAGCTTTAGGCGATCGAGCATCGCGGATGAAAGTCCCATTTGCGCGGCAGTTTCCATGTCGCGAGCGTTGGCGGATTTGATGGCGTCGCCGCTTTTCTCCAGCGCGTCAGCCATGGCGAACAGGCAATTATTTTTCTCTACCGTCGTCAACTTGGCGAGTTCGCGCGACGCGGCTTTGGCCTGACGAGCCAACTGCGTCATCTGTTCGGTTAAATTCACGGGGGGAAAGTTAAGCCAAAACGGGAAAGTGAAAAGAGGGAAGTTATTGGCGAATGGTAGGGCGTGTCACTCCGTGCGCGCCAACTTGGTTGCAACCTCCGGCGCGCACGGAGTGACGCGCCCTACCGAATCAGTTTTCCGAAATCCAAACCAAGGTTCCACTCGGCAACTTATCGTAGAGCGGAATTAAATCCTCTGCCGCAAGATGGACGCAACCGTGCGACGCGGGACGGCCAATCGTCGATTCGTCGCCCGTGCCGTGGATGTAAATGTAACGTTCGTGAGAATCGACATTTCCGCCGCGATTGAAACCGGTTTCCAAACCTTCCAGCCACATGATGCGAGTCGTGATCAGAGCATTCGGATAGCCTTCTGACGTGTATCCGACTATTTGACGTTCTTTGAAAACCGTGCCGACCGGACAGCCATCGCCGAACTTTTCTGCGATGCGATGCAAGCCGCGTGGCGTCATATTTGAACCGGCGATTTCGCCAATGCCGAACCGTGAAGTTGAGCAGCGATACTTTTTAAAAAGTGTGTAATCAGGAAAGTCTTCTTTCTCCGATTGCGGGGCACTTCGTTCGAAAACGGAAACGGCTTGCTCCGCGATGTTGACTGCGAAAATAAAATGCGTGGGAAGAATTCCAAGACGACGGCAAGCAGGTGCCAGTTCCTTGGGAAAGGTTGATGGAGCGCTCATCAAACTCCGGAAGGTTTAATTAATTTCTTCACCAGCACCTTCGAATTCCTGCCGCTGTGGTCGTATTTTTCCCGTCGCATCGGGGGAAGATCATCCGGCGATCCTTCGCTAAACCCCGCCTTGCTCTGAAAATAAGTAAAAGCCTGCGTCGAAAGCGTGATCAATTCGTTCAAGCCAAGTTCGCGCGCCTTCGTCTCGACGAACTGGATCAGCTTCTGGCCGATGCCTTGATTTTCGTGCGACGGGTTGACGTAGAGAAACGCCAGTTCGCCTTTTTTCTGTTCGGTGAAAACATGCAGAGCAACACAGGCGACCGGGTTTTTATCAATTTCAAAAATAAAATAATCGCCCACTTGCTTCTCAATCACGGCGCGGGTGCGCTTGATCAATTCATCGCTCGCGACAGAATTTTTCGTCAATTTCAAAATCGCGCGCACATCCTTTTTCATCGCCTTGCGGATCTGTTCGTATTCGTTGGCGTAAATCAGTGTACCGATGCCTTCGTTGGAAAAAACTTCCGCCAGCAATCCTTCGTCCACCAGGCCATTGATGACGTGAACACGTTGCACGCCAGCCCGGCAAGCGGCGGAAGCGTGCAGCGCTTTCGACAGTGCCTCTGGCGCAAAATCATTTTTCTGTTTGGTCAGGAGCAAATCCAATTGCGCCACGAGCATCTGGCGTATGAGATGTCCCTGGTGAACAATCCCATCCTGCGTGGTGATGAAAATAAGTTTGATCGCCTTCAACGCTTCAGCCACGGCCAGCGCAACTCCATCCGAATTCACGCGATAAGTTTTTCCATCGCCGTCAAATCCAAGCGGCGGCACCACGGGAACAATTCCCTGGGCTAATAACGTTTGCAGCAACTCCACATCGACTCGCTCAACTTTGCCGGTGTGCAAATGGTCGATGCCCTGGATGATGCCCAGCGGATGAGCGATGATCGCATTCGTGCAGGCGGCGCGAAGGTCATTGGCGGAAAGTCCTTCCAAAATTTCGTGCGTGAGCCGGTTTGCTGCGGTCAGGGCAATTTTGAGCGTCGGGGCATCGGTGATTCCGCTGCCCGCTAAATCCGACGGCTGCACGTTTTGCTCCGCTGCGAGAGATTTGATTTGTGCCGCCGCGCCATGCACCAGCACGACCCGGATGTTCAACGAGCGCAGCACGGCGACATCCAGAAGGATATTCGCAAAGCTTTCCTCGGTGATGATCGCGCCGTCGATGGCGATGATAAACGTCTTTTCCCGAAAGCTCGGAATATATTGCAGGATGCCCCGCAGGTCGGTTGGTTTCACTTGGCGTAATTACAATTTTTCAGCAACGACGAAGATGTATTCCGTTTCAGCAGAGTTTCAAACAATTTATTTTAGAACCTTTGGTCAATTCGATGGCAACACTTGCTTCAAAGCGTCGAGGAACCGCTCGTTTTCAGCCCGAGTGCCGATGGAAACGCGGATCCATTCCGGCAAACCATATCCGCCCATCGGTCGCGCGATGACGCCTTGTTTTTGCAAATCGTTGAAAACTTTTTGTCCATCTCCAACGCGGATGAGAATGAAATTCGCCGCCGTCGGCACAAATTCCAGTTTCATTTTCCGAAATTCTGTTTCCAGGAATCGCCTGCCGTCGAAATTGTTTGCCCGGGTTTTTTCCAAATGATCGGAGTCATCCAACGCCGCGAGCGCGGCGGACTGCGCGATGGAGTTAATGTTGAACGGCTGGCGAATTTTTTCCAACGCGGAAATCAATTCCGGCACCGCGATTCCGTAGCCGATGCGCAAACCGGCCAGTCCAAAAATTTTGGAAAAAGTACGCATCAATAGCAGGTTCTGCTTCTGGCCGTTGCGAATGAACGGAAGCAGGTCAACCGAATCATCGAGAAATTCGAAGTAAGCCTCATCCATGACCAGCAGCACATTTTTTGGAACGTTGTTGATGAGATGAACCACAGCTTCGCGCGGAGCCAGAGTGCCCGTCGGATTATTGGGGTTCGCCACGAAAATAACTTTGGTCTGCGGCGTAATGGCTTTGACCATCGCAGGCAAATCGTGGCCGTAATATTTTGCCGGCACCGTAATCACGTTGGCTCCAAATAATTTTGCGACGATGGGATAAATCGCGAAGGAATATTCCGACACGACGACATCCGCGCCCGGAGTAATCAAAGCGTGCCCCACGAACTCAATAATTTCGTTGGAACCGTTGCCGAGAATCAGATTTGCGGGATCAACGCCCAGCTTATCCGCAAGTTTCTGCTTCAGATAAAACGCATTGCCGTCAGGATAGAGATGGAGATTTTTTAAGACGCGTTCCATTGCGGCGAGCGCTTTGGGTGACGGACCGAGCGGATTTTCGTTTGAAGCGACTTTGATAAAACTGCTCGCCGGCAAATTGAGTTCGCGCGCGACTTCTTCGATCGGGCGGCCGGGTTGATAGACCGGCATTTTTTCGAGGCCGGGATTCAGGGAAAATGGAAGGCTCATTTAGTTTTGTTTAAATTGAGTTCAGAATCTTTTGCACATCGACGTGCTCGCGAATCAGGTCGCGAATTAACGAAATTTTTCCCAGATCATCCGGGCGCGTCTTGATGATGAGATCGTGAACTTTGGAAGCCACTTCGTAGCTATCGGCTTTGGCCAACAAGACTGGACAATTCATTTCGCGAATGACTTTGAGAACACTTTCGCTTGGGCGCAAATTTCCGGTGAGTACGATGCCAGCCAGGTTGCGTTCGCAGCGAGGAGAAAGCGTCGCAGCGGCAGCGAGAATCAAATCCTCTCGATCGCCGGGTGTGATCACCAGGACGCCCGGCTTGAAAAACTGCACGGCATTGATGGCGCTCATGGCTCCAACCACCACGTTCTCCACCAAATTGTTGAGCTGTTTCGCGCCATTGAGTTGTTCGGCTTTCAGTTCTTCAAAAATGGAACGCAACGTCGGATGCGATAAAATGTTGTGATGCGGAATGACGCCGAGCAGTTCCAATCCGCGCCGCTTCAATCCGCGCCGCGCAAAATCGGCAATGTAATCAATCTTCTCCGGCGTTACTTTGTTGACGATCACGCCGATGATTTCCACGCCTGCTTTTTCGAAGAGCGCCTGGTTGAGCGCCACTTCATCGATCGGTTTGCCAATGCCGCCACGAGTGACGATAACGACTTTTGCTCCAAGAATTTTTGCCACTTGCGCATTGGACAAATCAAACACCGAACCGACTCCGGCATGCCCGCTTCCTTCGCACAGGACGAAATCCTTCTCCCATGCCACACGATCAAAGGCTTTGTTAATTTTTTTGGCGAGCGCGTCATAGTTCGCCGACTCCAGATACTTCCGCGTGAAATCCGGCTCCACCGCGATCGGGCTCATGTCCACGAGCGGGCAATCCAGTTTGTAAACGCTGTCCATCAGCACGGTGTCCTCGTCGATTTTGTGCTCGGCGATTTCGACGAAACGCTGGCCGACTGGCTTGATGTAGCCGATGCGTTTATACGTATTTTGAATCGCAGCCAGCAACCCGAGCGAAACGGTGGTCTTGCCGTCGTTCTGTCGGGTGGCTGCGATGAAAACGCGAGGGGTTTCTGTGTTCATGCGTATTTTTAAAAATCTTAATCTTAACTCGTAATCCTAATCTTAATCCAAAACCTGGGGAGTAAGATTGTGATTAGAATTAAGAGTGGGGTTCTATTCGCCCGAAAGTTTGTGTCCGGCATCGGGGTAAAGCTCGTTGTAAGAGATCGATTGCAATCCGACAATGGCCGCAACGCCCAGAATATCGTGCGCATTGGAGCCGCGCGAAACGTCTGCGGCGGGGCGATCCAAACCGAGCAGAATCTGTCCGTAAGCATTCGCACGCGAAATGTGGCGAATCAATTTGCTGCCGATATTTCCAGAATTCAGATCGGGAAAAACGAGGACGTTCGCGCGTCCGGCGACTGGGCTGTCTGGCACTTTCAACGCAGCAATTTCCGGCACAATTGCGGAGTCCACTTGCAATTCGCCGTCGAAATCGGCATCGAGCGAAATCTGTTTCGCTTTTTGTTGAGCGAGCGCGGTGGCGGCCTGCACCCGGCCGATCGAAGGATGCGTGGCGCTCCCCTTCGTTGAATACGAGAGCAAAGCGACGCGCGGTTTGGTGCCGAGCAACTGGCGGGCAAGTTGCGCGGTGGAAACAGCGATGTCCGCCAGTTGGTCCACCGTCGGTTCGGGAATGACTCCGCAATCGGCCATGAACATCACCCCGTTGTCACCGAAGCGCGTGTCCTCGACTTCCATAATCATGCAACTGGAAGCGGTGCTGGCCTGCGGCGCTACTTTGATAATTTGAAAGAGCGGACGCAAAACACTGCCGGTGCTTTCGTTGGTGCCGGAAATGAACCCGTCGGCCTGGTGCATCGCGACCATCATCGCGCCGTAATAATTGGGCTTGAGCATCGCTTCACGCGCTTCTCTTTCTTTCACTCCCTTGAACCGGCGAACTAATTCATATCGCTTGGCAAACGCTTCGAGATCTTCACTTTCGGCGGGATTGATGATGCGGACGCCTTCGAGCGAGACGTTAATTTTTTCCGCCGCCTCTTTCACCTTGGTGCGATCCCCCAGCAGAATGGGTGCGCCGAGACGCAACGAATAAAATTGCCGGGCCGCTTGCAAAACGCGCGGTTCCGTCCCTTCCGGGAACACCACGCGTTTGGGATGGCGTTGTAATTTTTCCACAATGCTGCCGATAAATCGCATGTGGGTTAAGTATCTCAGCAACGCGCAAACTGCAACTCTGGCGGCAAGGAAAATCCACCAGCAAAGATGGAAATGAATCTCGAAAAGAGCGTGCTGCCAGTGGAAAGTCGATTTGGCTCGTCGCGCAACTGTGCGCCAATCATTCATTTTTTACGGCACGTTTCAGGCAATGCACATGCGAGCGCGACTAAGGACCGTTCACACCAACTCGGTAAAAATACGGGCCAAAATTCGTGGCCTTGGTATCCGTGTAACTCGTCGTTCCGTCCTGCCCGAAGATAGTTGAAACCAAAGTTTGGAACGAAGTTAAAGCGATGTTCGTTGTACGTTCGATGTAATAGCTCCGGGTTGAGACGCTTTGCCAGCTCACACTCACCCCTGACGCTACGCTTTTGGGAGACAGCGTCAGCAAAACGGACAGCGTGTTAGTTGGTTCGGTGCCTGCGACCCATTCCTTCCAATTGTTCAACCCGTCACCGTCGGAATCAACGTAATCAGATGAGCCATCGGTTGTTAAGCCGTACTGTTGAAGCCAAGCATAGGAAATCAACGAGCCAGTCCCTTGGAATTCGTACGCGCCCATGTCCACCGTACCACTGACGATGCGTGGGTTGCCGTCCAAGTCTGTGCCAGTTGTAGTAACACTGCTATTTCTTGCAGCGTTGATGCAAGGCGAGCTTGGTTGAAGGCGATAATCGCCGACAGATGGATTTATAAAAAAAGGTTCATTGGTAATATTTCCCAAGACCAATTGCACAACCGGCATGCAAGAATAAAAATAAGTTCCTGAAAAGGTATTTGAATTCAGAGAAGCGGAATTGAAGTAAATTATGTTGTTGTACATTGGAGAACTTCCACCCGAGACACCGCCACCTTGTCCAGCGGAGTTGCTGACGACAGTGCAGTTTACCAAACTGATAGGGTTGTCGATTCCACCTCCGGTCTGAAACGCTCGGTTATTTACCACCAAGCAACCGGCAAGCGAACTGGACCGAGCTCCACCGCCATAAGAGGCGACATTCTGCATCAGAGTACAATTTATGAGTTGGCTGTTCGCAGCACCACCTCCGTACGAAATCCCCGAATTGCCAAGCAGTAAACAGTTAGTTGCAAAGGATTGATATACCGCTGGTCCTACGGAGTTGGAAATGACCAAGCAACCGCTCAAAAATCCTTTGTAAGCCGCACTACCAATAACTCCAGAATTGCGGGTCATTACACAATTGGAGACAATCGTGTCTCCGCTGCTGGATGCGCACCATACCCCACCGCCACTTGATTCGTAAGCACTGGCATCTCCTGACACCTTTCGGGTTGCTCCGTTGGTTAAAGTGAATCCTGCTAAATTCGCGCCATTCGTTAGATATAGCAATTAACAACAACATTGGGACATATTGGCAATAAAAAGGAAGGGGTCTTTGGCGGTGTGGAGGTCTTTGCGCAGGCGGGTCTTGAGGGTAG
>JAYVSV010000037.1:0-14172 GCA_043775015.1 Verrucomicrobiota bacterium
TGGTCAGCTTCCAGCGCAATCTCGCCATCGAGGATAAGATAAAAGCGGTTCGCTGGATCGCCTTCGCAAAATATCTTCTCCCCTTCCGCAAACCGCTGAAACATGGCGCACTGAACCAGCGCCTTTTGATGCGCCTCGTTCAGCCCTTTGAAGAAAGGACTTTCGGCAACAATATTCTTCAATGGTGGATCGCCTCGTCCAGAAATTGTCGCCGGATTTTCCAAGGCACTCATTTAGGATCGCCCCCTTTTCGCAACACGGCCAGCGTAGTTGGTTGCAGCGCTTTTTCAATCAACGCGACGCCCTTTTCTCCGCGCAAATACTTGTGGCACGTCGTGCAACTCACCGTCATTTGGGAATACGCAATGGTGGCCGCATCCACATTTTTCCCATTCGCAGCCTTGAGCAAGGCATCCGCGCTGCGCACGAAATCCGCCGTGAATTTTTGATATTCCGGTGTTTGGCGAATCTGCCAATTCGCCTGCTGGCTCAGCGCTTTCAACTGTTTCGAATTCTCAGCGATCACGTCGTAATTCTCGGTCGCAATGCCTTCGAGAACCCGCTGCGCGTGAAGCAGCTTGAATTTCATCACATCTTTGGTGCTGGTCTTCGGTTCAGAACGACTGCGAAGGGGCGCGGCGGCAACGAGAAACACCGCCAGCAAAACACCGTGAACATAAAATCGCGTTTTCATTTTTTGATCCTCAAACCTGCGTTGGCAAGCCAGCCAACCTAGATCAGGTCACGAGAAATTTCCTGAATTAATTTTTCATCCCGACTTCATTTCCGCACCGTCGCGTCGAATCTCCTCTGCCTCACCATTCCGTCGAATGCTAAAACCATCAGGCCAAAAGATTGTTTCCGCTCCACCCATCTTGGCGGAAATGCCGCATTTCTTGTGAGGTCCGCCTAAAAAATTTCTGCGTTCAATCCAGATGTTTGCCGCACGGTCTGCGCGATGCGCGACAATGTTTTCAGAGGCAAATGGCCACATTCGGAATGAGGCGTCGGGCGGGTTGCAGAATAAATTTGGACGAGCGAAATCTGCGCCCCCGCGTCTTTCAGTTCTTTCAGGCGCAGTGCGTATTGAACAATTTCTTCCGGCGGCGGCTCCTGCCCGTTCAGTGAAGGAAAAAGACTCTGGATTACCACCGGCTTTTGGCGCGCTACCAACAAAATGTTTGCGAGAACTTTTTCGAGAGGAACATCCGTGTGATTGACTTTGCTCATGTAGGCTTGCGTGCCGGCGTCGAGCTTCGCCCAAATTTCATCTTCTCGCGTAAAATATTTCAGACCGTTCTGAACGTCGGGTAAATCCAGCCCCGTGGAGTTGGTGATCAGAACGATCTTAAAAAAGGAAGGGCTGCGCGCCCGCACGTGCGCCACAGTCTGGACGGCTTCCGTGAAGTTTGGGCAAAGCGTTGGTTCGCCGTCTCCGCTCAACGCCACATGACGCATTTTCAGCAGTTCAGGTGGCGTGTTTTTAAAAAACGGCAACTCGTGAATTTTCCCTGAACGCACTACGTCCAGCGTGTTCTGGAGTTCATTCGCCATCACCGCCAAATCGATCCGTTCCGCCGCACTCGGCAGGCAACGGTTCACCTCGCAATACGCACAATCGAAATTGCAGAGCTTGTCGGGATTCATGTTCACGCCGATGGACAGTCCGCGAGCGCGCGGCGAAATAACGACGTAAACAAAATGGTTGCCAAGAAAATCTCGCGGACAACCAAAGGCAGTTTCAGTGGGCAGTATGGGCTTCGCAATTTTTCTGAGAGGCTCAAGAAGATTGGGCTGGGCGATCATATTTTTAAGCGAGAAAATTGTGATCTTTTTCGCGCACGGTCAGCCCCGGACACGGGCCGTGGCGCACGACATCTTCCGCCATGCTGCCCTCCGCTGGATTGCTCCACCCTTCGAATTCGATGGCCGTCTGATTGGCAAGCGTGCCAGTTGTTTCCATTTCTTGTTTCATAACCAACCATTCTGTTTCGGCGCTTCCCCGATCCAAAGTCCACGCTACGGCGCGATCTGTTTGTCTTGGATAAGAGATTTCGCAGCTCTTCAGTTCGGATCAAATTGAAGCCTGGCCGTCGCATCGACTACCCGATGATTGGCAAAAATTGAACAATTCTTGCCAAACTACTGGCCGAAGCGGTGCCGGAGCGCGGCGTTCACGCCGCTTGTTTCAACGTTGAATGTTGTTTCGCGCCCGCAACACCCGTTGGTATCAGACCATCAAGCGCCTGAAGGTCGCGCTCTGTTCGAGAATTTCGCATCCTATTTCTGAGTTCGGGTTTAATTGGCACCCCGGAGAATGTGGTCAGCGTTTCAATCAATGGGCGACGACCATTACTGGCCATCAGATTTTACGACGAGATTCCAACGGTAGTTCGCGAAACGATTGCTTTAACTGCAGAAGCATTGGCCACGGTGAGACGACCTTGGCTGCTCTTGTGCAAAAAGCGCGTAGTAATTGCCAACCGTCGGTTAGATGAAAGTCCGGTGAGATTTCATTCTTGCGTTAATGAAAGATAAAAACCACCACAGCCCCAAAGCGGAAAGGAAACCATTGTGAAGACCTTTGTGGCTGGCTTGAGCTTCAAAACAGCCCCTGTCGAATTACGCGAACAACTAGCCGTCCCTCCCTCCCGCCTGCACTGCGCAGCCTGCAAGGTGAAAATCAACGGTGGCCTCACGGAATTGGTTCTGCTCTCGACCTGCAACCGAGTGGAAATTTACGGCGTTGCTCCCGCTGATCACCGGCAATTGGATTCACTGCTCAACCTGCTCGCGGCGGACGGTCGCGATGTCAGCGGGCACGTTTACGTGCATGAAGGCGAAGATGCGATTCAGCATTTGTTCTCGGTTGCCAGCGGGCTGGATTCGATGGTTTTGGGGGAAACGGAAATTACCGGACAGGTAAAAGCCGCTTACCAACGGGCGCAGTCGGCGGGTCTCGCCGGCCCGGTCACGAATCGACTTTTTCAAAAGGCGTTGCAAACAGCCAAGCAAATCCGGACGCGCACCCAAGTCGGACGTGGTGCGACTTCGGTTGGGAGTGTGGCTGTCCAACTCGCGGACAAAATTTTCGACGCAAAGCTCGGAGAAAAGACCGTGATGATTATCGGCGCAGGTAAAATGGGGGAGGCGTGCTTGCGGCATCTTGCCAAGAAAAGTGCGCGCTCTGTGATTGTTTCAAATCGTTCGATTGAGCGTGCCAAGGAATTGGCAAAGGAATTTGGAGGTCGCGCCGTTCGGTTGGATGACTGCAAAAATGCCTTGATTGAAGCTGATATTGTCGTGAGTTCGACCGGCAGTCCGCACCTGGTTCTTTCCCGGGACGACGTTGAAGAAGCGATGCAAAAGCGGCGTCATCGCCCGCTATTTTTGATTGATATTGCCGTGCCGCGCGACATCGATCCGGCCGTTCATGGAGTGGAGAATGTTTACCTTTATAACATCGATGCTTTGCAAGAGCTCGTGTGCGACAACGCGCGTTTGCGGGAGCAGGAGCTTTCTTCCTGCCGTTTAATTGTCGAAGCGAAAACCGCAGAGCTGATGTCCAAGCTCAACCCTAAAAAAGTTTATGACAACCGTGTTCAATCTCAACCCGCATGGACGTTTTGCCGTCCTGCGGTTGCCTGCTGCTGATTTTTCCAAAGTCGGAAAAATCAGCCTGGGCGAAATGAATTTTGGTGGCGCAGTCCGGGGCGAGCAGAAGAACTCGTTCTGTGCAGGCCAGAACGGCGGAGCTGAAGAAGCACTGTTGAATCAACAAACAAACAAACTAGAAGGAGCCATATGAAAATGAAACACGCCCTCTTAATAACTCTGGCAGTCGCAGGGCTGCTGGCTTTACCGAGGATCACAAGCGCACAAACCGTGAACAAAGGTATCGAAGGTTCTCCCCACGATTTTTCAACGAACTCGTGGAACACCCGGAAAGGTGTTTGCAGCACGTGCCATCAAGCACACAACACCGACCCCGCTCAGATTATTCCCTTGTGGAACCATGCAACATCCGCGGCGACTTTCATACCGTACACCAGTCCGACGTTGAATGCGACGGTTGGCAATCCAAACGGCTCGTCGTTGGCGTGTTTGAGTTGTCATGACGGCACTCTGGCCATCAACCAAGGTATTGGAGGCAGTTTCCTTGGTGGCGGAACCAATGCATCCGGCACCATCGATCCGGCGGATAAAATCGGACCGGACTTGCATGTAGTGCATCCGATCTCATTCCTATACGATACAGTGCTCGCCAATGCTGACGGCGGTTTGGAAGATCCGTCAGTCTATACAATCGGCTCCGCTAAAGATGCGGCGAAGTTGACTTACACCACGGCACCCGTGCCGTCTTCATGGAGCGGAACCAGCCTGACTGGCAAAACGATAAATCAAGCGCTGTTGTTCGGCGGCCAGATGCAATGCGCTTCGTGTCATGACGTGCACAAGTTGGAAGGAAGTTCGCCATCCAGTGGCATACTGGTGAGAATCAGCGGCACCGACGCTGGCGGAAAAGGCAGCACCCTTTGCCGAACCTGTCACGTCAAGTAATTACGTCGCAACCACCACACACAAGGCTCTGGCAACAGAGCCTTTCTTTTTTATCGATTCACCTGATTATGCTAAATAAACAGCAAAAAACGGGCAGTCGTTTCTTTTTGTTCCCGGCAGCTTTACTCCCAAGGTCCATCGTAAATCGGTATTGAACTTTAACCAAAAAACTATGAAACAATTGTTTCTCAAGACATCCTTGGTGGGAATGGCGTTGATCGGGTTGCTCGCTGGTTGCGCAACGAAACCTTCAGCGAAAACGGACTACATTTTTTTCCCGCCGCCACCCGATGAACCGCGCATCCAATTTCTGACGAGCTTCAGTTCCGAAGCCGATTTAGGCGGTCAAAGCAAACTTAGCAAATTTGTGGTTGGCGATGAACGCGTCCTGCGGCCGATATGGAAACCGTATGGCATAACCCCTGTGAAGGGGAAACTTTTCATTTGTGACACGCAGCCAAAAATCGTGAGCATCATTGATCTGGTAAAACGTAAGATTAGCTACATTAAGCCCGAGGGGCGGGGGGTTATGAAAATGCCGATCAATGTAGTGGTCGATAAAGACGGCACGCGCTTTGTCTCAGACACCGTGCGCGGACAGGTGCTGATTTACGACGGGGCGAATCGTTTTGTCGGCGAGATTGGCAAACTCGGCGAAATGAAGCCGTGCGGTCTCGCGCTGACCGAAGAGCGGCTTTACGTTTCTGATATTTCGAACCACTGCGTCCGCGTTTACAGCAAAGCGAGTCGTGAAGTGTTGTTTACCATCCCGCGTGACGCCAACGACCACAAAACAAAACTCTTCAGCCCTACCAATCTCGCGTTGGATCAACAGGGGCGACTTTATGTTTCGGATTCGGGGGCGTTCACCGTCCGGGTTTTCGATAAGGATGGAAACTCCCTGCGCACCTTGGGTGACTCGGGTTTGACACCGGGGCGATTTGCGCTGACCAAGGGAATCGGCGTGGATCACGAAAATCGTGTTTACGTCGTTGATGCAGCGACGGCGGTCGTGCAAATGTTTGATGCCGAGGGCAGGTTGCTGATGTATTTCGGCGAACCGCAGTCGAGCGGTCTCGCCGGTCTCTATCTGCCCGCTGGCCTGGCGATTGATTACGAAAACGTCGGCCTGTTTCAGAAATTTGCCGCACCCGGGCACAAAATTGATTTTCTCATTTTTGTCACCAACCAGGCCGGGACGCAAAAAGTAAGCGTCTTCGGTTTCATGCGAAAAACCTGAGGCCTCCGTGAACCGACCGTTTTCCAACAGGAGATCAGGCGGAGCACGATGGATCGCAGGAATTATTTTTGTCGCGTCCATCGGCTTTGCGCTCGTTGCTGCCGGGGAAACTTCGAGAAAACAAAAGTGGCTGAGATTTTTTTTCGATGGTGTTCCTGATCCGAATGTAAAAACGAATCAGCCCGCCATTCAATACGACGAAGATGGTCACCCGCTCGCTACCAAAAGAAACGAGCAAATCAACCTCACAACGACAAATACGCCCGCGTTCACCCGTCATCCGCCTTACGATGACCACCAATGTGCCGAATGTCATAAATCCAAATATGCCACCGAACTAAAAGCTCCGCAGAAGGACGTTTGTTTTGCGTGTCACGATGACTTTTTGGAAAAGGCGAAATTCAAACATCAGCCCGCCGCAAACGGCGAATGCAATTCCTGCCATGATCCGCACGGTTCGCCCTTTCCGAAAATGGTCAAAAAAATCGGCAAGGAATCCTGCCTCGAGTGTCACGAAGATTTCACAAAAAAGTTCAAGCACACGCCGGTGGAAAATGGCGAATGCAATTCCTGCCACAAACCGCACGCCTCGGAATTTGCCAAATTGACGATTAAGCCGGACGGAAAACTTTGTTTCGAGTGCCACGACGATTTCCAGCAGAAACTCGAAAAAGCAGCTTTCAAACATGATCCTGCCGGCAATGGTGATTGCCGCTCCTGTCACGACCCGCATCATTCGGATGAAAAAGGTTTGCTGGCCATGTCGCCGCAAAAATTGTGCTTCGAGTGCCATGAGGAAAAGGACATGGCGGCGGTGAAAGCGCACGCGAACACAGGCCAGCAATCCTGCACGGCTTGTCATGATCCGCATTTCGGCGGCGATAAATTTTACCTGAAGACCGAAGCGTTGAAGTTGCCAAACATTCAACCCGCGCCTCCGAAATGAAAGCGTTGCGTCGTATGCTTTGGCAGTTGCTCGCGCTGGCGTGTCTGGGCATTTGCGAAAGCGTGAATGGTCAGACCCGTCAGCGCACACTTGAGGAGCCACGTTGGATGACGTTGAATATTTCCGAATCCAGCGTCGGTGTTTTCGCCGAGGGCAGATTCGAGAAAACAAAGTTCGACAACACGGGCGATAGCATCAGCTACAATCATATGTTTGTCGGGCCAAGTATGGGTGTGAACATGAACGGCTCGATTTATCATCCGAACTTGTTTCGCTTCCAGATCAACACCGAGGGCGCCTATGGCTGGGGACAGAACGACACCGGTTCGCAGCGTCAGAACTCGCTGGAATATCTGGGAAGATTTGATGGCACTGCTGACATTTTGGCCGATAAATCTTATAATGCTCATCTTTTTGGCAACTACGATCACACCTATCGCGACTACGATTTTTTTAACCGCGTTACGGTGGATACTTTCCGTTACGGAGGGCAACTGGATTATGGCACGGAACCGTTTACAGCCAGTGTCGGCTATGCGCGCACCGAGGAAGATGACTCCGGTGCCGGATCGACTCATACGGAAAGCGATGTCATTACGGCGTCCGCACGAAATAATCGAGACACTGGAACCTCCGCACTCAACTACACTTACTCGCAGTATAGCCAGGCCGATTTTGGAGTTGGCGGCAATGGCAACGATCACACCATTTCTCTTTCTGATGGCGAAAAATTTGGCGCGCAGGAACAAATCCGTCTCAATAGCGGAACGAGTTATTCGAGGCGCGATTCTTTCGACAATCCGAATGATGATGTTACCGCGAATGCGAATCTCGCCGTTGATCATCGGCCTGATTTGAGCAGCCAATACGACCTTGCTTATAACCGTTACAGCAGCGGCAGTTACAGCTCGGACATTTACACCGGCCTTGCTCAACTACGCCATCAACTCTACGAAAGCTTGACCTCGACCTTGATCGCGCAAGGTTCGGACAACGAAACCTCAGATTCAATGAACTCGGGATACATCCGTCGTTTCGGAGGCGGCTTTTCAGAAGCTTATACCAAGCATATCGGAGATAATAACACCCTGGATATCAACAATGCCCTGATCATCGAGCATGTGGATCAGGACACGATCAGCTCGGTGGAAAACGAACGGCACGCTTTTTCCGGCAGTGTCGGCGGCACCGGCTCCAGCAGTTTTTTTCTAAATCTGCCCAATGTCATTGAATCGACCATCGGAGTGACGGACGCAGCGGGCACGCGCACTTACGTTCGCGACGTTGATTACACCGTCAACCAACTCGGTTCCCGCACCATTATAGAACGAACAACCACGTCGCGCATTCCGGACGGAAGCACCGTCCTCGTTGATTACGAAACGGAATCCACCACAGCAGGGACTTACGAGACGCTGACCGAAGTTGCCCAGATTCGTTTGAATCTATGGAAAAATTTTTGGGGGATTTACGCCCGGTTCAATGTCCATGATAACAATGCGTCCCCGGAAATTCATGTGGTGAGCCTGACCGATTATGTCTTCGGGACAGAAGTGACCTGGCATTGGCTGCGAACTGGAGGCGAATACGAAATCTACCAATCCGACGAGTCAGATTTTACGGCGCTCCGTTTGTTCCAGTCGTTTTCCTTTCAGCCGGATTCCGCTTCGTCTATCGGCTTTGAGTTTTCGGAAGCGTGGGCGCAATATCAACAGGGAAATCGGCAGGAAGAAAATTATCGATTCCTGACCTTGTATCATCGCAATCTGGCTTCGCAATTTCGTCTGGATTTTGACGGCGGGATATTTATACGCAACGGCAACAATGACGACCAGACGCTTGCGACAGTGCGACCCGCCATGGAGTATGTGGTTGGCAAAACCACCATCAAAGCGGGATACGATTATCAATATCAACTTTTTCTAAATCAAGAAGAGCGAATCAGCCATTTCTTCTATTTGCGCGTCAAGCGCGTGTTCTGATATGCATGTGAAACCGACCCTCTTTAAAAACTTGATCCCGCAACTGGCGGGACCGGCTTTCATCCTCTGCCCATCCTTCCTCCTCTGGACGAGCTGCGTGACAAAGGACGCGCCACCAACCTCTTCACCCGACATACCGTTGGTCTGGCCTGCGGCGCCGGAAGCGCCCCGCATTGTTTATGCGCAAACCATTCACCAACCCTCCGACCTCGGCGTAAAATCCTCCGGCTTTAACCGCATTGCGGATTGGATTACCGGCGCGGGAAAAGAGCGCGAGCAATTAGTAAAACCATTCGGCATCGCTCTGGATGAAAATGATAATTTTTGTCTGACGGACACGGGCGCAAATGCGGTGTGCTTCTTTAATCGGGCAAAATTAAAATGGTTACGCTGGAATAAAATCGAAAAACTGCGGTTCCGTTCCCCGGTTGCCATCGCCAAGCGCAATGACGTTTTCTTCGTTGCTGATTCCGGTTTGGCGGCCGTTGTTGCTTTCCGTGAAAATGGGAAATTGCTTTTTCAAATCACCAACCATTTGGAACGACCCTCGGGCCTGGCCATTTCCGGAGAGCAACTCTTTGTGGCCGATTCCCAGCGCCATTGCATTGTCGTATTTGATTTGCGTGGAAAATATCTTTCTGAATTTGGCAAACGCGGCACGAAGCCCGGTGAATTTAATTTTCCGACACACCTTTCCGCTGATCCCGCAGTGAGCGGGACAGGCCTCCAAGGGAATCTGTATGTCACCGATTCGATGAACAGCCGCGTGCAAGTGCTGGATGCCGGCGGTAAATTCAAAACCGAGATTGGCAGCATCGGGAATTCAACCGGCCAGTTTAGTCGGCCGAAAGGTGTGGCCGTGGATTCGTTCGGACACGTCTATGTCGTTGATGCGCTCTTCGGTAATGTTCAAATCTTCGACGCCGATGGAAAAATGCTTTTGAATTTTGGCGACTCCGGCGGTAATCCCGGCCAATTCTGGTTGCCAAACGGCATTGCGATTACGAAAAACAACGAAATTTACGTCGCTGATTCCTACAACCATCGTGTCCAAATCTTCAAATACGTGGGGGAACGATGAATTGCCTCTCAAAAATCTGCGCCTTGTTTTTGGGGTGTGATAAAAAGTGGGTGAAGGAACGGAGCGCAGACATTCCTGTCCGCCGGGGCTTGGCTAAAATAGGAAGCGCTCTGGGCGGAAGGACGCGCGGGCGGACAGGAATGTCCGCGCTCCGTCACCCACTTTTAATCACACCCTTGATTTTGTTCAGCTCCGTTTTTGTGTTTCCTCGGACAGTCCCCGCCGAGTCAGTTCTCAATTCAAAGCACGATCTTTCCCTTACAGCGCCCGGTCCAATCAAAGCGACGACGGAATCTGAAGTTTGTTTGTTTTGCCACACGCCTCATCGCGGCACCGGAGAGACACCGCTCTGGAACCATAAACTTTCCGCAGCAACTTATGCCCCTTACGACAGCACGACGATGAAAGCGACCGTGGGACAACCGACCGGTTCATCGAAACTTTGTTTGAGTTGCCACGATGGAACCATCGCACTTGGAATGGTCAACAGCCGCACGACACCTATCGCAATGAGCGGCGGCACGGCGACCATGCCTTCTGGTCGGAGCAATCTTGGAACGGATTTGTCGGATGACCACCCGATTTCGTTTACTTACGACAGTGCGCTCGCCAGCGCGAACGGACAATTGAAACAGCCAGGCACGCTCACCGGAAAAATTCGCGTCGATCACAACAGCGAGATGCAATGCACTTCCTGTCACGATCCGCATAACAATCAGTGGGGGAAGTTTTTGGTGGAAAACAATGTGGGCTCGGCCCTCTGTGTAACCTGTCATGACATCAAAGATTGGCAAAACTCAACGCATCGCAAGTCGAATAAAATATGGAACGGCGCGGGGATTAATCCGTGGCCGCACACGAGCAGACATAACGTGGCGGATAACGCTTGCGAAAATTGTCATTCAACTCACGGAGCTGGCCTTGGGCCGCGACTTCTCACCTTTCCGAAAGAAGAGGATAACTGCTTTTCCTGTCACAACGGGAATGTGGCGGGAAAAAATATCGAATCTGAATTCAAAAAAGCCAGCGTGCATCCCATCCTGACCAGCAGCGGCATTCACGATGCGGCGGAAAACATCGTGAATCCATCGCGGCACGTGGCCTGCGCCGATTGTCATAATCCTCATGCGTCAAAAAATTCCCCCGCTGTTGTGCCGAATGCGTCAGGCGCCCTGGCTGGATTAACTGGAATCAACGAGTTTGGTTCAGTGGTAAAACCACTCACCAAAGAATATGAACTTTGTTTTCGTTGCCATGGCGACAGCCTCTCGCGCGGCCCGGCACGGGTGACGCGGCAATATGTGCAAACGAATACACGGCTGGAATTCTCAGACGGCAATGCGTCGTTTCATCCTGTGGAAACTCCCGGCAAAAATCATAATGTGCCCAGTCTGCTTGCACCGCTGACGGTTTCGAGTCTTACGTATTGCACCGATTGTCATAACAACGATCAAGGACCTGGCGCGGGCGGCAGTGGGCCGAACGGGCCGCACGGCTCGGCTTATTCGTCGTTGCTCGAACGGCGTTTGGCGCAAAACGATTTCAACATTGAGAACTACGCCAACTACGCGCTCTGCTACAAATGCCACGATCGCGGAAGTATTTTGGCCGACCAAAGTTTTCCCGGCCACAACAAGCACATCGTCACCGCACAAACGGCTTGCACGACTTGTCATGATCCACACGGTGTGGCCGCCAAACCGCATTTGATCAATTTCAACACGACTTATGTGACGCCCTCTTCCGGCGGGCAGCTTTACTATCAAAGTAGGGGCAACCGCAGCAGTAGTTGCGCGCTCACCTGCCACGGCAAAGATCATAATCCGCTTTCGTATTAGACATTTGCTTGTAACGGGAAGGTGATTTTTTCCGAAGATTTGATTAGGGCCTTTTTTTTCAAACTCGCCCAACCATTTCTTGTATCAAGAAACGCCAAGCAAAAGCCAACTAATGTGTAGGCGCATTTCCTCGCAGATGTTGAACTCCCATTGATGAAAGCGTTGGATAGGGAAAGCAAATCCGGTTAAAGCCAAACAACTTGGAACCTGAATATATGAATATGAAAAAAACAGCAATCATCGGAGCGATTCTCCTCGCAGCGGGAGTCATGTCAGTGCCGGCGGCGGATGTGGCCGCGAATTGGGAACAACATTGCACCAAATGTCACGGAGCCGATGGCAAGGGCGAAACGAAGATGGGAAAAAAGGCCGGCGCCAAAGACTACACCGACGCGAAAGTGCAAGCGGAAATCAAAGACGATGCGGCCTTCAAAGCCGTCAAGGACGGCCTCAAAGGTGACGACGGAAAAGAAAAAATGAAGGCGTATGCAGACAAGTTGAGCGACGACGAAATCAAAGCACTCATTGCCCACGTCCGGACGTTCAAAAAGTAAATCCTGTTTGCCGCGAACGGAGGTTGCATCCCAAGTGGGAGAACCTCCTGCCGTTTACTTCAAATGAATCACAGGACCAAATCAACCAAACCGAAGCTGCTGCACAATTGGACAAGTCTCAGCGGAATCGTTATTGCGGCTGGAAGCTTTTTTTCTTTTCTCCTGCTTTTTGCCCTCGACACGTTGCACCACGAGGGCAATCCCTACATGGGTATTTTGGCATACGTGGTCGCGCCGGGCTTCACCCTGCTTGGAGCTTCGCTTACGGGCATTGGTGCGTTTATTCAATGGCGCTATTCCCGAAAAGATGGCGTGGGCAAATTGCATCCGCTGACCATCGATATCACCCGGTCACGCGACCGGAAATTTCTTTTTGTTTTCGCGTTGGGCACGAGCGTGTTTTTGCTTCTGAGCGCGCTTGGCAGCTACCAAACCTATCATTTCACCGAGTCCGTCCAGTTCTGCGGGCAAACGTGCCACACGCCGATGAAACCGGAATTTATCGCGCACCAAATCTCGCCGCACGCGAACATTGATTGCACCGCCTGCCATGTTGGCGAAGGCGTGGACGCATACGTCAAAGCCAAACTCAACGGCGTGCATCAATTGGTCGGCGTCATCACCGGAAAATACAATCGCCCGATCAAGACGCCGGTTAAACACATGCGGCAAGCGAGCGAAACTTGCGAAGGGTGTCATTGGCCGCAACGCTCCGTCGGAAATGTGGAGAAAGTTTTCAACCATTTTTTGATGGATGAAACCAACACGCCTTTCTCTGTTCGCATCTTGATGAACGTGGGCGGGGGAAGCGCCGGTGGTGGCAAAGTCGGCGGCATTCATGCGCACATGAATCTCGCGAACAAAGTGGAGTACGTCGCCACTGATGACCGCAGGCAAGTCATCCCCTGGGTGCGGCTGACGGATTCCAATGGCGTGGTCACTATTTTCAAAACTGCGGACTTCAAAGATGACCCGACAAAATTTGAGATTCGCAAAATGGATTGTATCGATTGCCACAATCGTCCCGCGCACCGTTTTTCTCCGCCGAACACCTCCGTCGATATCGCGATGGCGGCGGGGAAAATTGATCCTTCGCTTTCGTGGATAAAATCGAACGCCGTCGCTGTGCTGACGGGGGCTTACGCCACTGAGGATGACGCATTGGCAAAAATTTCGGAGAAATTGCGCGGTAAATATTCCACCTATCCCAATCTCGAAACTCTGGTGACCGAAGTTCAAGGCATTTACAAAAACAGTTTCTTTCCCGAGATGAAGGCGGATTGGCGCGCGTACCCGGACAACATCGGCCACAAAAATTGGGCGGGCTGCTTCCGTTGTCACGACGGCAAACACAAATCAGAAGGCGCCAAACAAATGATTCAGGCGAAAGATTGTAAATCGTGTCACACGATTCTCGCCCAAGGCGACGCGGCCGGAATGGCCAAACTCGATCCGAAAGGTCACAACTTTTTCCATATTGATGCCAACATGGACGAATTTTCCTGCACAGAATGTCACACCGGCGGAATGCAAAAAGAATAGTCCGTCCGTTGATGATTTTGCGTTACAGATGCATCAAGGTTAAGGCGGTTGAAAACCATTGCTCCAAGGTGGTTGCCAGGTTTGTCTCCAGAAGTTGCTCTGCGGCTATTTTCGAATTGCACCTCCCCGACCCTTCCGCTCGTCCTGCCAAAAAATTCCAAGTTATTGCCCAGCAGTGTGGAGCCGTTTTTTGGGAAAAAATCCAAGGTGCAGTGGAGATGTAAAATTATCGCATCAGCAATTATCCGAATCCATGCAGTTGGGATTTCTTTTAACCACGGATAAACACGGATCAGCAGGCAGTAACGGTTTCAAGATGTCTCCCACTAAACGGTGCGCCTGCCTCTACCACCGGAAATTTCCATTCTCACCGCTCTATCCGTGTCCATCTGTGTCCATCCGTGGTTTCAATTGAATTGTCCCGGCTTA
>JAYVSV010000038.1:0-16899 GCA_043775015.1 Verrucomicrobiota bacterium
TTCAAAGTCGTTTGGGAAGCCTACGGCAAGACGAATTTTCGCCCGCGGATTTTCGGCAGTTACAACGGCAAACCGTGGCAGGCAAACCAAGCGATGCACGCCTTCATCCCGTGTTGTTCGCTGGCTGAGGCGGAGGAATTGCTCGCACGGCTGGAAAACTCGAACATAGAAAGTTACCTCAAGTCATTGAGCGTGGAGGGAACATGCAATTGGGCGCAGCCGGGCCGCATTAAACGATTTCTCCAGTTCATTCCCGAAACGCGGCAGGAAGCGTTTGAACTCCAGCTTTAACCGAGTTCACGGAAATTTTTAACGCGAGTTGAATTTGAAAAGTTTTGCCCAAGTTGAACCACGTTGCTGCCAGTTGCCCATGCACATGATCGAGGAAAACATGGCCAAGCAACTCGAATGGTGCAGCGAAGCGCCGTTCTACACACTCGGCCCGCTCACCACCGACATCGCGCCCGGCTACGACCACATCACCAGCGCCATCGGCGTGGCGATGATCGGCTGGTATGGTTGCGCGATGCTTTGTTACGTCACGCCCAAGGAACACCTCGGCCTGCCGAACAAGAAAGACGTGAAAGACGGCGTCATCGCCTACAAGATCGCGGCGCACGCCGCCGACCTCGCCAAGGGCCATCCCGGCGCGCAATACCGCGACAACGCGTTGAGCAAGGCGCGCTTTGAATTCCGCTGGGAAGATCAATTCAACCTCAGCCTCGACCCCGTGACCGCGCGCGAGTTCCACGACGAAACCCTCCCGCAGGAAGGCGCAAAGACCGCGCACTTCTGCTCCATGTGCGGCCCGCATTTTTGCAGCATGAAGATAACGGAAGACGTGCGGAAATATGCGGCGGAACAGGGAATCGCAGAAGAAGAAGCGTTGAAAAAGGGGATGGAAGAAAAGTCCCGCGAGTTCACGGAAAAAGGTAGCGAGCTTTACGCGAAGGCATAAAATGTTGACCCGTAGTTAAACTGCTGGCAGACTTTTTGCGATGAAGCTCCGCGACAACCAAACTTTTCTCTCGGTCTATTACGAGCCGAACGCCGTGGAGGTCGCCACGGGAGAAGCGGACTCGTTTACTTCAGCCGAGTCGTGGCAGCGGGAGACGAAGCAATTGGGGCAGGTCGCCACGCCTGAGCCGGTTGCGGTGCTGATGGCGAAGTGGGTGATGTCAGCTAGGCCGCGCACCATTCTCGACCCGGCAGCGGGGTTGGGCGGGCTGCTCTCGGCGTGTCGTCAATTTGACCAACGCGTGCAACTGGTAGGCGTGGAGCGCGACTCGGAAACGTTGCAGCGCGCCAAAACATCAGCGCCACGCGGCACGAAGCTCATCCTCGCAGATTATCTCAAGTCTGAGTCGGGTCTTTTCGATGGCATCATTGCCAATCCTCCCTATGTGAAAGCGCACCGGCTTGATTACTCGGAGAAGGATTGGTGCTATTTCGAGGAACGCCTTGGCACGCCGCTCGACCGGCTCACGAATCTTTACGCCCTGTTTCTCCTCAAGATTTGGGAAGACCTTGCGGCCGACGGACGCGCAGCCGTAATCCTTCCGGCGGAATTTTTGAACGCCAACTTTGGTGAGGAAATCAAGGAGCGGCTGTTATGCGCGATTCGGCCAGCAGGAATCGCGATCTTCGCGCCATCACTCAATGTTTTTGCCGACGCCTTGACTACGAGCGCCATCGTGTTGCTCGACAAGAGTGGCGCTCCTAAAGCTCCAATCTGGGCCAAGCTAGCCGAATCTGTGGAAGATGCGGGGGATTTAGTGGAAGGATTGCTCACGGGAAGAATTTCAACTGCTGGCAAAGGGTTGATTGACCTCGCTCCGCTTAACCCGCGTGCCAAATGGCTCAACTTACTGCTGAACGGCGCGACGGAAAGAGTGCCGGTGTGTTTTGCGAAACGTGTTGGTGAATACTTCGATTGCCGACGCGGCATCGCAACGGGAGCGAACGATTTCTTTTGCTTGAGCCGAGCCGAGATGCGCGAACATCATCTGACAGAATCGCACGTCGAGCCGTGCATCACCAAGGCTACGGATGCCGACGGGCTTGTGTTCACGCGCGACAAGTTCAATGCGCTAGTTGCTCGCGATAGAAGGTGTTTCCTTCTCAATCCCTCACGCAACGGACAAAGCCTCACGCGCTATCTTGAAATTGGCGAAAAGCAAGGCATTCCGAAGCGGCATCTGCCAAGCCATCGGCCTGTTTGGTATTTGCCCGAAAACCGCGCCGTGGCGGACATTTGGGCGGCGGTGTTCTCGCGCGAGTCAGTAAAGTTCATCCTGAATACTTCCGGCTCAAAAAACCTGACTTGTTTCCACGGCCTCTACGCGAAGCTGGGCAACGAGCCGCTTGCGCCACTGCTAACGCTTTTCCTTAACAGCAGTTTGGGCCGCGAATCGTTCTCGCAAGTGAATCGGTTTTACGGAGACGGATTGAACAAACTCGAACCCAAAGACGTGGAAGACATGCCGTGCCCGGTCTTGCCAAAACTGAACCGGGCGGAAGCGGACGAATTGACCTGCAAACTTGCCGAACTTGAGATGCTGCCATTGAACGAACGGACAGCGCAGATTGACGAACTGGCGACTCGCCATTTCAACTTTGGGGAGGGAGTCAACCGTCAGCCAGAAGAACCTTCTTCATCGCGGCGGCATCAAGTTCAAAGCCGCCGCCCTGCGGCACGACATACGCATCGTGCCGTCCAAGTTCCGTGATGCGATGCTTTGCAGTAAATGACGGTTCGGAAATGGCTTTTCCCACTTTTGTTCCGGACGTAATGGGAATCATGATGGTTGATTTTTCCTGACTTTTCTTCGGACGCTCGATTTTGAATCCGTCCCCGCTTGCGATGATGCGGAAGATTTCGAGGAAATTGATCGCGTAAACGGTATCAAAGAAAACTTGGCAGTAGCTTTGGGGTATCTTGTTCTGCTCAAGCCAGCGGAAGACGATGACGAGGTCTTCCACCTTGACCGTAAAGCTGGGCGTTTCTCGTGCTGGTTTTTTGCCTGCGGCACGCTGCTGCTCCCGAACTTTCATGTAAGTCAGCGCGTCGAACTTGCTGGATCGCACCTCAATCGCGGCGACCGACTTTGTGGCAAACGGAAGCGCATCGGCGTGGCTTCGGGATGAAAGCTCTGCGGGAACATCCTCTTTCGAAGTAAAGAGAAGCAGGTCGGGACGTTTCCCATACATTCGGGTTTCTTCGACGCCAGCCAGATAGAATTCTTTGAATCCCGGTTCACCTGCGGCCATTCGGGCGGCGTTGCCGTATTGAACAGCCTTCAGGTCAGGAATCGCGGCGTTGACAGCCTCCGTAAGCGACATCTCTGCCCAATCACCCATCGCTCGATTGGCGAGAAATTCCGAATTCGCGTCCGTCGGGATTCTTGTCTTCTTCTTCGGTTTCTCGCCCTCTCCACCAAAAGCCAAGTAAGACTCCTTGATACCCTTCTTCATCAATGTGCTTTTCACCCCGGGGAGCGTGCCCGACAACTGCTCGAAATAATCCGATGCCTGGCTCATCGCTTCTTTTCCTCGAAGGTGAATAGTTCCTTGACCTCGATTCTGAGAATCTTGGCGAACTTCTCCAAACCGGCGACCGAGGGTGCATTCACACCTCGTTCCACGAGGCTGACAAACTCCACGGAACACCCTAGAGCTTCGGCAAGTTGTTCTTGCGTGAGCTTCTTGGCTTTGCGGAGGCTGGCGATTCGTTGGCCGAGTTTCTTTTGGAGCACGCAGTTTAACTACCAGATTGACTCCGTTCTCACCACGCAGCTAAACTACGGCTCACAGATTCACCATGAACCGCGTTTACATCGAACCAACCAAGTTCACTGACCTGCGTTGCGGTGAGGAGAGCTTCGGGTGGCGGGCTTTTGACGATTACTCCCAAGCCTACGACAACACTTGGAGCAAGGCAGACATGCCTGATGACGATGTGGTATTTTTACAGCGCGTTATGGAAACCAGTGACGATGAGGCGTTGTGGGCGATGCTGGATTTTTGCGGAGACAACAGGCGGGGCGTTCACGTCGGCGACACGTTCATTGATTGGCATGAGCTTTCGCCGCTGTTAGAATCCATCCGCGCAAAATGAGTTTTGTTTGCCGAGTTCAGAAAAATTTAACCGAGAGTTGAATTTGAAAAGTTTTGCCCAAGTTGAATTGAATTATTGCCATCAGCGCGACGGCTTGCGTCCCGGTTCAATCGCGGATGCGAACGATCAGGCGCAATTCGGTGAACTCGAGGTTCAGGGCGAACTCACCAAGCGCGCGTGGGCCAAAGGCGTGCAAGTCATGAACGAAGGCCCGGGCCACGTGCCCATGCACATGATCGAGGAAAACATGGCGAAGCAACTCGAATGGTGCAGCGAAGCTCCCTTTTACACGCTCGGCCCGCTGACAACGGACATTGCTCCCGGCTACGACCACATCACGAGCGGAATCGGTGCGGCAATGATTGGCTGGTATGGCTGCGCGATGTTGTGTTACGTGACCCCGAAAGAGCATTTGGGATTGCCCAACAAAAAAGATGTGAAGGATGGAGTGATTGCCTACAAAATCGCGGCTCATGCGGCGGACTTGGCGAAAGGACATCCGGGCGCGCAGTATCGCGACAACGCACTTTCAAAAGCTCGATTCGAGTTCCGCTGGGAAGACCAGTTCAACCTGTCCCTCGACCCGGTCACGGCCAGAGAATTTCACGACGAGACATTGCCGCAAGAAGGAGCGAAGACAGCCCACTTCTGTTCCATGTGTGGACCACACTTTTGCAGCATGAAGATAACGGAAGACGTGCGGAAATACGCAGCGGAGCAAGGCGTCTCCGAACAAGAAGCTCTGCAAAAGGGAATGGAAGAAAAGTCCAAAGAGTTTGCGGAAAAAGGAAATGAGATTTACGCAAAGGCTTGAAAGGTATAACAACCATGAACATGAACACTTTCTTTAACTGGCTCTGCTACTCCCTAATTTCCCGCCGTGTTGCTGTCACTCTTGTCGCGCTCGCTTGCAGCAATCTCGCCTTCTGCGGTGAGATTCATGACGCGGCCGAGAGTGGCGACTTGGAAAAGGTCAAGACGCTGCTCAAAAACAATCCTGATTTGGTTTCCAGCAAGGACGAATGGGGCTGGACGCCTTTGCACAGGGCGGCATCAGGAGGGCGCATGGATGTCATGAAATTGCTGCTTGCTGGCAAGGCAGAGGTCAATGCCAAAAACAAATGGGGCAGGATGCCTTTGCACATGGCGGCTGATAATGGACACAAGGACGTGGCGGAATTGCTGTTGGCTAATCGAGCTGATGTCAACACCAAGGATGACGATAGCTGGACGGCTTTGAACTATGCGGCGAAAAAGGGCCACAAAGATGTAGCGGCTTTGCTGCTAGCCAACAAAGCAGAGGTCAATACCAAGGACAACAGCAACTGGACGCCTTTGGACTATGCGATGGCTTATCACAATAAGGACGTGGCGGAATTGTTGCGTCAACACGGTGGTCAGGCGTTTTTCGCCAAAGCCGTTACCACCGAACTTAACGGCGCAATTTGCAAGATTGATGTGACCAATAAAACATTTCGAGTTGTGCCTTGGGATGGCAAAACCAAAACATGGAAACGTGATTCAATAATAGCTCTCTCATGGGAGGATGGCACTCAATTAGTGAGCGGGACAGACAGGCTGACGATGGCGAAGTTTATTGGAGGCAAGCCGCTGGATAAAGACACAAAGGACGTTTCAGATCTTCGGGGCGACAAGGGCGATTTTTACATTGAGAAAGTCGGGGACAAGAGCGTCGTCCGAGTAGTTGAGATAATATTCCTTTTCGCCGGAGAATCAATGCCAGCCATGGTCGGCAGCGATAGTTTCAAGGTAGTGGGAAGCAATAAGGTTCACTGCGATGATGAATGAACTAAAAACTTATACGGTGTGGAAATGAGGAGGCATCGAATGAAAACTGGATTGGCTTTACTGATCATTGTGGCAATGGCTACAGCAGTTGTGCATGCCGACGATAAACTTGGCGCGCGCAATGGCACACCAGACATGGAGATTTCCGATACTAACGGGACGAAACATATTATTTCCGGTTGCCACGAAGATAGCAGATTCTTTAGAAGTGGAACGCCGTTCCGCGATGGCTCATTCTATAAAGGTGCGCCGTTACTCGGCACACTAATCGCAATCAACCTCCACACTCCAAGTGAGCAGGACAAGATTTCAAAGATCGCAATAGAAAACGGCAATCGAAAAAGTGAATCTGACAACTTCCAAGTCGTGCTCTTGATTCCACTGTCCGCGATTGATGACATTGCGTTCACGGGAACAGAGGCTGGCGACGAGACGGCAATCAAATCGAAAGTTCGTTTAGCTGGCGGAGTAACTTTCGACGCGGGGATGGGCTATGCAAAACTTGTGGGGAAGGAAGACCTTGGCGCTCTTGGAACTAAAAACATCTCCTTGTGGATGGAAAAGGTCAGGGAAATCAAGTCAAGTGTGCCCTCGCCTTTTGTGGGTGATTTTCGTTTCTTTGCTGCCCCCGAAGTCCCGCCAAAGGTGAAACTCAAGGACGGAGTTTATTATGGCAATAGTTCAATCCAAGTAGTCAAACCGCTCGACTTGTCCACCGCAGCGCCCTTCAAGGTGAGAGTCACGGATGCCGCTGGCACGGACATAATTCTGGAAAAAGCACTGTTTTGTGAAAGCGATCATGAGTTGACCGGAGAGAAGGACGGTAACGGCAATTATTACGATTCAACGTGCAACACGCTCATTTTTACGTCAGACCTAAAAGCTGTCAGAAGCGGGAGCAAGCTGTCCATCGCCTCGTCAAAGCTGAACAAGGTCAAGCTCGGCAAGGTTAATAAAGGCGATGCCGATGCCCCGGGCTTTGATGCCAATGTAATTTTGCGGAGCGGGGAAGCTTTCGACCTCACTATCACTCCCCGTGACGGAATCTACGTTCCGAACGGAATCATTGGATATTCACCGAAAGGTTGGGTTTGGATTCCTTGGCAGGCTGTGTCGAACATGGAATTTGAGGATAAATAAGCGCATAGTTGAAGCCATGAGCAAGCCCAAGAAATCCACGATTGAAGTTCAGGGAGCGGCCATCACCGTCTTTTCCCAAAAGGAACAGGATTTCATCTGCCTCACAGACATCGCCCGATTCAAGAATCCCGAACGCTCGGATGATCTCGTGCGGAACTGGCTGCGCACCCGCGATACGGTTGAGTTTCTCGGCGTCTGGGAGCGGCTCAACAATCCAAGTTTTAATTCCGTCGAATTCGACGGAATTAGAATTCAGGCCGGCCTGAACAGTTTTACGCTCAACCCGAAGCAGTGGATTGAAAAAACCGGTGCGGTGGGCATTGTTTCCAGTGCCGGGCGCTACGGCGGCACGTTCGCGCACAAGGACATCGCGTTTGAATTCGCGTCCTGGGTGTCTGTCGAGTTTCGGCTTTACCTCATCCGGGAATTCCAACGGCTCAAAGATGACGAAAGCCGCCGTCTCTCGCTTGCGTGGAATCTCAACCGCACGCTCTCAAAGCTTAATTACCGCATCCATACCGACGCGGTGAAGGCACACCTGATTCCGCCCGAAGTCACGCCCGTGCAGGCGGCCATCACCTACGCGACCGAGGCGGATTTGCTCAACGTGGCGCTCTTTGGGCAGACCGCGCGGCATTGGCGCGACACCAATCCCAAGCTGGAAGGCAACGTCCGCGATTACGCGAGCGTCGAGCAGTTGCTTGTCCTCGCCAACATGGAGGGCATGAACGCCGAGTTCATTCACATGGGATTGCCGCAAGGTGAACGGTTGAAACGCTTGAACCAAATCGCCATTCGTCAGATGCAGGTTTTGACTTCGGCGAATTTGAAAGCGTTGTCTGGAGCGAAGGAGAAATGAGTTTTGACCGAGTTCACGGAAAATTTTAACGCGAGTTGAATTTGAAAAGTTTTCGCCCAGTTGAATTGAATCATTGCCATCAGCGCGATGGCCTGCGCCCCGGCTCAATTGCCGACGCCAACGACCAGGCGCAATTTGGCGAACTCGAAGTGCAGGGCGAACTCACCAAACGCGCGTGGGCCAAAGGCGTGCAGGTGATGAACGAAGGGCCGGGCCACGTGCCCATGCACATGATCGAGGAGAACATGGCCAAGCAACTCGAATGGTGCAGCGAAGCGCCGTTCTACACGCTCGGCCCGCTCTCCACCGACATCGCGCCCGACTACGACCACATCACCAGCGGCATCGGCGCGGCGAACTCGTTGCCGAGTTCTTTGCCCCGCTTTTCGGCGGCTTGCTTTTGATGTAAATTCAGCGTAGAAAATAGCCATGAGTGTGACCGGAAAAATCATCAACGGCTCGGTTGTCCTGCCGCCGGGAACAAAACTCCCGGAGGGCGCGGCGGTTAAGATTGAAACCATCGCCACAGATGATCCGTTCCTCGCGGCGGTGGAACGGCTCGCCAAGCCGCGCCCGCATCTGCCGAAAGATTACGCCCTCAACCACGGCCACTATCTCCGTGGCGAACCGAAGAAATGACGACGGTCTTTGCCGACACGTTTTATTTTCTCGCGCTGCTTGATTCCCGGGAAGATCGTCACCTGCCAGCCGCCGAATTTTCCCGCGATTCGCAACTTCATATTCTCACCACCGAATGGGTGCTGGCCGAGTTTGGCGACGCTTATTGCCACCCGAATGACCGCGCCGATTTTGTATCGCTCTACCGCTCGCTCCTCAATCATCCCCGCGTCAAAATCATTCCTGCCGACACCCACCTCTTTCAGCGTGGCGTGGATTTCTTCGAGCAAAGGCAGGACAAGGAGTGGTCGTTGACGGACTGTTTATCGTTCGTGGCCATGCGCGAAGAGGGAATCACCCAAGCCCTCACCGGCGACAAACATTTCGAGCAGGCAGGTTTTACTGCGCTGCTCAAATAGTTTTTCCGGAAGGCAGGCGATGGAGTGCGGTTTGATTGAACGGAGAGGCGGATTGAGGTTTAATTAGTTTGATCGAGTTCACGGAAAATTTTAACGCGAGTTGAATTTGAAAAGCTTAAGCCAAGTTGAATTGAATCATTGCCATCAGCGCGACGGCCTGCGTCCCGGCTCGATTGCCGACGCCAACGACCAGGCGCAATTCGGCGAACTCGAAGTGCAAGGCGAACTCACCAAACGCGCATGGGCCAAGGGCGTGCAAGTGATGAACGAAGGCCCGGGCCACGTGCCCAAGCACATGATCGAGGAAAACATGGCCAAGCAGCTTGAGTGGTGCAGCGAAGCGCCGTTCTACACGCTCGGGCCGCTCACCACCGACATCGCACCCGGCTACGACCACATCACCAGCGGCATCGGCGCGGCGATGATCGGCTGGTATGGCTGCGCCATGTTGTGTTACGTCACCCCAAAAGAGCATTTGGGATTGCCCAACAAGAAGGATGTGAAGGACGGCGTGATTGCCTACAAAATCGCGGCCCACGCGGCGGACTTAGCGAAAGGACATCCCGGCGCGCAATACCGCGACAACGCGTTGAGCAAGGCGCGTTTTGAATTTCGGTGGGAAGATCAATTCAACCTCAGCCTCGACCCCGTCACCGCGCGCGAGTTCCACGACGAAACCCTCCCGCAGGAAGGCGCAAAGACCGCGCACTTCTGTTCCATGTGCGGCCCGCACTTCTGCAGCATGAAGATAACGGAAGACGTGCGGAAGTATGCGGCGGAGCAAGGCATCGCCGAAGAAGAGGCGTTGAAAAAGGGAATGGAAGAAAAGTCCCGCGAGTTCACCGAGAAGGGCAGCGAGCTTTACGCGAAGGCGTGAGAACACCAACCCGATTATGGAAAACCTGCCCGTTCCTCAACACGCGACACTGCCGATAAGCACCACCGTCGATTCCTACGATAAGGGGCTTGTGACTTACCTGACATCGCTCGGATTGCCGACGGACAAAGTTCTCGTCGCGGTGGCTGAACGCGGAAAGGTTCTTCTCAATCTGCCTGACGTTGTGCGGCAGTTGCCCGGAACGGGAATCACGGATGCTCATTACATCTCAAAGTTTGTGGCTGCCTGTGGGGCGGGCCTTTTCGATGCGGCCTTAAACTTCATCTGGGACGAAACCGTAAAGAACCTGCGTAAGAAAGTGACGGCCTTCGACCTCGAATACTTTTTCAAGAGCGCAATTACTGACCCGGACCGGCTGAAAAAACTTCAGACCGAAGAAGACCTTCAAAGAATTGATGACTGGGAGTTGATTCGTGGGGCGCACCTTACTGGGATTCTGTCCGACATTGGCTACCGCCACCTCGACTACATCCGCAACATGCGAAATTGGGCGAGTGCCGCACACCCAAATCAGAATGAGTTGACCGGCTTGCAATTGGTTTCCTGGCTTGAGACCTGCATTCGGGAAGTCATCGGCAAAGAACCCAGCGGCCCTGTCATCGCTGTGCGCCAACTGCTGGATAACCTGCGAAACCATACGCTGGCATCTGGCGATATTCCGCCAATTAGTCAGAACATTTCGCTCTTACCGCCAGACCTCTCGACATCTTTGGTCAGAACCGTTTTCGGTATGTTCGTCGATCCGAAAGTCTCGGCAACAACCAAGCAGAACATCCGATGGATTGCGCCGTCAGTCTGGCAACAAACGCCAGAGCAGATTCGGAGTGAGCTAGGCACGCGGTATGTCGTTTATGCCGCCAACGCGGACCTCCCGCGAAAGGAAGCGGCGAAGGAGTTCCTGCAAATTGTTGGCGGCCTCACCTACTTGCCAGAAGACACTCAGGTTGTGGAGTTGACTGAAAAGATCAACAACCTGCTTACCGCACACAATGGGTTTAACAACTTTCACAACGAGCCAGCGCACGCGAAGGCTCTTTTCAACAGCGTTCCGAACACCGGGCAGATTCCAGAGGCGGTGAAGCACAACTTCGTCAAGACAGTGTTGATGTGTTACATCGGGAACGGCTACGGCGTTTCGGTCGCAGCATACCATTACTACGAGCAGCTTGTTGCCCGCTTTCATGACAACGAAGCTTGGATTATTGCTCAGTTGTTGCAGGACGAGGAGGTCGCTTCACGCTTGCAGCTTTCCGACTGCCAACGGCGCTTCCGCAAGCTGATTCAGACCTTGCATGGCAAATCAACGAATCCAAATGTCGCTGAGATTTTGACGCACATCCAAAGCCGAACGGATACACAGTTGTCAACCGTTGGGCGAACTTCTGAATTCAAGGCGTTCCTTGGAAAAAAGAAATAGCACCACATGAAAACCCTCGACCGTCAAAAGCTGGATGTCGTCAACAAGACGCGGAGCAATCCCGCGTTGCGGGACTGGCGCGGCCAGTTCACGCCGGGACTCGCCAACGTCAGCGGAGTTTCGTAATCTTTGCAGAGCCAGCACGAGCACATGAATCTGCGCGACATCTCACAGAAACTTGAAACCGAGCTTTCCAAGCTGTTCGAGGAATTGCGTTCGGGCATCGCGGCTCGCGAGGATTCCCGCGCTTTCGGCGCGATGATTGAGCATCGCATCAAGCAGAACTGGGAAGGCATCTGCTCGCGGTGCGGGTGGTCGCCGGAGGATTTGCCGGGCAGACGGACGATTTTCGATTTTGGTTTCAAGATTGAGGAGTGTGTCGTCGGCATTGACGTAAAGACCAAAGACCTCGACAGCACGAAATACTCGGACGGCGGCATTTGCGCCGTGGGCAACCTGCTCAAGTTTCTCGCGAACGACCGGGGGCAGTTCATCATCGCCGAGTTCGGCCACAACCAGTCCGGGGCGAATTCGGATGCGCGGGATTTGGAATACATCCGTGTCGCACCGTTCACGGCTCTGCCCGTGAACGCCTATCGCATTGAGAATCTCGGCACGGGACAGGTGCGGCTCAACTACACCATCAATCAGGTCTGGGAGGAGATTGAGTGGGAGCGGGACATGAATCGCTTCTACGATTATTTCACTGACCTTGCCATCAAGCATTATCAGCGCGTGGGGCGGGACGCGCAGAGTCGGATTCAGGCCATTGAAGCATTTAAGAAAGGTGGATACGCGAAATTCCAGTTCAAATGACCAGCCCGTTGGGGCGGTGATGACTCCATTGCGCTGGGCCAAGTGGCTCGTGCGGGAGAGTGGTTTCGTGTCGAAGTGGTCCGCTGGCGCGAGGATTTGTGACCCAACCGCTGGGCGCGGCGTTTTCGTCAATGCACTGATTGATGTCGCAAGCGAAGATGGAGTCGAAGTGGATGACAGGATGCTCTCCCGGATTTTCCTGATTGAGCGGGAATCTGCGTTCCTTCGAGAGTTTCACGAATCGTTCCGGCTGAAATACAATCGCACTTTCCCGAAGCAGAACACGGTTCGCGCCGACGTTGTTCTGGAGAATCCCCGCCGCAGATTTGACTTTCTGGTGGGCAATCCGCCGTGGGTGAACTTCAACGACTTGTCCCGCGCCTACAAGGAACGGCTCAAGAGCGCGTTCATCGCGAACGGAATGGTCGAGGATAATCAGTTGTTGCTGCTGGGATGCGCGCGGGTGGATTTGTCCGCGCTCGTGCTCGCCGTCGCGATGAAAGAAAATCTGGAAACCCACGGCGAAGGTATTTTCTTTTTGCCGCTGTCGCTATTTCAAAACGACGGAGCACATTCGGGCTTTCGGCGCTATGCGATTGGCGGCACGACGTTCAGACCCGCCGAAATATGGGCTTTCACGGAATCGGAAGTATTTCCTGAAGTGGCGACAAGGTTCGGCGCAGTGCGTTTCGAGCGCGATGCCGTCGCAAGCTATCCGATTCCCTACCACGTCGAGTCAGGAGGCGGATGGATTCAACGTTTCGCTGCGCCGGTTGGCGATGCCAATGCGCCATTGGCTGTATTCGATTCGGCGCTCGAATTCGAGCGAACGCCACGCCTGACGATGATTGAAGTGCGTGAGAATCAAAAGCCGCGACAAGGCGTCAACACCTGCGGTGCGAACGATGTTTTCATCTTTGACGATGTTCCTGCGGACGTGCCGCAGGAGTTTTTGTTTCCGCTCATCACCAAGGAATGTTTCCGGGAAGACGAAGCCTCACCTCGCAAGTATGTCGTCTTGCCCTATGACGAGCGCACCGGGCGACCGCTGGATGAATCGCATCTGCGCTCCATTCCGAAACTGGCCGCATATTTTTCCACGCGGAAAAGCCAGTTACTCGCTCGGAAGGGAACGATGCTCAACACCTGGATGAAACGCGGCATTTGGTGGGTTTGCCTTGGTGTTGGGGAATACAACTTCGCTCCTTTCAAAGTCGTGTGGGAAGCCTACGGCAAGACGAATTTTCGCCCGCGTATTTTCGGCAGTCACAACGGCAAGCCGTGGCAAGCGAACCAAGCGATGCACGCCTTCATCCCATGTTGTTCGTTGGCCGAGGCGGAGGAATTGCTAGGCCAGATGGAAAACTCAAACATCGAGAGTTATCTCAAGTCATTGAGCGTGGAGGGAACATGCAATTGGGCGCAACCGGGACGCATTAAACGCTTTCTTCAGTTCACTCCCGAGACAGCGCAAGAGGCACTTGAACTTGAGTTCACGGAAAATTTTACCGCGAGTTGAATTTGAAAAGTTTTGCCCAAGTTGAATTGAGTTATCGCCATCATAGCGACGGCCTGCGTCCCGGTTCAATCGCCGACGCCAACGACCAGGCGCAATTCGGCGAACTCGAAGTGCAGGGCGAACTCACCAAACGCGCCTGGGCCAAAGGTGTGGAGGTGAGTTTGTGACAACCACCGTCCATCCGAACGTCATTGCCGGTGAAGCGCCAACGCTTTCGCCGTTTGCCCCCGCATCGCCGGACGACTTGGACAAACAGCACAAGTTGGGGCAGTTCCTGACGCTGCCCTCCGACACCTCACCCTTAATCCCTCTCCCCATCCGATGCGGAGAGGGTGACATGGCATCGCTGTTCGAGATTCACCGGAGCGAAGTGCATCTGCTCGACGCCGGGGCTGGCGCGGGCGCACTATCTGCCGCGCTGGTCGGACGGTTGTGTCGCGAGCCGCGGAAGCCCAAACGGATTTCCAAGCAGCGCGGCATCCGCAATTCCAGCCTTTGCAGCAGCCGGTCAATCCTGTAATTTCGCGTCCATGCCGCTAGTCAAAAACCCAAAGTCCGCAGGCGTCCGCGTCGGAATCATTCGCGCCATCAGCACGCCGTTGGGATTCTATGTTTTGTCGCTGCTCATTGTGGAAGCGACCATCGGGCTGGTGCTCACCGCGTCAAAATTGAGCGCAGAGCATGTGTGGTGGGGATTCTTTGTGGTAGTCGGGCTTTTTCTGTTGATGTTCCTCGTGGTCACGGCGCTGGTGATTTGGTGTCCGAAGAACCTGCTCTACGGCAAGGAAGAACACTCGAACCCGGCGCTCGAACCGTCGGCATTGCGGGACGCAATTGAGGACACCATCGCGGCGAAGGTGAAACCGGAGTGCTTGAAAAATCCGCCAAACTGAATAGGATATAGCTATGAACTGGAAAGACACTGTGACCGACCTGGATGAGAAGAACGTGTTTCAAGCACTCGACGGCCCGCAATACACATGGCGCACGACCAGCGGCATCGCCCGCCAGACTGGTTTGTCCGAAGAGCGGGTTGCGGCCATCCTCAAGAAATACGATCTGACGCTCACGCGGCAGTCGGAAACCCCTGCCGTTTCTGGCTCGGCTCTGGTCGGGCTGATTGAAAAAGTTGGTGTTTGAGTTTCTGCGCCAGGCATCTGCTTGCACAGCGTTGCTCCCGCTGAAATCCCTCAGCCTTTCCCTCATTTTCTTCGAGGTTTGATTTTCTTTTCAAGTGGCACGGCTCGCTTCGGTTGAAACTGGAGCGCGTTGCGCCGGTTGCGTTGAACGGAGTTTCCATTGAGCGGACGAGCGGGACTTGGTTTAATGCGTTCACCGAGTTCACGGAACATTTTACCGCGAGTTGAATTTGAAAAGTTTTGCCCAAGTTGAATTGAGTTATTGCCATCAGCGCGACGGCCTGCGTCCCGGCTCGATTGCCGACGCCAACGAGTCCTTGCGGACGGCCACCAAGCAATTCGGCGAGCTCGAAGTGCAGGGCGAACTCACCAAGCGCGCGTGGGCCAAAGGCGTGCAAGTGATGAACGAAGGCCCGGGCCACGTGCCCTTGCACATGATCGAGGAAAACATGGCCAAGCAACTCGAGTGGTGCAGCGAAGCGCCGTTCTACACGCTCGGGCCGCTCACCACCGACATCGCGCCCGGCTACGACCACATCACCAGCGGCATCGGCGCGGCGATGATCGGCTGGTATGGTTGCGCGATGCTTTGCTACGTCACGCCCAAGGAACACCTCGGCCTGCCGAACAAGAAAGACGTGAAGGACGGCGTCATCGCCTACAAGATCGCCGCGCACGCCGCCGACCTCGCGAAAGGCCATCCCGGCGCGCAATACCGCGACAACGCGCTGTCGAAAGCCCGATTCGAGTTCCGGTGGGAAGACCAGTTCAACCTCAGCCTCAACCCCGTCACCGCGCGCGAGTTCCACGACGAAACGTTGCAGCAAGAAGGCGCGAAGACCGCGCACTTCTGCTCCATGTGCGGCCCGCACTTTTGCTCGATGAAGATCACCGAAGACGTCCGCAAATACGCCGCCGAACAAGGCATCGCAGAAGAAGAAGCGCTTAAGCAAGGCATGGAAGCCAAGTCCAAGGAGTTCGTGGAAAAGGGGGCGGAGGTTTACGCGAAGGCGTAACTCAACTTCTTTCAACAATGGCAACTCGGCTGTCACCAAAACAACGCGAAGAACTGTTCGCGGCATTGAAAGCCCGTTTTGAGAAAAACCTGAGCCGCCATAAAGGTCTGGATTGGGCCAGAATCCAGGAAAAGCTGGAAGCCAATGCTGACAAACTGTGGTCCCTAGCTGAAATGGAACGAACCGGCGGTGAACCGGATGTGGTGAGCCACGACAAAAAGTCGGGCGAAACCATTTTCTATGATTGTTCGGCGGAAAGTCCCAAAGGCCGCACCAGTTTTTGTTACGACCGTGAAGCGCTGGATTCCCGGAAAGAACATAAACCAAAAAATAGCGCATTGGATATGGCCGCGGCCATGGGCATCGAGCTTTTGACGGAAGCACAATATTTCGAACTGCAGAAACTGAGGGCGTTCGACACGAAGTCGTCGAGCTGGATTGCAACACCCGCTGACATCCGAAAACTCGGCGGTGCGATTTATGGTGATCGCCGCTACGGTCGCGTCTTCGTGGGCCATAACGGTGCGGAGTCTTACTATCAGGGCCGAGGTTTCCGTGGCTCGCTCAGGGTTTAAGGTTTGGTTTATGAAACCGTTCCAAGGATATAGTCTCATCACGCCGGACGATTTGCACTGGAGGCCGTCCAACCTGATGAAGATCCCGAACGCGGATTTTCTCGAGCGCACCGGGAGCGAGAATCTCGGCGCGCGGCTCTGGCGGTTGCAGCCCAAGAGCGCGAACACGCTGCACAAGCACATCCGCGCGGAGGAATTCTATTTCGTGCTCGAAGGCACAGGCCGCCTGCGCGTGGGCGACGAGACGTTGACCGTGCCGCACCACGGCGGCGTGCTGGTCGGGCCGGATCAGTTGCGCCAAGTGTTCAACGACACCGACACCGAGGTGCTCTGGCTCATCCTCGGCGCGCCGGAGGAATTGGAATTTCTCCAAGGGTCAAAATCCCAGATGGACCTCTCGCTCATCTACCCGGTTGACCCGAAGCAATTGCCCAAGGAACTCACCGGCGTGGAGTGGCCGCCGAATGGCTGATCGCGAAGAATGGGTGTTGTCGCCAGACCCATCCTCGCAGCGCGTGGGCAGCTTACGCCGGCGGCGGATGAACCCGGCTGACGAC
>JAYVSV010000039.1:0-7398 GCA_043775015.1 Verrucomicrobiota bacterium
TCCGAAGAATCCTAGAATTCGATTAGTCAATCCCCCCTCATTAAAAGTTCCTCCTGCATTAAGGAGTGGGGTGTTCGTCAAGAAATAAAGATTCGTCGCCGCCACAGAATTACTCAAAGCGGCGTCGACTCCGGCAAAGTTGGTAATGACGGCGTTGATGGCAACCTGGTTGGATGCAAAGAAATTCGCGTGCGCAGGAATCAGTTTCAGCGACGTGTTGCTCACCGTCAACGAAACGAAGGCGCGACCGGGCGGGTTCGTCGGTTGCGCGAACGCGGTAAAAGAAAAGAGGAGGAGTGACGCAAACAAGAAGAGGAGGCTGGCTCGCGGGGATGCTCGCCCCACCCTGGCCTGGTGGGGCGAGGCTACCGACGAGCCTTGGTTCATTCGTGAAATTCGTGTCAAAAAGTTTTGCATAAAATCAAGTGGTGATCGGGGCGCTGGCGGCAATGATTCCGCCATCCACGCTGATTGCGCGCCACGGTTTGGTGTTGTCTGCGGCGTAGGCGATCGCGTCCCACCATTGGAACTGGCCATCTTTAAAGCGCATTCCAGAGGCCGCTAAAGCGGTGTTTAAGGCTGTAACAAGTTGGGCGGAATCTGCTGTGTGCAAGTAGCGTGCATCGGTCTGGTCGGAGCTAAGAAATTGGTCGATTCGAAGCACCGCGGTCACGAGGGCGTTGGGAACACCCCCCAGGCCAGTGGAAGATCCGGCACCGATAAACGTCCTGCTCTCCCAAATTATTTCGAGGCCGTTTTCGAACGCGTATTCGTTCGCGCCCTTCGTAAAAAAATAAGTCCGACCCGCCGTCAGGGTCACGGCATAATGTCCGCTCCCATTATAGGTCGCTCCCTCTGGAATCAAATTGCCCGCCTGCACTGGCGCGGAATCGTCATCCTGAATACCATCCTCTTCCACCTTCAGAGTGGACGCTCCAAAAGTATCCTTGCCGACCGGTATGTCGCTGGTGGTACCGTGGACGACGATCCAGAAGTTTTCCGAAGTGGCCCCGTCCGGGATCGGCAGGTCTGTCTCGTAGTAAGGGAAGGTGATGGCGACATGCTGGGCCGTTCCCGCAGTCCATTCTTCGATGGTCAAAGCGGTGTTGATGTCCTCCGCCTCCACCGTCGCATTCATGAACGGTGCGCCCGTTCGCGTGGCGTAATCCTTGACCTTGATGCTGACGGTTTGAAAATTACTTACATCCAGCAGTTCGGCGGTGGCTCCGCTGCCTTTGAAAAAAGCGAATTGAAATTCCACGTCGGTCGAATTCCAGAACGACGGATTTTTGCCAGTGAACACGTCAGAAAAAGGATCGCGGGTGGTGACATCGATGGCGCAGCGGATGATTTGTTTGGAGAAAATACTCATGACTGGTTTGGGTTGGTTTGGGTAATTTTTCCGCCCACCAACGTGTATCGCCACTTCGTCGTGATCCCGATCTGCTCGACCAGTTCCACCGTCTGCACCACCGCGTCATCCATCCAGCGCCACACGGATGAGACGCCATCGGTGATCTGGAATTCGGCCACGCCCACACCGGGGATGTCGCCCTCGTGATCGAAGATCAACGCATGCGCATCGAGCAGCGTCGCGCTCAACCGGCTGGTGACAAAGCTGATGGTGTTCAAGCGGTTTTTTCGGAAAAACGGCTGCGCATATTCAGCGCGCAAATATTGCTGTATCTGGATGACCCGCTGCCCGTTGAAAGAGAGTTGCGACGCCGGGAGATCGTTCAAATCGTCGGCCAGTTTGAACGGCGTCGCAATACTCTCATCGGGATACAACAGGCAGCGCACGAATTATTTTTTCAGTTCAGGTTTGGCCGGTGTTCGCAGCGCATCATCTTCGATCAAGCAACGGATGGCCGATTCGCAACGGTGCCGCGCGCCGACGAGGTTGTCGGTTTGCGGGGTGAGCGAGGCCATCTCCTGGCAGAGCGTTTGCAATGTTTCAATTTTTTTCAGGTGCATAATTGTTTAACTGGTTGCGACGGTGAACAGGCTGGCGACCACGCCGGACGTGACGGTGCGGGTGGCGATGAATTCGACTTCGCCCACCCGTGGAGTGGCCGCTCCGAATTCCATCGGAGCCATTTTCATCGCGGCCCCTTTGACTGTGATGACGACGCCGGTGCCGGTGATGACGAGCGGGCTGCTGCCGGTGTTGAGCGATTTTCCCCGGGTGTTGCTGGTGCCCTGGAATTTCATCGCGGTGATCAGTTGTGCCTCGGTGATGCCCAGCGGACGGCATTTCGCCGACACGCTCAGATCTTTGAAGGTCATATCGACAATGCCATCGCTGTCGGTCGTGACCGGCTCAGTGCCGAGATTGAAATTCACCACCACGCCTTCGAGGGTTTGGAAGGAATCAAACGGAGCTGCACCCCAGGCGAGAACGTAGGGTTGCGTGATGATGTTCGCGCTGGACAGTCCGGTATCGGTGAAGCTGGCGGTGGCGGCGGCGACCAGGTTGTCTGTCGCCGTCCAGGCTTCGTTGTTATGTCCAAGGCAGGTGAATTCCACCTGGCCGATGAGCGTTTTCACGGCGGAACAAATCACATCGGGCATTTTGGTTACGGCGGCGGCGCTGAAGGTGATCGTTTTTCCCGCCAACGTTTTAATCACCAGCGGAAGATCGGTGCCGGTGAAGAGACTCGCGCCAATGGTGGATGCGCCGTACGGCCAGAGCACGCTCAGATGTTCGTACTCGCCGACCGGCGTGAACGAGACTTTGGCGACGCGCTCCTTGGCGCGTTCGTCGATTTTTCCGTAAGCGGAAGAATCGATGTTAAAAGTTTCGAGACCCATTTCGACTTTGATGTCGTCCTTGGAGTAGAACGTCCCGCCATTGAACGTGACAATGGCTGGGCCTCGGATGATTGTGCTGCGATCAATGGCCATAATTTATTTTTGTGTTGAGTTGATGTTTTTGTTGTTCAGGAAAATGTTTCACGAAATTATCGCCCTTCCCACGTCGCTGCCGATCAGCCCGGTTTTAAACGCGGCGTAACGCACCACCGTCCCGCTCGTCACCGCGAATGGGACTGTGTAAAGCACCGCTGTCCCGCCGTTGCTCACCAGATTCGTCGAGCCGGGAAACGTCCCGTCCGCAGTGTAATAAATCGCCGCGCCGGAGGTCGCGCAGGCCAGCGTGATCGTGAGGGTCGCTTCCGCAATCGTCGGCATCGCGCACTTGGTCAATGGCGTCGTGCCGAGGCGTCCGGTCAACGTCACGTCATACGTCACCAGCCCTTCAAATTCCGTGTTCGGCGTGATCGCCCCTTTGTCTCCGTAGAAACCGACGAACCCGGCGAGTTGAAACTGGTGGACGATTTTTAAAATGTTCAACGCCACTTCCTCAGCAGACTTTTGCGTCCCGCCGCTGCCCTGGTTGATCGTCGGATTTTCCTGCACCCGAAACGGCAGACGCACTTCGAGCTGCGGCCCCGGCACGTTGGGATCGACCACATCGATGACCGGCATCCCCACCAGCACGCCGCAACCGACTTTTGAATTCTTCACCGTGAGATGAGGCAACCGTCTGGCGATCTCGGAAACGATCTGCAACTTGCGCACCGCGACGACGCTGATCGTGGAAAAGAGGTCCTCGGAATTTAATTTGTCCGCGCAATCGTCCTGGATGATTTCGAGAATGGAACTCACGCGGTGCCTCCTAAATGGTAGGGATGCGTTCCACCGCGTCCCTGACTATTCGGTTTGCCCGTTAATAATGGGACGAGGTGAAACTCGTTCCTACCGTGTTGAAAATCTTTCACAGCGCACCTCCTGCCAATGCCGCTTTCGTCGCGTCCAGCGCCGTCTGCACGATTTCTTCATCCGTCGGTAAAATGGAGCGGTCTGGTTTTTGGATGACTTCTTTGACCAGCCAGAAATAAGGGACGAGTCCCGTGCGGGAGGCCGTCGCTTTATATTTACCTTTATTTTTCCCGCTCTTTTTCGGCGCGATTTCCGTGGCGATATGGCCTTGCGGATTGCCTAAAAACATCCGCAGTTCGCCCCCTTTTTTGTAGAACGACAGACGCAAATTAGTGAACTCGCCAGCACGATGCCCATATGCCTCCGCCGTGGCGGGGATCGTCAGATACTTTTTTCCGCCGGTCGGTTTGATCGGCCCACCTTCGAGCCGTTGCCGCGCCGCGCCGTGATTAACCGTGATGCTCACGCCGTCGCCGTGCGTCTGGAATTGGGTGGATTTGGCAAACTGCTCGTAAAGACCGGTCGAAGGAAATCCCATCTTGTTCGAGGGCAATTTGAGAAAATGATTTTGGAACAGAAGTTTTTCCTCCGTGCCGATGCGCCGGTTGATCCGGTCCAGATTAAACGCCGCCGACATCCGCTCCAGCTCCGTCAGCGCGGTGTTCTCAGTGACATTGACTTTGATGGCGAAACTCATTTTATTTTTTCAACGTGGTGGGGCAAGCGTCCCCGCGAGCCGTTCCAGGAAGGCTCGACAGGAGCCTCGCTCCACCGTGGTTTAAATTGGCTTCGCAGTTTTTCATTCCTTGAAAAAGATTTCTCCCGCTTGGATCGTTTGCGGACGCACCTGGTCTTGCGGATCAATCACGCCGAGCTTCACCGCTTCTTCGCGGCTGACTTCCTGCACCCACATCCCGGATTGAAACGCGAACGGTGGAAACGGATTGCCCAACCCATCGTCCGCGTTGCCGAGTTCCTGCCAGATCGGAGAATCCTTGCGCGCAATCATGCGTGGCATCGCGGCCACGGCATCGACATCACCCACAACCTGCGCGGCGATGAGCCAGCGCTGTTGCCAATCTCGCGGCTCTTTGCGATCACCGAACCGGACCAATTCCTGACAGGGAAAATCCTCAACCTGCGCGGGGTCGTTGGATTTGAGGAAATTTCCGGCCCCTTGAGCCAGTTCTACATTGGTCTTTAAAACGAGGTTAATGCGCGCTTCAGACGAGAGGTCTTGAATCGTCCCGCGTGCGTCGCCGGGATCGTAACCAAGTTTTTCGTAAAGCTTTTTGATTTCCAAACGAGCGGTCGCAGGATCGAAACCGACGGTCACATTGCCTTGCGGATTCTCAGGAGTGATGCGATCAGATCGTTGAATGGTCTGCGGATCAATGATGCTTTGGACGTGGCGTTTCGTTTCGTCCAGGATTTCTTCCAGCATATTTTTCGCGGAAAAAAAAGAGGAGCGCATCACTTCATTGCTGAACTGCTGACGCAGTTCGAAACTGGAAAGCGCGGTGGGCAAAACCTTTTGTTGCGCCAGTTGCTCCAGCGCTTCCAGAAATGGAAATGGTGAGGAAAGAGTCATTCTTCCTGGTGGGTGGGGCGAGCGTCCTCGCGAGCCGTTTCAAAACTGGTGGGGCGAGCGTCCTCGCGAGCCGTTTCAAAACTGGTGGGGCGAGCGTCCTCGCGAGCCGTTCCGGGAAGGCTCGTCCGTAGCCTCGCCCCACCTTGGTTTGAATTAGTTTTCATCCGTCTTGCGAATCACTCGTAAAATTTCTCGTGCGCGTGCCAAAGCTCGGGCTGGGTGTGGACGATTCCACTTCCGGTTCCACCGGGTCCGTCGGCTGGTCAATGACATCCGTGCATTCGGCGATGCGATTCAAATTGGTTTCGTGCCGCTTGAGTTGGGTGCGCTCATCTTCGGTCAGCGGAATTTCAATCGTGCCTTTGAGCCGGGCGATGATCATGTCCACCGCCAGATCACGCAGGCTGGCGGGAATTTTCGTCAGGGCTGAATCGACGCGATTCGTCCGGCAGCTCTCCACTTTGCGCCGCACATCATTGACGACGCCCTGGATGATGCCCGCCACGCGATTACTCTGGCCCTGAGCGAGCGCGGCAGAGTTGCAGGCGTCAATCAACGCGGCAACCTTCGCCTCGTAAAGCGTGTCAATAGTGATGGCGATCCAACTCATTAAAATTTGGTAGGGATGCGTTCCACCGCGTCCCTGTTTTTTTCTATTCTGATTTAGGGCGAGGCTCCCGACGAGCCGTCGCCCCGCTGTAAGTTTCGGTTAGCTGTATTGCGTCGCAATCAACGTGCCGCAAGTGGCATCGACGATTTTTTCCGCGGTGTTCTGGCGCACGCGCACCATGTTGGATCGGCGTGATTCGTCGCGGTAGGTCTCGGTCGCGTAAAGACCCGCGCCGTCGCCGGTCCAGCACAACGTGCGGCCCGCTCCGCCCATGCCCGGATCGCCACCCGTGACCTGGCCGACCCAGATGTAGGTGTTGCCCCAAACGCTCGATGCGGTGTAAGCCTGGCCTTTTTTGGCCGAGTTCACGCGACTGCGTCCAACGAGACATTGATTGATGCCGTTGTCCGCGAAGGCGGCGGCAATCGCGGTTGCAGTCACATTCAACGTGGCGTCGCTCGGGAGCGAGCCGCGCTGAAAATTCTGCACCAAGGTGCCGAGCTTGATCCGGTTGAGCACCGTGCTGCTCAGCACGATGGTGTTGGCTTGAGAGCCGTTGTCGTTCACCCGTTCGATGGCAGCAAGGATGTCGGCTACGAAACTGATCGTCGCCAGGTTGGCATTGGTGTAAGCCACCGCGCTGTTGGTTGCTGAACCAAAGTTCGTGGTATTCATCACCGCCGCAGCGACGCGCGTTTCGTGATCGAGCTTCATGTTGCGCATACACAACATGGCTTTGGCAGACTCGACGCTGAAGTAACGTCCCACATCAGCGGCCACCACATCATCGACGGCTTCTTCCAGTCCGCGATCAATGCAGTCGTAGGTGTCACTGGTCCAACCGCGCACGGCTTCACCGTATTTTCCGCCAGGGGCGCGGACGGTCGACCCGGCCACCAATAAATCAGCGGCGGCGAGTTGGAGTTTTGGATATTGGCCGGACTTCACGGCCACGGGAGTCGGCGGCAGGATGCGTTCGCCGATGAACCATTGATCGGCGGCAGAGGCTTCCATGACCACCGTGTTAAGATCGCCACGAAGCGTGGCACCAGAGGTATTATACATATTTTAAGGTTTCGTTAATTTTTTGTTGTTTGCGATTTGGGATTAAGAGCCGACACGACATTCGAAGGCTTCGATCTGGTCGCCATCCGCCGTGGCCGCACTGCCTGCGACGAGGTTGATGGCTATGGTGCCGGTGTCATCCACCTTACCGGCCGCGAGCGGATAGAGCAGCGTGGCAGCGGTGATGGCCGCGCCTGCTGTGACGATGCGCGACGGGCCAAAGAGCAACACGGTGCCGGTGCCGCTGGCGGCGATGGCTTCGATGGTGGTGCCGATGGCAAGGTCGGTCGCACCCGCGACCAGAATATTGCCAGAGCTGTTGAGCTTCACGCGAATGCCGAGGCCAAGGGCCGCAGCCGTCGCCGTGAACGCTTTTTGAAAGGACGGTGTATAAGTGATCATATTTTTTTTT